>DATJVB010000040.1:0-23928 GCA_035502055.1 Thermoplasmata archaeon | reverse complement strand
TCCAACCTCTCCGTCAACTCGACCGCCCTCCTGTCGGCGAACTCGGTCTTCCCGAAGCTCCCCAACGCGTCCGTCGGCCAGCTGTGGTCCCAGCTCGCGCTCGACCTCTCCCACAACCTCACGTTCTCGAGCGGCGACCTCCCCACGGTCTACGCGTGGGTCGAGAGCCAGGGTCCGTTCTTCCCGGCCGCCCAGGCGGGGACGACGGTGAACGGCGTCTCGTTCGGCGCGAACACGACGTTCGGGTTCACCCCGACCTCCACGTGCGCGGGCGGCTGCGGGCTCAACAGCACCGCAACGATGGGCTTCGGCTGGAAGTCGGTCTACAACGTGACCTCGACGGTCGGAAAGAACCTCCAGAACTACACGCTCGCGTTCTCGTACAAGCACCCGTCGAACGCCCAGTCGATGAACTACACCGTCACGCTGCCGAGCGGCTACGTCCTCTCGGCCGGCACGCCGGCCCCCGCCGGCGCGACCCTCGTCCCGGCCGGGCCGAACGGCACGTGGACGAAGTTCACCGTCGTCTCGAAGCCGTACACTTCCGCCTCGAGCACCGCGACCCTCCCGATCGTCAAGTTCGGGAACGTGACGGCGATCGTGAACATCTCCTCGTCGAACTTCGCCTACTCGTCCAGCAACGTGCTCAACTCGACGATCAACAACTACACCGTCGTCGCGTCGTCGGGGGAGAACCTCACCTTCTCCGCCGCGAACTCGACGTTCCCCTCGGGGACGAACGGCACGCTGTACCACTGGATGTTCGGCGACAGCTCGACCCCCGTCGCGACCTCCGACCCGACGACCTACCACACCTACGCGGCCTCGGGAGCCTACAACGGCACGCTCACGCTCACGAGCTCGGGCGGCCGCACGAGCACCGCCAACTTCACGGTCTACGCCGGGAACACCGCGCCGGTCGCGAAGATCAGCGTTAACGCGACGGTCGTCGCGGCGGGAAGCGCTTCGTACGTGATGGTGAACTGGTCGTCGACGCTCCACTTCAACGCGTCGACGAGCTCGTCGACCCTGTACGCGGGCGCGCCGGTCGCCGGGGTCCTCTCGATCGCGAACTGGAGCCTCCAGGCGCGCTCGTTCTCGACCTGGACCAACTTCACCGCCGGCTCGGGGATCGGCAACCCGGCCCAGCAGAACTACACCTACACGTTCAAGGGCGCGGGCCTCTACCTCACCAGCACCACCGTCGGGAACAAGACCGTCGACTTCCTCGGGTGGCGGTATAACGTGACGCTCTCGCTCTACGACGCCGGCGGACGGCCGGCGACGGCGTCGCTCGTCGTGCTGGTCCGCGACACCCAGAAGCCGACCCCCCAGGTGGCGGTCCAGGACGCGAGCGGCCGGACGGTGACCGGGTCGGCGGTCGTCGAGGCCGCGAACCGCACGGCGGAGGTCCAGCTCGTCGCGGCGAACTCGACCGACCCCAACAACGGTTCGCTCGTGAGCTACAACTGGTCGATCACCAACTCGGGCAACAGCTCGGTCGGAATCTTCTACAACCAGACGAACGCCTCCGGCTACAAGATCCCGGCGCGGCCGATCTTCTGGCTCGCGCCCCAGTCGAGCGCCTACACCGTGAACCTCACGGTGTGGGACCGGGCGGGCAACACCGCCTACGTGACGGCGACGGTCTCGATCTCCCCGAACGCGAGCACGCGGCCGGTCCTCACGGTGAGCAACCTCACCGCCCCGACGACGATGCAGGACCAGGGGACGTACACCGTCTGGGCGAACGTCACCAACACGCTGGGCCAGAACTCGACGGCCCAGAACGTGTCGGTCCGGTTCTACCTGCTCTCCCCGAGCGGGTCGGGATCGCCGATCGCGATCGGCGGCTCGCCGGGCTCGGTCAAGTTCTACAACTACACGAGCAACACGACCACGAGCGCGTCGCCGTTCGCCGTCGGGCTCGCCCGGATCGCGTTCAACGAGACCGTCCGGGCGGAGATCACGTTCAGCCCGGCGCGCGTGGGGACGTACGACCTGTGGGTCAACGCCACCGCCTCCAACGAGTTCGCCTCGAACTACGCGACCGGCGCGAACCAGGCGCACGTGTCGGTGACGCTGAACGCGAACCCGATCGTCTTCGACGAGGAGGTCATCGGGGTCGTCGCGGGCGTGGTCATCGTGATCGTGGCGGCGCTCCTCTACTTCCGGCGGGCCCGCGGCGGCGGCCGCAAGGCGTCGGGCAGCGGCTCCGGCTCGAAGAGCGGCCTCGAGCGTCCCAAGAAGGGGGACGACGAGGGCGCCGACAAGAAGTAGGCCGGCCCGAGCCCCCCGCGATCTTCGAAGCGAGCCGGACGGCTCGGAGCCGGGAGGATGCCCGCCCGTCCGAGCTCGAGAGCGAACCCGAGCGACTGCCCACGGGGGACGCCCGCTCGCCGCCGCGGCGGCCGATCGAGGCGAAGGGCCTACCCGTACGGGCCGACCTCGTCCAGGAGGTCGACGTGGCTCAAGAGCATCCGGCGGCAGCAGTACCGCTTGAGCCCGAGCGCGGTCAGCACCGCGCCGGCCGGCTCGCCCCGGTTGGTCCGCTCCAGGAACTCGTCCCAGCACTGGCCGACCACGGCCCCGCAGGTGAAGCACCGGACCGGCACCATCATCGTCACGGCTCGCTCCCCCTCCTCAGCGGTACGACTTCTGCCGGCGGGCGCGCGCGCCGCGGCCGCCCGGCCGCTTCGGGAGCTTGCGGCGCGGGTCGTTCACGAGGAGCGACCGGTCGTACCGCTTGAACATCTCGGCCAAGCCGTCGTCCTTCATCCACGCCACGAGCCCCCGGGCGACGGCGGTCCGGGCGGCGGACGCCTGCCCGATCACCCCGCCGCCGGCGACGTCGACGCTGATGTCGATCGTCCGCCACCGGTCGCCGACCATGAGGAGCGGCTCCTGGATCTTCTGGCGGATGATCTCGGGCTCCACGATCTCGAGCGGGATCCGGTTGATGCGGATGCGGCCCTGGCCCTTGCGGACCGTCGCCCGCGCGACGGCCTCCTTGCGCTTGCCGCTCGTCTGGACGATGACGGGCGCCTTCACAGCTTGGCCCCCAGGAGCGTCGAGATCTCCGCGAGCGAGATCGGGGTCCGCAGCGCCGGGCGGGCCCGCGCGCCGTCGAGGGAGATCGGGGACCTCCCGCCGAGGCCCGGCGGGACGCCGATGAAGACGTGGAGATTGTGGAACGCGATGCGCCCGCGGGTCTTGAGGTGCGGGAGCATGCCGCGCACCGTGCGGCGGAAGATCCGGTCGGGGTAGCGGGGGTAGTGCGGTCCCGAGCGGACCGACCCGCGGGCCCGGTCGGCGACGAACTCGTCGATCACCATGCGGCGGTTGCCCGTGACCACCGTCCGTTCCGCGTTGACGACCACGATCGTCTCGCCGCCGAGGAGCCGCTTCGCGATGAGGCTCGCGGCCCGGCCGAGGACGAGGCCGCTCGCATCGATGACCGTGACGGAGCCCGGGAACATCGGCTCGCGGGGCTTCGGCGCCGGCGCCGCCGCGGCGGGGGTCGCGGGCGGGTGGGCCGGACCCTTCCCCTTGGCGTCGGGCTTGGCGCTGGACTTCGCCTTCGCGGGCTTCTTCTCGCCGCCGGGGGCGGCGGTCTTGGGCGCCGGCTCGACGCGCTTCGGCCCCTCGGGGGCGTCGGCGCTTCGCGTCGCGGTAGGTTCGGAAGCGGGCGGCGGATTCGCGGCGGGCGCGTCGTCAGGCAATGATCCGAACCCCCGAGCCGTTCGGATGGCTCTTCAGTATATCGTGGAGGCCGACCGCCGTCCCTCCGGCGGCGTGGATCTTCGTCCGGGCGCCCTCGGAGTAGTGGAAGGCGGCGACGGTGAGCGGCTTCGAGAGCCGACCGTGGGCGAGGAGCTTCCCGGGGACCACGATCACCTCGTTCGCCGCGGCGAGCCGCTCGAGGTGGCCCACGTTGACGGGCGGGACCTGGTGCCGCGGCCGGGCGAGCCGGCGGGCGACGGCGCCCCAGATCGGGGCCTCGTGGCGCTTCGCCGCGCGCCTCAGCTCAATGAGCGCGTGGACGAGCTCCGGGTTCTCCTTCGCGATCGTCCGAAGCATGTGGGGGTCGCCCTCGACCCGGGTGCGTCATATAAGCGTTGCCGCGCCGACCGCCGGTCGAGGGCCGGGATCGGTCCCGGGCCTCGACCGGACGCGCGGCCGGGGGCGACGGGGACCGCCCGCGCGCCGCCCCGATCCCCCGGTCCGCGCGCGGTGCCGCTCGGCGACAACGGTTAAATATCGAACCCGGGAATCGACCGCCGAGACGGCCATGCGCAAGTTCCTGACGGAGCTCCGGGGAAAGACGGTCATGACGAACGACGGCCAGATCCTCGGCTTCATCGAGAACTTCGTGGTCGACACCGTCACCGGTGCGATCGCGCACGTGCTCGTCACCCCCGGGGAGGACGTCGAACCGCGCCTCTTCCAGACCGACGGCTCCGGCCGGCTCGTGCTTCCCTTCAAGAGCATGCGCGCGGTGAAGGACGTCGTCGTGATGGAGCTTGGGAAGTAGTCCCGACCCCCTTCCCCTCGTCTCGGTCGTCATCACCGTCAAGAACGAGGGGCCGTACCTCCGCCGGCTCTTCGAGAGCCTCTTGGTCCAGGAGCCGCCGTTCGAGGTCGTCCTCGTCGACGCCCTCAGCCGAGACGGCTCGTTTGAGATCGCGGCCGAGTACGCCCACCGGTTCCCCGACCGGGTCCGGGCCGTCCAACGGTTCGGATCGCGCGGCATCGGGAGGAATGCGGGCGCGGCGCTCGCGCGGGGCGAGTTCCTCGCGTTCACCGACGGCGACTGCGTCGCCGACAGCCAGTGGCTCGCCGCACTCCGGCGCGGCTTCGCCCGCGCCGACGTGGTCGCCGGGCGGACGGTCGCGTGGGGGAAGCTCCAGTACGCCGCGCTCGACCGCGTGGAGCTGTTCCAGCGGGGCGGGGACGTGACGCACCCCTCGTGCAACCTCGGCTACCGGCGGAGCCTCTTCGACCGGCTCGGGGGGTTCGACCCCCGGTTCATCACCGCCGAGGACATCGACCTCAACCTGCGCGCCGTCGCGGCGGGCTCGGAGATCCTGGAGGCGCCCGACGCGGTCATCTACCACGCGATGCGGCCCACGTTCGTCCGGTTCCTCTACCAGGCGTTCTGGAACGGCTACGGCCGCAAGCAGCTCACCGAGAAGCACGGGAGCCTCTGGGGGAACTATAGGATCCGCCGGCTCGTCGCGACGCAGCGGAGCGTCATCGCCTGGGCTCGGCTCGTGGCGGCGCTCGGGGGTTACCTCACGCGGGTCGTCACCGGCTCCGACCGCCGCCTCGCCCCGACGGACGGATCGCCGTAATCTCCCGTCCTGGGGGGACGACGGCCCCCGAGGCGCCGGCCGGCCCGTTTCGGGCGGTCTCGCGGGTCTAGTTCGCCTTCAGGAGCTCGGCGACCTTCGAGACTTCCTGGACGATCTTCTCGGCGTCGGCCGCCTGGTCGACGACGGCCACGAGGAGGGCCTTCTTGCCGCTGCCCACGATGATCGTCTTCGAATCGTTCCCCTCGATGACGATCCGCTCGGGAGGGGACCGGTTGAGCTCGGTGTTCGCCGTGGCGGCGGCCCCGAGGATCGTGGCGCACATGATCGCGAACGTCTCGGTGTAGACCCCCGCGGGGACGTCCGCGTACAGGACGAGCCCGTCGCGGGAGACCAGGGCGACGGCGATGCCGCTGATGCGGGCCTTGAGGTCCTTGATCACCGCGCCCACGTTGCCCGTCGCCATCATCTACCCGGAACCTCGCCTACAGCTCTTCGATGCGGAAGTGGCACGCCGTCTCCCCCACGCTGGCGCACCCCTCCTCGGTACATCTAACTCGCGTGCCCTTAAAACGTTCGTAGAACGTGCGGAGGATCCCCCGAAGCCGGTGGCACGTCGGGATGTCGCTCGGGGTCACCTCGATCGACCCCTTCACGATGACCTCGTGCTCCTTGAACGTCGCCTCCTCGATCCACCCCCGCTCCTTGAGGACCTGGGCGGCGCGCTCGAAGAACTTCGCCCGGTCCTTGAGCGCCTCGTCGGCCATGTCGACGCCGATCTCGGAGCCTTCCTTGAAGAAGAGGCCGTGGCAGGCGTGGGACATCACGCCCTCGTAGACCTCCATGATCTTGTGAAGCTCATCCTGGTTGAGCTTGACGTAGCGCATCGCTTCCGGCGCACCGTGGCCCCGCATATATAGCCGTGGGCCCGCCCGGCGTCACGCCGGTCCGGTCGCGTCGTCCGGCCCGTCCGGCTCCGTCTCCGCCCCGAGCGGGAGCTCCTCCGCGAGGGACTTGAGCCGGGCGGCCTGGACGCGCGGGTGGAACTCGCGGCGGTCGAGGAGCGCCGCCCGGAGGCCGGCGCGCGCCGCCGCCCGGACGTCGGACCAGAACAGGTCGCCCACGAAGTACGTCTCCCGCGGCTTCGCGTCGAGCGCGGCCGCGGCCCGCCGGAACGCGGCGGCGGCGGGCACGCCGGGGCCATCCGGCCCGTCGGCCCACCCCACGAGCGGGAGGTCGAGGCGGCTCCGCTTGAGCGCGTGCCGGGCCGCCTCCTCCGGGAGGCTCGTCACCGCCCCGATCCGGACGCCCGCCGCGGCGAAGCGGCCGAGGGCGGGCGCGACATCGGGGAACGACTCCGGATCGCCGGCCGGCCGAAGGAACCGGGCGACGACCGCCTCCGCCTCCGGCGCGGGCAGCGGACGGCCCGCGACCGCCTCGAGCGTCTCGGCCACGTGCCGTCGGTACGCGGCCCCGTCGGCCGGCGGGGCGCCGCCGATGAGGCCCTGCCAGCGCCGGCGGTCCCAGGCGTGGAGCGCGTGCCGCACCGCCGCGAGGACGTGCCGGTCGGAGAGCTTCGGCCCGAGCGGTTTCCAGGCCCACTGCCAGTGCTGGACGGTCTGCCACGGCACCAGGGTGTCGTCCAGGTCCAGGAGGACGGCCCGGATGCCCGGCGGGACGGGATCCGCCACGGGCGCTACGCCCGCCCGCTCTTCTGGAGCTCGAGGAGGTCCTGCGTCGAGACCTTCTCGCCCTTCTTGAGCCGGGCGAGGAAGTCCTCTTCCTTCGGCGGCTCCGACGCCCACGACATCGGCGCCCGGCCGCCGCGGGCGGCGTACAGGAGCTTCTCGATGTCCCGGACCTCCTCGATCGAGGAGATGTGGGCGCGGTGCGCCTCGTCGGCCGCCGCCTTCGCCTCGATGAGATGGGCCTGCACGTCGTCGGCCTGCCGGCGCAGCTCGTCGACGGACTCGTAGAGCGCGACCATCGACTCGTGCTCCGCCTGCGCCTCCTCGGCGAACCGGCCGACGGCGGCGTGGTGCGCCTCCGCCTCGGTCCGGGCCGCCCCGAGATCGCCCATCGCCTGGTCGATCTCGGGGTCCTGCCGGAACTGGGCGTCCTGGTCGCGGATCGCGGCCTCGAGCCGCTTCATCTCCTCCACCAGGCGGCGCTCCTGGTCCGGCGTGAGGGCGCTCGTCATGTGGCGGAACTCGAGCTCGCGGAGGTCCTTGCGGAGCTTCCAGACGGGGACCGCGCCGGCCCGGGGGGCGCGCGTCCGCTTGAGCTCCTGCAGCTTGTCCGTCGCCGCCTGGAGCTTCGCGTTCCACTCCTCGCGGAGCCGCTTCTCCTCGCGGACGAGGTCGTTGAGCTCGTCGCGGTGCCGCCGGTGGTCCTGCGCCTCCGCGCTGCGGTCGTGGAGCTCGTCGAGGATCCGCGACCGTTCGTCGGCGAGCGCGCGCGCCTCGGCGTTGAGCCGGTCGCGGGTCGCCCGGTGCTCGTCCGCCCGCGCGTTGGACTCCGCGCGGCGACGGTCGAGCTCAGAAGTCGGGTCGTCGGTCAAACACGGTCACCGCCCGACCGATCGCCGAGGTCGGGGGCCAGTTCGAATTGGGCGCCCGATATAAAGCCTTCCGGACGAGCGCGCGGGCGGCGCGCCCGGTACCCGGTCGGCGCGACCGGACGGACGGGCCGGAGCGCGGTCGGCCCCTCGCCGGCCGCCGGGCGGTTTCGTGTCGCGCGTCACGCTAATAAGCCGACCTCCCGATGAAACGCCGCCATGGACGAGGTCGGCCGCATCTTCGGCGACGTCGGCCTCGGGGCGTTCCAGATCTCCCTCTTCCACCCCGTCGAGCGGGGCGACTACCTCACCGTCGAGGACGAGCTCCACGGCCGGGTCCTCTGCCAGCTCGACGACCTGCGCCGGAAGAGCGACCTCGACCTCACGCGGGCCGACGAGCTCGGCCGGGGCAGCGAGACGCCGATCCACGAGAGCCTCCTCGGGGTCGCCCGGGTCGTCGGCTACCGGGACGAGCAGGGGCTCGTCAAGATCCCGACGATCCCGTTCCGCCCCGGGGCCCGCGTCTTCCGCGCCGAGGAGCCGCTCATCGCCGACGTCCTCGGCATCAAGCACCACGCGAGCACGGGGGCGTACGTCGGCCTCCTCCGGGGCCACTCGCTCCGCCTCGAGCTCGACATCAACCAGCTCGTCCAGCGGCACGTGAGCGTCCTCGCGAAGACCGGCGGCGGGAAGAGCTACCTCCTCGGGGTCCTGATCGAGGAGCTGCTTCGGCACAAGGTGACGTGCGTCATCATCGACCCCCACGGCGAGTACGGCTCGCTTAGGATCCCCGCCGAGAAGAACGGCGTCCACGCCCGGTTCGGCGTCGAGACGCAAGGCTTCCAGCGGCAGGTGCAGGAGTTCTCCCCCGACGTCTCGCTCAACCCGTCGGCGAAGCCGCTCACGTTCTCCCTCCGGACGATCGATCCCCGGGAGCTCCTCGTCTTCATGGGGCTCACCAACGTGAAGTCGTTCCTCGCCCCCCTGAAGCAGCTCGTCGACTCGGTCGCCCAGTCGAACCCCGACTTCGGGGTCCCGGACCTCGTCCGGGCCGCGGAGCACGGCGAGGGCGCGACGGCGGAGATGCTGCACGAGCGGCTCGAGTACCTCGAGCAGACGAAGCTGCTCGCGCCGAAGGGGACGACGCTCACCGACCTCGTCCTCAAGGGCGGGGCGACCCTCATCAACCTGCGCGGCGTCGCCCCGGACGTCCAGGAGCTCGTCGTCGCCCGGATCGCGACGAATCTGTTCGAGAACCGGAAGAAGAACCGGATCCCGCCCTTGTTCCTCGTCATCGAGGAGGCGCACAACTTCGCCCCGCAGCAGACGCAGGCGACGTCGTCCCGGATCCTCAAGAACATCGCGAGCGAGGGCCGGAAGTTCGGGCTCGGCCTGTGCGTCGTCACGCAGCGCGCGGCCCGGATCGACAAGAGCGTCCTCTCCCAGTGCTCGACGCAGCTGATCCTGCAGGTGACGAACCCGTTGGACCTCAAGGCGATCGCGCAGTCGATCGAGGGGCTCACGAACGGGATGACGGAGATGATCCAGTCGCTCCCCGTCGGCACCGCGCTCGTGACCGGCGGCGGCTACCTCACGCCCCTCTTCTGCGAGGTTAGGCCCCGCGCGACGAAGCACGGCGGCGAGTCGGTCCGGATCGTCGAGAACTGACGAGGTGGGACCCTACCGGCCGGCCCGCGTGGGCCGCCCCGCGTCGAGGAGGAACCGGGTCACGAGCCGCACGCCGAACGCGGTCGCGCCGTAGTTCTGGTACGCCGGCATGTACTTCCGGGTCGTGAGGGTCGTGTACGCCGGCCCCGCGATGTCGAGGTGCGCCCACGGCGTGCGGCCGACGAACGTCTCGAGGAACGCGGCCGCCTGGGAGAGGACGGCGACGCGGATCCCGGAGCTGTTCCGCACGGCGCCGATCTCGCTCTTCACGAGCGCCCGGTGGTAGTCGGTGAGCGGCATCCGCCAGAGCGGCTCGCCGGTCGCCCGCGACGCCGCGAGGAGCCCCTCCGCGAGCGCGTCGTCCGTCGCGACGAGCGCCGCCGTGTCGTCCCCGAGCGCGACGACCTGCCCGCCGGTCAGCGTCGCGAGGTCGACGATCGCGTCCGCGTGGACGTTCCGGACGGCGTAGCCGAGGGCGTCCGCCATCACGACGCGCCCCTCCGCGTCGGTGTTCGTGACCTCGATCGCCGGCCCGCCGTACGGCCGGACGAGGTCGCCGGGCCGGTACGCGCGCCCGCCCGGGAGGTTCTCGGCGCACGCGAGGAGCCCCACGACCCGGGGCGCGACCTTGAGGCGGGCCGCGGCCCGGACGATCCCGAGGACGGCGACGGCGCCGCTCTTGTCGAACTTCATCTCCTCCAGGTGCTCGGCCGCCTTGAGCGAGATGCCGCCCGAGTCGAACGTGATCCCCTTCCCCACGAGGGCGATCGTCCGCGCTCCCCGGCCCCGGCCGGGGTAGTCGAGGACGACGAGCCGGGGCGGGTGCGCGCTCCCCCCGCCGACCGCGAGGAGGCCGCCCATGCCGTCGCGCGCGAGCGCCGTCTCGTCGAGCACGGTCACGCGGAAGCCGAACTCCTTCCCCAGCTGCCGGGCCTCCTCGGCGAGCCGCTCGGGCGTCGCCGTGTCGGCCGGGAGGTTCGCGATCTCCCGGGCGTAGACGACCGCGTCGACGATCGCCGACTCCTCCTCGAAGGCGGCGCGCAGCGTCGTCTCCTCTCGGGCGAGTTCGGGCCCCAGGTGGATCGTCGCCGACTCGACGCCGTCGTCGACCGACGGGCGGTACGCGACGAACTCGTACGCCCCGAGCGCCGCCCCGTCGGCGAGCGCGCGCATCGCGGCCTCGGCCGGCACCCCCTCGGCGACGAACGTGGGGAGCCGGTAGCCGATCGACCGCGCGGCGCGGCCCTTGAGCGCCCGGACCCCTTCCGCGGCCGCCCGGCGGGCGACCTCGGCGGTGTACCGCTCGATCGGCCCCAGGCCGACCAGGACGACCCGCTCCGCGCCGCCGGCGGCGTGGAACGTCGTCACCTCGCCCCGGCGGCCCGTGAGCTGCCGGGCGTCCCACGCGGACGCGAGGGCGCCGCCGACCGCCGTATCGTCGCGCTCGAGGGGCGCCGGGAGCGGCGTCGGCTTCTCGCCCCGCTCGAAGAGCCCCGCGAGCGCCGCGTCGTGGCGGGCCCCGAGCGCGTCGCGGCGCTCGAGGGCGAGCCGCATCGGCGGGCGTTAGAAGCTGGGTCGGATCTTCTGCCGGTCGATGCGGATCCCCGCCGGCGTGAGGGCGACCAGGTTCTTCGCGATCCCGGCGACGTCCCCGCCGGTGTCGCGCACCACGTTCTTGAGGTCGAGGCTCATCCGCCGGACCGCGTTCGCGTCGTTGCCGATCGACGTGTAGTCCAGGATCACGATGTCGCCGTTGTAGGCGAGCTTCGTCGCCTGGTGCAGGTCATCGAACCGGAGGATCTCCGCCATGCGGATCGTGCCCCGGTTGCCGGCGAGCGTCCCCGCCTCGTCGTCGAACTGCATCGCTCCGAGGTCGAGGAACGACCCCTCCTCGAGCGTCTCCGCGCCGTGGTGCCGCCGAAGGATTCCGCGCCTGCTCATCATGGGAGTTCCGTCCCGGGGAGTGTTGGAGGTGGGGCCGTTCTTAAGTCTGCCGTTCCAGCCGCCGCCCCGGGCGCGGCGCGGGGGGCCCCGGCGCGGGTCCCGGGGGGATCCGGAGCCGGAGCGTCACCCGGTACACCTCGCGGCCGTCGCGCCGGCCCCACAGGGACGCGGTCTCCTTGAGGTCCGCGCGGAGCCGAGCCTTCGCGAGCCGGGCGACGGCCCGCGCCGCGAGCGTGTCGGTGAAGAAGTAGTCCCACCCCTCGGGGAGCGGCTCCCGCCAGCCGATGGCGGAGCGCCACGCGCCGCGCGCGTCCGGGAGGACCGACGCGAACGCCCGCTCGAGCCGCTCACGCCGCTCCCGGGGCCGCTCGTACGGGCCGTCGACCAGGCCCCGCAGCTGCAGGATCGCGGTGTAGTACCGGCCGCTGCGGCGGCTGCAGCTGGGGCACGTCCGGTGCTCGATCCGGACCGTCACGCGGAGCCCCCGGGTCCGCTCGACCTCCCGGATCCGGACCCGCGCCTCCCCCTCGAGCTCCCGCAGCATCGGCGAGCCCGACCGCTCGGTCCACTGGACCCGCCGGACGGCCGCCTCGGGATGGACCGTCAAGAGCGGGGTGAGGTCGTCGGCGGTGAGCCGATCGCCCGCGTCCGACGGCTCCCAGTGCTGGCCGACCTTGCGGGCGCCGCAGGTGGGGCAGATCGTCACGAGGGGCCGGTCCGGCGCCGAGACGAGGACCGACCGGTCCGCGAAGCAGTCCGGGCATTCGCCGTCGGTGAGCGGCCGGTCCCGCCGGCCGCAGACGACGCAGAACTCGGGCTCCATCGCCGGTCGGATCACTCCGGGACCGAGATGATCTCGGCGTGGGGGACCCCGCCGAGGAGGCCGGTCCCGCCGGGGCCGAGGAGCCCCTCCCGGGTCGCCACCGCCGTCACGCGGCTCCCGAGCAGGTTCACGATCGTCGCCCGCCGGGCGGCGAGGACGAACTCCTCCTCGGTCACGCGCCGCTCCCCGTAGAAGTGGGGGGAGACGGTGACGGTCCGCCCCCCGGTGCCGACGGGGAGCGCTTGGCCGAGGAGCTCCTCGTCGCACGCGGCGACGACCACCTCCGCCCGGACGCGATGGACCCGCATGACGATCCCCGGCATCCCGCTCCGGCCGGCGGATGCGCGCCCGACGGATAAAGCCCCCTCGGGGGGACCGGCTAGAACCGGACGAGCTGGAACGCCCCCGGGCGGACCTCGACGATCTCGCCCTGGTTGCGCATCATCTGGAACAGCCCGTCGACGCGCGCCTTCGGGATGCCGAGCGTCTCCGCCTCGGCCTCGAGCCGCTCGAAGGCGAACGTGCCGCCGCCCTCCTCCTGGAGCCGCCGCATGAGGTCCTGGAAGAGGAGCGTCCGCTCCCGCTGGCTGTGGCTCACGCCCGTCGTGACGACGTCGATGTCGATCCGGCCCTCGGCGGTCTGGATGCGCTTCAGGAACTTCTCGACGACGTGGATCGCCCGCCGGGCGTCGTCGACGGTCACCCGGGAGGAGAGCCGGGCCCGGGCCGCCGCCTCGCTCATCCGGACGAGCGCCTCCAGCTGCCGCGCCGTGATCGGCACCGGGGCGTCGGGCGCCTCCCCCTGCTCGCGGACGGAGACGTAGTAGTCCTCGAGGGCGCGGAGCGCCTCGTCGGTGAGGACCGGCCGGACCGTCTTCCGCGCGTAGGCGATGTACTTCTTGAGGAAATCCGGGGAGAACGGCGCCCCGGCGGACAGCGAGGCGCCCGGCGACCCGCCGGCGGCCCGCAGCTCCCCCTCCTGGTGCGACTGCAGGATCCGGCTCGCGAGCAGCCGGTCGCGCTTCAGGTTCGGCTTGTCCTGGATCGAGTAGATCACGTCGAAGCGGGAGAGGAGCGTGGGCGGGAGGTCGATCTGCTCCGCGATCGGCCGGTCGGCGGAGAACCGCCCGAGCTTGGGGTTGGCGGCGGCGAGGACGGGGCACCGGGCGTTCAGCGTCGACGTGATGCCGGCCTTCGCGATCGAGACCGTCTGCTGCTCGAGGGTCTCGTGCATCGCGCTGCGGTCCTCGGGGGTCATCTTGTCGAGCTCGTCGATGACGGCGATGCCGCCGTCGGCGAGGACGAGCATCCCGGCTTCGAGCACCCACCGGCCGCCCGCGAAGTCGTCCTTCACCGCGGCGGCGGTGAGCCCGGCGGCGGTCGCCCCCTTGCCGCTCGTGTAGATGCCCCGGGGGGCCGCCTCGGCGACGTATCGGAGGAGCTGGCTCTTCGCGGTCCCCGGGTCGCCGACGATGAGGATGTGGATGTCGCCGCGCGTCCGGACGCCGTCGGGGTGCCGCTTCTCGACGCCCCCGAACAGCTGGAGCGCGATCGCCTCCTTCTCGTCCTCCATGCCGTGGATCGTCGGAGCGAGGGAGAGGACGACGGTGTCGACGACGCCGGGGTTCCCCTCGTACGTCCGGATCAGCGCCTCCTCGTCGTCGGAGATCGCGATCTCGTCGTACTCCTGCTGCTTCGACTCGATCGAGTTGCCGAGGACCATGAGCTCAAACGTCGTGCTCCGCAGGAGCCCCGACCGGCCCGCGCTCGCCCGCTGGAGGCTCTTGAGCGTCCCGTTCACCACGACCCGGTTGCCGGGGATCACGCGCCCGGTGAGGTCCTCGGTGAGGAGGACCGAGAGGCCCTGGGGATGCGCCCCGCCCTTGAGCGTCTCGGGGTTCTCCTGGACCTCGATCCGCTGCGCGTCGATGTACGTCGACCGCTCCGGAAGGAGGCGGAACCGGGTCCGGCCGACGGGCTTGCCGCACCCGGGGCACTCGAGCGGCTCCCGCAGCATCGGCGCGGAGAGCTCCTGGGCCTCGTGCACCTCGGCGCGGCACGCGAGGCAGGAGAACACCGCGTCCTGGATCTGCGGGCGGACCTCGGTCGCCTTCCGGACGATGCCGTCGAGGGCGAGGAACCGGTTGAGGTCCCCCTCGCGGATGTCGCGGATCGACCGCCGGGCCGTCGACGGGAGGCCGGTGACGCGGAGCCGGAGGCCGTCCGCCTCCGCCCCCACGACGGGCAGGAGCTCGACCATCGCCCGGCCGCCGGCGCGCAGGACCTCCTCGGGCCGCTCGAGGAGGAGGTCGCCGAGGGCGGTGTCGGCCCCCTCGATCCGTCCGAACGGGATCTCGAGCGACCGCTCCTCGGGGAACCGGTCCGCGAGCTCGAGGATCCTCGGCCTAAGCTCCGCCTCCTCGAGCACCGCCGCCCACCGGCTCTGGAGCTCCGGCGGGGCCGGCAGGGAGAGGGGGGCGAGCGCCATCGGACCGATCACCTAGGGGGAGAGCCGGTAGCGGTCCCGGGGAAAAAGGCGTGCCTCCCGGATGTTCGCGACGCCCGAGAGGGCCCAGACGAACCGGTCGAGGCCGAACCCCCAGCCGCCGTGGGGCGGCATGCCGTACCGGAACGCCTCGAGGTACGCCGCGAACCGGGCCGGATCGAGCCCGGCCGAGCGCATGTTCTCCTCGAGCCGCTCGAGCCGGTGCTCCCGCGGGCCGCCGCTCGCGAGCTCGAGCCCCCGGCAGCCGAGGTCGAAGTACCCCGTGTGGGCGGGGTCGCCGTCGAGCCGTCTCGCGTAGAACGTCTGCGCCTTCACCGCCGTCGGGAAATCGGTGATGAAGTAGAACGCGGCCCCCTCCTCCTTCTCGAGGATCTCCCCGAGCCGGCGCTCGTCCTCCGTCCCGAGGTCCTGGGGCGGTCCCGACCGGCCGAGACGCTGGCTCGCCTCGTCGAACGGCACCCGAAGGAACGGGCGGTCCGGCGCCGGCAGGGACTCCGCGAGCGGGTTCCCGAGGGAGGAGAGGACGGTGCGGGCGTGGACGATCGCGTCGACGACCGTCGCCTCGAGGGCGTCGCGGATCTCCTCCGCGCCGTCGATGTACGACATCTCCGCGTCGACGCTCGAGAACTCGGTGATGTGCCGGACCGTGTCCGACGGCTCGGCCCGAAAGGCGGGGGCGATCTCGAAGACGCGGTCGAACCCGGCGCCCATCAGCATCTGCTTGTAGAGCTGCGGGCTCTGGGCGAGGTACGCCCGGGTGTCGAAGTAGTCGACGCCGAACAGCGTCGCCCCGCCCTCCGCCCCCTCCTTGAGGAGCTTCGGCGTCTCGACCTCGAGGAACCCCTGGCGGTGGAACGCGCCCCGGAGACCGTCGACGAGCGCCGCGCGCAGCTCGAAGACGGCGCGAACGGCCGGCTTGCGGAGGTCAAGCACCCGGTGGTCGAGCCGGGTCGACAGGTCCGCGTCGACCTTGTCGACGACGCCGAGGGGGAGCGGCTGGTCGGCCCGGCTCAAGAGCCGCGCCGCCGTCGGGGCGAGCTCGACGCCCCGGTTCGACTTCGCGGAGAGCCGGACCGTCCCCTCGACCTCCACGACCGACTCGCGGGGGAGCTCGCCGAACAGCGCGAACAGCGCGGGGTCGGCGACCCCCTTTTTGAGGGTGACCTGGGTCGTGCCGGTCCGGTCGCGGATCAGCGCGAACGCGACGCCGCCGAGCGCCCGGTACTCCTCGAGGTGACCCGCGATCCGGACGGTCGCCCCGTCCAGCCCCGGCAGCTCACGCGCCGGCCGCCGGGGCAGCGACAGGGGCCGGCACCTCCTTCCGCGCGAGGGCCGCCCGGACGAACTCGAGGTAGAGCGGGTGGGGCGCCTCGGGCCGGGAGAGGAATTCGGGGTGGTACTGGACGCCGACGAAGAACGGGTGGTCGGCGAGCTCGAGGACCTCGACGCGGCCGTCGACGGACCGGCCGGTCACCGCGAGCCCGTGCGCCGCGAGCCGGTCGAGGTAGGCGGGGTTGATCTCGAACCGGTGGCGGTGCCGCTCCCAGATCTCGGTGCGCCCGTAGAGCTGCGCGACCTTGGAGCCGGGGGCGAGGAGCACCCGCTGGGCCCCGAGGCGCATCGTGCCGCCGAGGCCGGCGAGCGCCTTCTGCTCCTCGAGGAGGCAGACGATCGGGTCGGGGGTGTTCGGATCGACCTCGGTGGTCGTCGCCGCCGGGAGCCCGAGGGCGTTCCGGGCGAACTCGACGGCGGCCATCTGGAAGCCGTAGCAGACGCCGAGGAACGGGATCCCCTGGGTTCGCGCGATCTCGATCGCGACCGCCTTCCCGTCGACCCCCCGGGCCCCGAACCCGCCGGGGACGAGGAGCCCGTCGGAGCGCTTCAGGCGCGCGAGGGCCGCCGGGTTCCGGGGGAGGTCCTCCGCGTCGTACCACTGGAGGCGGATCCCGACCCCGAGCCGACCCTGGCAGTGGTGGAACGCCTCGATGTGCGAGAGGTACGCGTCGTGGAGCTCGGTGTACTTCCCGACGACCGCGATCTCGATCGTCGCCGACTCCTCCCGGTACCGGGCCAGGAACGACTTCCACTGGGCGTAGTCCGGGCTCCGGTCGCCGAGGCCCAGGAGGTGGCACAGCCGCTCGCCGACCCCCTGCGCCTCGAGGACGAGCGGGACCTCGTAGATGACCGACTGGTCGGGGACCGAGATGACCGCCTCCGGCGGCACGTCGCAGAACAGCGAGATCTTCGCCTTGATGTCGGGGGCGAGCGGGGCCGGGCCCCGGGCGATGATCATCGTCGGCCGGATCCCGATCGCGCGCAGTTCGCGGACCGAGTGCTGCGTCGGCTTGGTCTTCGCCTCGCCGACGGGGCCGACGACGGGAACGAGCGTCGTATGGACGAACGCCATCTGGCCCTCGCCGAGCTCGTAGGAGAGCTCCCGGAGCGCCTCGAGGAACGGCATCGACTCGATGTCGCCGACCGTCCCGCCGACCTCGACGAGGACGACCTCCGCGCCGCTCGCCTGGGCGACCTCCCGGATCGCCCGCTTGATCTCCCCGGTGACGTGAGGGATGATCTGGACGGTGTTGCCGAGGTAGTCCCCGCGGCGCTCCTTCTCGATGACCGACCGGTAGATCTTCCCGGTCGTGAGATTATGCGTCCCGACGAGGCTCTGGCCGAGGAACCGCTCGTAGTTCCCGAGGTCCAGGTCCGCCTCGGTCCCGTCGTCCAGCACGAACACCTCGCCGTGCTGGTACGGGTTCATCGTCCCCGCGTCGACGTTGAGGTACGGGTCGATCTTGACGATGGTCACGGGGATGCCGCGGGCCTTGAGGAGCCGCCCGAGGCTCGAGGTCGTGATCCCCTTCCCGAGGCCGGAGATCACCCCGCCGCTCACGACAATGACCTTCACCGAACCCCCCCCGCCGCTCGTAGCGGGTCGCACGATAAAGCCTCCGACGGGGGGCGGTGAAACGGTGGGTCGTCGGGCCACCGGGAGACGGCGGAAACGGCCCCGGGCGCGGAAAGGAACGGGGGAGCCGTCTCGACCGGGAGCCGCCGGCGGCGACACGGTGTCCCAACGTTTAAGGTGGCATCGGGCGTGAGCCGCGGCGGTCGGGCTTCGTGTCGAACCGTCGTGGATGGGGTCCCGCGGGGGCCGCGGCGACCGTGGTGGTCGGGGTCTCGATGCTCCTCCTCTCCGGCCTCGCGACGGCCGCCCCGGGGCCGGGCGGTCACGCCCTGGGCTCCACTCCCGCCGTCCGGTGGCACAACCTCACGGCCTCGCGGCCGATCAACCCCGGTGCGGTCGGCGCCGGCGGGTTCGTGTACGACGCCGTCGATCACTACGCGCTCTACTTCGGGGGCCAGCGTTCGGGATACTCGGGCGCGTGGAACGACAACCAGACCTGGGCGTACAACGGATCGTGGACCAACCTCACCGCCACCGTGGGGCGAGCACCGTCCCCGCGGGCGGTGGAGAACTCGATCGCCTACGATCCCGCGGACGGCTACGTCCTCCTGTTCGGCGGCAAGGACATGGCGGGCAACGGGCTCGGCGACACCTGGACCTTCTCCGGCGGCCGCTGGACGAACATCACCTCCTCGCTCACGACCTCCCCGAGCCCTCGACTCGCGGCGAACATGGCCTACGACCCCGGGGCCGGGGGGGTCCTCCTCTTTGGCGGCTCCTCGAGCGTCGTCTTCGGCTCGGCGACGTTCTACAACGACACCTGGCTCTTCTCGAAAGGCGCCTGGACGCAGCTCTTCCCCGTCCACGCGCCGTCCCCCCGGCGCGATGCCGGCATGGCGTACGACCCGACCGAGAAGGCGGTCGTGCTGTTCGGAGGGACGAACAGCGGGACGCCGCTCGGCGGCACGTGGCTCTTCAAGGGCGGGGACTGGCGACCCAGCGCGGCGGTGAGCCCGCCGGCGGCGTTCACCTCCTCGCTGGTGTACGACCCGGCCATCGGCGGCGACGTCGTCTTCGGGGGATGCACCTCCTCGGGATGCGCCACCACGAGCGGTCTCACCTGGCTCTTCATCCACGGCGGATGGCAGAACGGGACCCTCTACCTCGGCCTCAAGGCGAGCCCCTCGTCGAGGGGATCGCTCACCGGGACGTACTACCCGCCCGCGAAGGAGTATCTCATCTACGGCGGGCACCTCGGCAGCGCGGGGACCTCCTCCAGCCCGTCGTACTACGTCGACGAGCTCTGGGCCCTCGGCTAGCCCCCTCGGCCCGTCCTACGCTCCCCGTGGGACGGCGGGGGGCGCCGCGGGCCGTCCCACCGGCGCGCGACGACCGCTCGCGTCCCGCTGGAACGTGCCGAACTCCGGGAGCGCCATGATCCGCTCGGCCGGGAACACCGGCCCGTCGACGCAGACGTGGAACGGGCCGATCGCGCACGCGTCGCACATCCCGAGGGCGCACTTCATGTGCCGTTCCATCGCGAGGACGGCGGGGACCCGGTGCGACCCCGCCTCGTGCACGACGCGCGCCATCATCGCCTCGGGGCCGCACGTCCAGACGGCGTCGAACGGATGCTGGCGGAGCTGCTCGCGGACGACCTCGGTGACGAAGCCGCGGACGCCGACCGACCCATCGTCCGTCGCGACGTGGACGGAGGCGCCGGACCGGCGGAACCGCTCCTCGAAGAGGAGCTCGCGCGCCGTCACCGCGCCCAGCGCGACCACGATCCGCGCCCCGAGCGCCTCCGCCGCCTCGACGGCCGGCGCCAGCACCGCGGCCCCCGACCCGCCGCCGACGACGAGGAGGCGCCGGGGCGAGAGGTCGAAGACGTTCCCGTACGGCCCCCGGACGCCGATCCGGTCCCCGGGGGCGAGGTCGAGGACGTGCCGGCTCGTCGCGCCCATCGCCTTCACCGTGACCCCCTTGCGGGACCCGTCGACGTAGGAGAGCGACATCGGGATCTCGTCGTCCCCCGGGATCCAGAGCATCACGAACTGGCCGGGGCGCGCCGCGGGCTCGTAGTCGAAGCGGAGCGTGACGGTGCTCGGCGTCTCCCGGACCCGCTCGACGAGGGGGACGATCGATCGCATCACGTCGCGCCCCGCTTCGGACGGCGACGGGGGGCCCGCGGCGGCCGAGGGGGTCCGGCCCGGGCGGGGTGGGCCGCCCCGATCGCGTCCTCGAACCGGGCGAATCCGAGCGCCTCGAGACGGGGCCCGAGCGCGTCCCGGATCCGGCTAAAGACGTCGATCCCGTCGAAGGCGACCGCGGTCCCGATCTCGACGGCCCGGGCGCCGGCGAGGGCGTACTCGATCACGTCGTCGGCGCTCATCACGCCGCCCGCGCCGATGATCGGGATCCGGACCCGGTCGAAGATCTGGTAGACGCAGGCGATCCCGACCGGCTTGATCGCGGGGCCGCTCAGGCCGCCGAGCCCGTGCGAGAGGACGGGGCGCCTCAGGTCGAGGTCGATCGCCATCCCGCGGACGGTGTTGATCGCGCTCACGGCCGCCGCGCCGCCCCGCTCGGCCGCGGCGGCGAGCTCGCCGATGTCGTGGGTGTTCGGCGTGAGCTTCGCGATGACGGGGAGGCGCTGGGCCCGCACGACGGCGCGGGTGATCGCCTCCACCGCGCTGGGGTCGCTCCCGACCTCCGAGCCGACGCCCTCGGCGTGCGGACAGCTTAAGTTGAGCTCGATCGCGACGACCCCCGTCTCCGCGAGCCGGCCGGCGAGCGCGGCGAACGTCTCCGGCGTGGGGGCGAACACCGAGCCGATGATCGTCGCCCCGGCGTCGCGCGCCCGGGCGATCTCGACCGGGTACTCGTCGATCCCGGGGTTGGGAAGCCCCATCGCGTTGAGGAACCCCCACCGGCCGAGCGCCTCGACGGTCGGGTTCGGGTACCCCGGCCGGGGCGCGTCGCCGATCGACTTCGTGATGACGCCGCCGGCCCCGGCTCGCCACGCCCCGGCGAGCGAGTCGCCCGTCTCGCCCCAGATGCCGGAGGCGAGGAGGAGCGGGTTCCGGAGCGACAGACCCGCCACGCGGACCGCGAGGTCGGTCACCGATGCGGGACGACGGGGCGTCCGCTTATATCGGTATGGCCGCTCGAAGTCGACGTGCGCATCGAGAAGCTGACCGACGCCGCCCGGTCGGCGGTGGAGCGGGCGTTCGCCCGCGCCGCGGAGCTCCGGCATCTCTCCGTCGAGCCGGAGCACCTCCTGGTCGCGCTCCTCGCGGACACGGCCGGGCCGACGGCACAGCTGCTCGCGCAGCTCGGCGTCCCGCTGCCGCAGCTCCAGACGAAGCTCGAGGACCACCTCTCGTCGGTCGCCACCGCCGACCACGTCGCCCCGTCGGACCAGTACCTGAGCCGGGGCCTCACCGCGGTCCTCGAGGCGGCCGAGGCGGAGGCGCAGAAGCGCGGGGACCGGTACACGAGCGTCGAACAGCTCCTGGTGGGCCTCCTGTCGGTGCGGAGCCCGGCCCGGGACATGCTCGAGGACCTGGGCGTCCGGCGCGCCGCCGTCGAGGCCGCGCTCAAGAACATCCGCGGCGGCGGCCGGCGGGTCGAGAGCCGGCAGGAGGAGCAGGCGTACCAGGCGCTCGAGAAGTACGGCCGGGACCTCACCGAGCTCGCCCGCGCCCGCCGGCTCGACCCCGTGATCGGGCGGGACGACGAGATCCGGAGGGTCCTCCAGATCCTCTCCCGGCGCACGAAGAACAACCCGGTCCTGATCGGGGACCCGGGCGTCGGCAAGACCGCGATCGTCGAGGGGCTCGCCCAGCGGATCGCGGTCCGCGACGTCCCCGACTCGCTCCGCGACAAGAAGGTCATCGCCCTCGACCTCGGGGCCCTCCTCGCGGGCGCCAAGTTCCGCGGCGAGTTCGAGGAGCGGGTGAAGGCGGTCCTCAAGGAGGTCGAGCTCGCCGAGGGCCGGGTGATCCTGTTCATCGACGAACTGCACACCCTCGTCCACGCGGGGGCGGCGGAGGGGGGCGCGATGGACGCGTCGAACCTCCTCAAACCCGCCCTCGCCCGGGGGACGCTCCACGCCATCGGCGCGACGACCGTCACCGAGTACCGGAAGTACATCGAGAAGGACGCCGCCCTCGAGCGCCGGTTCCAGCCGGTCCTGGTGACCGAGCCGACCGTCGAGGACACGATCTCGATCCTCCGCGGCCTTCGGGAGCGGTACGAGCTCCACCACGGCGTCAAGATCCACGACGCCGCGCTCGTCGCCGCCGCGACGCTCTCCGCGCGGTACATCCCCGACCGGCACCTCCCGGACAAGGCGATCGACGCGATCGACGAGGCGGCGTCGATGGTCCGGCTCGCCCTCGATTCACGCCCGACGGAGCTCGACCAGCTGAGCCGGCGGATCCGCCAGCTCGAGATCGAGCGCACGGCGCTCAGGCGCGAGACCGACCCCGCGTCGCGCGAGCGGCTCGCCCACATCGAGCGGGAGATCGCGACGCTCCGGGAGCGCGAGGGGGCGCTCGCGGTGCGTTGGCAGGGCGAGAAGGAGAAGCTCCAGGGGGTCCGCGAGCTCCGCCAGAAGCTCGACGGCGCCCGGGCCGAGGAGGCCGAGGCGGAACGGTCCGGCGACCTCGAGGCGGCCGCGCGGCTGCGGTACGGCGTCATCCCCGACCTCACCCGCGCCATGGAGGAGCGGACCGCCGAGCTGGACGGCGGCGGCCGCGAAGGCGCGCTCCTCCGCGAGGAGGTCGAGGAGGAGGACGTCGCCCGCGTGATCTCGAAGTGGAGCGGCGTCCCGGTGAGCCGGCTCGTCGAGGGCGAGACCCAGCGGCTCCTCCGGATGGAGGAGGAGCTCGCGACGCGGGTCGTCGGCCAGGCGGAGGCGATCGAGTCGGTCTCGAAGGCGGTCCGACGGTCCCGCTCCGGGCTCGCCGACCCGAACCGGCCGATGGGGGTCTTCCTCTTCATCGGGCCGACGGGGGTCGGGAAGACCGAGCTCGCGAAGGCGCTCGCCGCGTTCCTCTTCCACTCCGAACGGGCGCTCGTGCGGATCGACATGAGCGAGTACATGGAGAAGCACACCGTCGCCCGCCTCATCGGCGCCCCGCCGGGGTACGTGGGGTACGAGGAGGGCGGCCAGCTCACCGAGGCGGTGCGGACCCACCCGTACACCGTCATCCTGTTCGACGAGATCGAGAAGGCGCATCCCGACGTCGTCAACATCCTCCTCCAGCTGATGGACGAGGGCCGGCTCACCGACGGCCAGGGCCGCACCGTCGACTTCCGCAACACGCTCGTCATCATGACGAGCAACCTGGGGACGGAGGCGCTCGCCACCGGCGCGTCGGAGGCGGCCCAGCGCGCCCAGCTCGACGCGGCGCTGCGCCAGCACTTCCGACCCGAGTTCCTCAACCGGCTCGACGACACGATCGTCTTCCATCCCCTCGGTCCCAAGGAGATCGAGGGGATCGTCGACCTCCAGATCGCCGCCGTCGAGGCGCGCCTCAAGGACCGGCGCGTCGCCCTCGAGCTCACCGCCCCCGCCCGGCGGCTCCTCGCCGAGGCGGGGTTCGACCCGGTGTTCGGCGCCCGCCCGCTCAAGCGGACCGTCCAGCGGCTCGTCGTCGACCCGCTCACCGCCCGGATCCTCGCCGGGGAGATCCCGCCGGGGACCCGGGTCCGGATCGAGGCCGAGAAGGGGTCGATCCGCTTCGCGACGGCCCCGGCCGAGCCGCCCCGCGCCCCGGCGAGGTGAGGGCCGGACGAGCGCCATCACCGTCGCGGTCGTCGGGAGTCCTGGCGCGGCCGCGGAGTTCGGGAAGAAAGGGACCGCCTCCGACGTGACCCTCTACCATCACGTCCGCGAGGGGCACGCGGTCACCCTCGTCGAGCCGACGGGGTACCCGGAGAAGTTCCAGAGCCTCCTCACGGCGGTCCTCCTCGCGGACCGGGTCCTGCTCGTCGTCCCGGGCCTCACCCGCGAGGTCGCCGAGATCGCGACGGTCGTCGACCTCGCGGGCCGCCCGGTCACGATCGTCCACCGGGAGACCGTCGGCGCGGAGGAGGTCCGCCGGGCGTTGAAGGGCCTCTCCCTCGTCGACGCCCCCATCGACCCCTGGGCGCCGACCGCGCTGCGCGCCGCGATCGACGGGTGGAGCGTCCCCGCCG
>DATJVB010000039.1:0-5816 GCA_035502055.1 Thermoplasmata archaeon | reverse complement strand
GAACCCGGCGAACGCCGACCGGAAGGCGGGTCGCTTCCGGAGGATGATCGTCCAGGAGAGCCCGGCCTGGAAGCCGTCGAGCATCAGCTTCTCCCACAGGCGGGGGCTCCGGTGCTCGGGGACCCCCCATTCCTCGTCGTGGTACGCCTTCAGGAGGGGATCCTCCTCGGCCCACGCGCACCGGATCCTCGGGACGGACCGGGAGGCCATCGTTCCGGACTGGCGCATCGCATCCGCCTACACGAGCTCATCGATGGGGGGTCGCCACCCCGTCCGCCCCGATCGGTCGACTCCGGTCCAGGGTCCCCCATCCGGGCCAGAACCTTCCCCGTCTCGCAAGGGCTATCGCGGCGTTCGGCCGTGCCGAGGCGGGTCGCTCCGCTCGTACCCGGGAGACGGCGTCGTGGTGCGGAACCAAGGCCGGGTCACCCGCTTCGTCGTGATGGCCGTCCTCCAGGCGGCCCGGGCCGAGGCGCTCGGACTTTCCCACGACGCCGCGCTCTCCTGGGGATTGAACCGCGCGATTTTCTACGCGGCGGCGAAGCGCGGGTTCAACCAGGGAGCCCCGAAGTCCGGCGAAGGCGAAGGGGGAGTCGCGGGACCGGGATCGGCGGAGCGGTACCACCTCGGTCAGGACGAAGCGTACCGGGACCCGTCGGTGAAGGACCTCACGTTCACGATCGGCGGCCAGGCCCAGACGGTGGAGCGATTCGAGCAGCAGGTCGCGAGCCGGTTCGGCGCAGCGGGAAACTTCCGGGCGGCCTGGACGGAGGCGGCCCGCATCGTGGGAGGGTTCGACCGGACGACGCTCGAGTCCCCGCAACGGTTCTACGCCGAGGTCTACAAGCCGAGGCGGGACGAGCTGTCGGACCGCTGGACCGAGCAGTACTCTCCCAAGGTCCCGAAGAAGTAGGCGGCCGCCGGCGCCGTCGGACCGGGAATCTTTCGTCGTGGGACACCCGGTGCGACGGGGCCCCCTGTCCCGACGCCCGTTCCGCCTACCGGAGGCGATCCGGTGCGCGATCCCGGTGACCGACGGCCTTCCCCGTTCCGAAGAGTCCCTCCGGCGAGGGCCGAACCGGGCCGGGAGCCTCGGGGGCTTGCCTAAGTGCTATCGAGGCGTATCCGGCTGAAGATCAATGAGGGCCCCCTACCTCGCGGTTCCATCCAAGTACTGTCTCCGGTGCGAAAAGCAGCTCTTCCCGTACAGCCGGAGCCGCGACCTACCAGGCCACTGCACCGGTTGCGCGGTGCGCGTATTGGCGGAACGGCGCGCGGTCGCGTCGGCGGCCGCGTAAGACCGGTTCACGACGGGGAGGCGAGCGCGGCGATCCGCGCCCGGTCGCTACCAGCGACGGAGCGCCTGGGCCGCCTGGCGTCGCACGGCGCGGGTCTGGTGCGGGGGTCCGCCGCGGGTGTACGATCGACACGCGCACATTCTGCAGTGTCCGTCGGCATTGTGGAGTCGGAGCTGATGCATGCACCCCGGGGTCTCGCATTCGGTCGTCACGTGCTGATGAACCGGAACAGCGAAACCACGAGCCTACTCAACAGTATCTAGGTCCGGAACGGACCGGACGCCGCGACTCCGCAGCCGCCTCCTCCGGGCTCGAACTCCCCTAGGGGTGGGACCCGGGGGCGAGACCGTCGGCCCATCGAGGGATCCCGGCTTCAGTGTCGGGTCCCTCCGGAGGCGGGGATTCCCGCGGGGGGGAACGGCCCGACCATCCCGTCCCGGGCCTCCTCGGGCGACCCCGCTTCGTCAATGGGGTCCGGGGGGTCCCCGCGCCGATGGACACACCTTGAAGTAGGGTGGGGAAGACTGACTTTCGTCCCGCCCGCTCCGGCCTCCCGGCGAACCCCGAGGGGTTGGGGCGGAGCTACTTGTAGAGGAGGTGAAACACACATGGAGAATCTAACCGAAAGGAGCCTTGGCTACCTACTCGGACTCCTCGGGGGCGCGCTGATGCTCCTGGGGGCCCTCATCGCGCTCGCGCTCGGCGCCGCCGACCTGGCCCTGGGTCATACCGGGGGCATGCTCGGCGCCTGGAGCGAAGCGGTGGTCCTGTCCGTGGTCGGTGGGCTTGCGCTGTTCTTCGCTTACCTGGGATACCACGGCTGGAAGGATCGCGGTCTCGTCACCGGCGTCATGCTGCTGGTGATCGCGTTCCTCGGCTGGGGCGTGCTGGGTCTGGGCTCGAACATCGCAGCCCTCGTGGGCGGCATCTTCGTCCTGCTATCGGGTATCCTGTACCTGGTAGAACCGGCGAAGCGCGTCGTGCACGAGGTCGCGGCGTCCGCGTAGGCGCCCGACCCGGGCGACCGTCCGTCCCGCCGTCGAACCTCTTCCCGCGCCCGGACACCTCCGACGGAACCGGGGCCGGACTTGGCCCGCGCCGCCGCGAGACGGCGTGGACCCTGTTCCCCTGGGCTCCCGGAGCGCCGGCGCACCGTGAGGGGCGGGATCCCGCGCGCCGGCGGAATATCTCCGGCGCAGGTTTATGGCGCGGGGACCCCGATCGTCCTCCGAAGGGGGTTCCCCGCGTCGATGAGGGAGGCATCCTTGGCAATCTCACGGTGGCGCGCCCCGACCCGGCGGCCGGTCTCCGCCGGCCTCGTGCTCGCGGCGGTGCTCGTCTGCTCCCCGATCTTGGGCACGGGACCCCCGTCGAAGGCCCACGCCGCCTCCCGATGGACAACCGCGCTCGACTGCCAGGGCGCCCAATGGACGGAGGGGCAGATCGAGGTCGACACCCCCGGCTGCGAGACGGTCTTCGCCCTCGAGTATGCCGAGAACTTCTCGTCCTGGGACCCCTCGGAGTCGTACAATTTCAGCTTCTCGATTGTCGACGTGGCCGAGGTCGACTCCGGCGGCCACCTCGTTCGGATCGCGAACGCCTTCGGCCCGTCCGCCGGCGCGTCCTCGGTCGCGCCCGGGCAAGGCGAGGTCACCGCGACGGTGAACGAGACGATCAACGTCACTTCCGCGATGGGCAACTGGACCCCGACGGACGCCTGGGGCTTCTGGGGCAACAACTGGACGGAGGGAGCCACACCGGTCGGAACCACCGCGCTCGCCGTCGTCTTCCACCTGCGCAACGAATCCGCCTCGAACGGCGCCCCGGCCAACGCGTCGTACCAGGTGAAGTTCGACGTAAAGGTGAGCGGCTGGCCGTGGGCGTCGACGACGGACCGTCTCGGTGTAGTGCTTGCGTCGTTGGGGGCGGGCGGGTCGCACTTCAGCTACGCCGCGGCCAACCGGACGCTCGAGGAGAGCTGGAACACGACGAACCGGACGTTCGTCCGCCTCGGCTTCGGCGCCGCCGCGACGGCAGGGTACGCGAACGGCTCCTCGGCCGCATCGGCGGTGGGGGTCGAAGCGCACCTCTTCTACGCGGCCTCTCCCGACCGGGAGTCGGTCGCGCTCCTCACATTCGACGGAGTGGAAGGCAACTACAGCTCGATCGACTACGATCCGCTGGTGACGTTCGTGCCCGGCCTCGCCGTTCCATCGAACCCCGGTTCCGGCTGGCCGGGCGGATGGCCCCTCCCGGTCCTGGCCGGGGGGATCGCGTTCGCCGGGATCGGCGCCGTGGTCGCCTCTGTCTGGGTCCGGGGCCGCCGGAATCGGCGGGAAGGGAACCGGATCCTTCGGGAGATCGACCGGGTTCTCGGCGACGAACCGCAGACGCCCGTCTCGCGGCCGTAGGCGAGGGTCGGGCGAGTGGCGGGCGACCGGTCCCCGGCTCTCCCGTCCGGCGCGTCGCGGGCGGCGGCCCCGGGTCCGATCGGCCCCCTCGTCGACGTATCGATGCGGCTGCTGGTCCATCTCGGCTACCAGCCGGCCGCGACGAACGACGCGGCGGCCGCCGTGGGCTCGACACAGCGAGGGATGGAGCGGGACCTCGGCGTCAGCCAAGGGGCGATATCGAAGGTGCTCGATCGGCTGGTCGCCGTCGGCGTCGTCCGGTACGAACGGGGCCACGTAGTCGGAGAGCCCCGCCGGCAGCGGGTCTACCGCCTCACCGAGCGCGGCGAGGCGATCGCCCGGAGGATCCGGTCGCGCTTCGGACTGCCGGAGTACCCTCCCCGCGGAGGCTGGTCGTTGGATCGGGAATCCGGGGCGGGCGATGCGTCGACCGACCGGGCTCGTACCACGCCCGATGCGCGGCCGTAGGACGGTCGGCCGGGTCGGAGCCTCCCGAGGGACGGTCCACCGGTGTCTGCCGTCCGGGATCGCCCGATGAGTTGCCCGGCGGGACCTGCAAATACGCCGTCGCTCCTCTCCGGGCGGGAGTGGTCATGTCGCCCACGGTCCGCATGCTCGAGGAGATCCTCGCGGCGTTCAACCGCCACGATCTGGACGGCATCATGGAGTACTTCGTCGACGACTGCACGTTCGATCTCCCCCGGGGCCCGGATCCGTGGGGAACCCGGTTCGTCGGCAAGGCCGAGGTCCGTCGCGGGCTCGCGACCCGGTTCGCGGGCATCCCCGACGTCCATTACGGGGAGGACCGGCACTTCATCGCGGGGGATCGCGGGGTCTCCGAATGGACCTTGACCGGAACCACCGTCGCCGGGGTTCGCGTACGGGTACGCGGATGCGACCTCTGGGAGTTCCGAGACGGGAAGGTGCTCGTGAAGGATTCGTTCTGGAAGATCGTCGAGCCGCCCCGCGCCTCTACGGCGTGAAGCTCGCGACCGAGCGCGGAATCTCCGAGCGGGCCCCCGGGACCTCGAGCTCCTCCCCTCGCGCCCTTCGCGGCCGGCGCTCTGACCGGTCGAGCCCCGCGCGGTCGGACACCCCCGGTTCCCGCGACGGTCGCTGACCTCCCTCAACCCGCCGACGGCATCGGCCGGGTGCTTCCGGCCCCGCGGACGGGTCTCGCCGTGGCGAGCCCCCCAGACCCAGGAGGTCCGATCAGCCGACCGCCCCAGAGGGCCGCACGATCGATCGCCGGGAAAGATGGGCATGCGAGCCGTGGGCGGCGAGCGCCTCCGGCGTCGGGAAGCGTCTCCCGCAGAGCTGGCAGATCAGCCACGGGGCCTCGGTCGGGGGCGAGACGGCCACCGCAGGGCCCTCGGCCGACTCCCCCGCGGGGTGCTCCGCGGTCGTGTGCTCGACAAGATCGGCCGGGGAAGCGAACGAGGCGCCGCACATGGAACACAGTTCTGCCATCGACCTCACCTCGGAACCCGATGGTTTCGTCGAGGCGGCCCGCGCGGGATAAACGGTTGTCCAAGATCCTGGACCCCCCATTGAACACGAGGCTAGGACCCGATCGCGTTCGCCCGCCGTCCTCGTCCGGTGGACCGGTATCCGCGGCCCCTTTGACCCGAGGGATCCGGCGGCGAGGTTCCCAAAGGCTCCCGAAGCCGTGACGCATCTCATGACGAGCCGCGGTCCGGGCCGCTCGACCGCCATGGGCCGTGGAGCGGCGGGCCCGAAGTCCACCCCGAGCCGGGAGGGTTAGCCATCCCCGGTCGCGGGGGCGTCCCGGGGAAGATCCGAGCGGACGATCGGCCCGCTCGCGAAGGGATTCGATCGCGCCGGCCCTGCCGGGGCTTGGGGTCATCGGCGGGGTTCGGATCGCCCCGACCCGCTCTCTCCGTCCCGGCCCTAGCCGTGGCTGGTCCAGGACCAGGGAATGGGGTCGCCGGCGGCACGCCGGCCCCCGCCGTATAACTCGGGCCCCGCCCCGCCGCGACTTACGCCGAGTTTAAGTATGGGACCGTACCAAGCATGCCCCTGAATGCGCATAAATGCGTGTCCGGCCCCTCCGTCCTCCTCCGTCGCCGGAGGACGAGCTCCCGAG
>DATJVB010000038.1:0-7348 GCA_035502055.1 Thermoplasmata archaeon | reverse complement strand
AGGGTGAAGGGCATCGTGGAACTTCATCCGCTGTTCGGCGAGTACGACCTTATCGCGAAGGTCGAGGCCGAGGACTTCAACGCCCTGGGCCAGCTCGTGGTCGACAAGATCCGATCGGTCCCCGGCGTGATCGACACGAAGACCCTCACCGGCATCAAGTTCTAGGGAACGGTAAACCACGGATGTTCGATCTGGTTGCGACCTCGGCGAGCACGCTCATCGGCGGCAGCGAGACCTGGTGGCCGTTCCTCATCATCCTTCTCCTCGTGTTCGGCCTCTTCCTGATCCTCGCGGGCCTCTTCACCGCCTACTTCGGAAGCGGGAAGAGCCGGTCGATCGGCGTCGCCCTCCTCGTGGTCGGTCTCGTCGTCGGCCTCGGGAGCGCCTACTGGTACCACGCCGGGATCGCGACGCCCGGCTCGGGCGTTCCGGCGCTGTTCGACCTCATCGGCCAGGCGTTCCTCGTGATCCTCGCCGCGGCGGTCGGCGCGCTCATCGCCATCGCGATCTTCCTGGTCGCGATCATGAAGTCGTAGACGGTGCGGCGCCGCCCCCGGCTCGTCACCCTCACCACCGACATCGGCTGGGCGTACGCCGCCCAGATGAAGGGCGTCCTCCACACGCTCGCCCCGGGGGTCCCGGTCGTCGACCTCGCGCACGACCTGCCCGCGCACGGCGTCCGCGAGGCGGCGTTCCTCCTCCGTCAGATGGCGGGCACGTTCCCGCCGGGGTCGGTCCACGTCGCGGTCGTCGATCCCGGGGTCGGCGGCCGTCGCCGGCCGATCGCGATCGAGTGCGTCGACGGAACGCTCCTCGTGGGACCGGACAACGGCGTCCTCACGCCCCTCGCCCAAGCGCGCCGTGTGCGGAGCGTCCGCGCGGTGCGACCCGGCGCGGTCGGGCTCGGCGCGGACGAGGTGAGCGCGACGTTCGAGGGTCGGGATCTCTTCGCGCGGGCGGCGGCCCTCCTCGCCCGGGGGACGCCCATCGAGCGCCTCGGCCCGGCGGTCGGTTCGATCGCGCCGAGCCCGCTCGTCCCTCCCCGTCCCCGGCCCCACGGCGCCGACGGCACGATCGTCCACGTCGACCGGTTCGGCAACCTGGTCTCGGACGTCCCCGCCGCGTGGCTGCCGGAAGGCGTCCCCATGCTCGACGTACGGATCGGCGGCCGCCGGGCGCCCCGGCTTTCCCGACGCCGCACGTACGAGGAGTTCGGGCCGCCGGGGAGCCTCGGTCTCCTCGGATCGAGCTTCGGGACCATCGAGGTCGCGGCCCGGGAGGCGTCGGCGGCGCGGTCGCTCGGCGCCTCCGCGGGCGACGCCCTCCGGCTCGACTGGCCGCCGCCCTCACGCCGACGACCGCCGGTGGGCGGCCCGCGACCGGGACGCCGCCGGAAAGACGGTAAATAGCGCCGACCGTAGAACGGGGTCCGACCGGTGCTATAGGAGTACGACGATGGCGAAGCGGGACTACTACGACGTGCTCGGGGTGCCCCGCTCCAGCACGACCGAGGAGGTGAAGACCGCCTACCGGAAGCTCGCCCGCCAGCACCATCCGGACATGAACCGGTCGAACCCGAAGGCGGCCGAGGAGAAGTTCAAGGAGATCTCCGAGGCGTACGAGGTGCTCGCCGACCCGGAGAAGCGGCGGAACTACGATCAGTACGGCTTCGCCGGCGTCGAGTCGAACTTCGGCCCCGAGGGGTTCACGTGGCAGAACTTCACCCACATGAGCGACCTCGAGGACCTCCTCGGGTCGTCGCGGTTCTTCCAGGAGCTGTTCGGCGGCGGCTTCGGCGCCTCCCCGTTCGGCGAACCCCGACGGCGATCGTCCGGCATCCCGTTCCGCGGGAGCGATCTCGAGATCACCCTGCGCCTTCCGCTCTCCGCGGCGGTCACCGGGGCCGAGCCGACGCTCGAGGTGCCGAGCGTCCTTCGGTGCGAGGAGTGCAAGGGGACCGGCGCCCGCGGGGGGACCGAGCTCGAGGTCTGCCCGGAGTGCGACGGGCGGGGCCAGCTCCGGCGCAGCCAGAGCCGGGGATTCAGCCAGCTCATCACCATCACCGACTGCCCCATGTGCAACGGCACCGGGCACCGGGTGAAGAACGCGTGCCCGGCGTGCGACGGGACCGGCGTCCAGCGCAAGGTCCGCAAGATCCGCGTCTCGGTACCGCCGGGGATGGAGGACGGCTCCGTCCTCCGGCTCGCCCGGCAGGGCGGCGTACCGAGCGGGTCCGGTCCCCCGGGCGACCTGTTCGTGCAGGTCCTGTTCGATCCGATCCCCGGGTTCACCCGCGTCGGCCAGAACGCCGTCACCGAGACGACGATCTCGCTCGCCGACGCCCTGTTCGGTGCGTCGGTCCGGGTGTCGACCGTCACGGGCGAGGCCCTGCTCGAGGTGCCGGCGGGGACGCAGCCCGAGACGCAGTTCCGGCTGAAGGGCGAGGGGTTCCCCCGCCTCCGGGGCCGGGAGCGCGGCGACCTCCTCGTCACCACCCACGTCCGCCTCCCCGACTCGCTCACGCCGGCGCAGCGCGACGCGCTTCGCGACGCGCTCGGCGCGACCGGGACGCCGCGTCCCGCGGCGCGGCGCGGCGGGCTGTTCGGCCGCCGATAGGGCGATGGCACCCGACGACGGACCCCCCGACGGACCGGGGGAGCACTACTTCAGCGCGCGCCCGAAGGTCCCGCACGACCGCCGGGAGCTCCGGTTCCTCTACCGAGGTGAGTTGCTCATCTTCGAGGTCGACGCCGGGGTCTTCGCGGCCCACGGCCTCGACCCGGGGACGGCCCTCCTGATCGAGAGCCTCGACCCCCGTCCGACCGACCGGGTGCTCGACCTCGGATGCGGCTGGGGCGCGATCGGCGTCGCCGCCGCCCGCCAGGCGCGCGACGGGTCGGTCGTCCTGACGGACGTCAACCGGCGCGCGGTCGCCCTCGCGCGGGGGAACCTCGCCCGCAACCGGGTATCGAACGCCGAGGTCCGCGCCGGCCCCTTGTTCGCGCCGGTCGGGGACGAACGGTTCGACGTCATCGCGACGAACCCCCCGTTCCACGCGGGCCGGGAGACGGTCCTTCGCCTCCTTTCCGAGGCCCCCGGGCACCTCGCTCCCGGCGGTCGGCTCCTCCTGGTCGGCAAGGGCAGCCAGGGGATCCGGTACTACCAGGCCTGGCTCGAGAAGGAGTTCCCGGGACCGGTCACCGTGCGCGGGCGAGGGAGCGGCTACCGCGTCCTCGAGGCCCGGACGGCCCCGCCGGCGGCGCCGGGGCCCGCCGAGGCGGTACGGTCGGCGCGGCGGCCGAAGCCTTTAAAGGCAGGGTCCATCTCGGCGGCCGCTCCCGACCGCGGCGGTGGACCGAAGCGCCCTCGGCGCTCGCCGATCGCCCGCGCGGGACGCACCCCGTAGGAGAGTGAGGACCGCGCCCAAGAACCCCAAGGAGCCGGCACCCGCCGCTCCGGCCGAAACGCCCGCGCCGACCCCGGCGGCCGAGGAACGGCCGGCGAAGAAGGAGCGGACGCCGAAGGCCAAGGAGGGGAAGGGGAAGCCGGCGAAGGGGGAGGCCGGTGCGGGGGGGCCGTCGAAGAAGACGGCGAAGGTTATCCCCGACAATCCCGACTTCCGCTACATCGTTCGGCTCGCGAACACGGACCTCGACGGGACCCGGGCGAGCGGGCTCGCCCTCACGGGCGTGCGCGGCGTCGGCCTGCGCCTCGCCGAGGTCGTCTGCCGGTCGGCCGGCGTGAAGCCGTCCGAGATGCTCGGCAACCTCCCGGAGACGACCGTCGAGGGGATCGAGCAGGTCCTCTCGCAGCTCCCCGAGAAGCTGCCGCCGTGGATGCTCAACCACCCGCGGGACTACGCGACGGGCGAGGTGCACCACTACGTCAGCGCCGACCTCGAGACGTCGCGACGGGACGACGTGAACCTCCTCAAGATGGTCCGCTCGTACCGCGGCGTCCGCCACGAGCGCGGGCAGAAGGTTAGGGGCCAGCGGACCCGGTCCAACGGCCGCACGGGCATGGCCGCCGGCGTCCTCAAGAAGGCCGCGAAGGAGGCCGCCGCGGCGAAGCCGGCCGAGGAGAAGCCGGCCGCCGCGGCCGCCCCCGCCCCCGCCGCCGCGCCGGCCAAGAAGGAGGCGTAGCGCGTCGGATGGGCGATCCCAAGTTCCTTCGCCGGTCGTTCGACCGCCCCAAGCGGCCGTGGGACGCGGGCCGGATGGAGGAGGAGCGCAAGCTCCTCGTCAAGTACGGCCTCAAGAACAAGCGCGAGCTCTGGAAGGCCCAGTCGACGCTCCGCGGGTTCCGCCGCCAGGCACGCGACCTCCAGGCCCGCTTCCGGGCCGGCGACCCGCAGGCGAAGCGGGAGACCGAGGCGCTGCTCGGCCGGCTCACGCGCTTGGGTCTCCTGCCCGTCGGGTCCCCCACCCTCGACGACGTGCTCGCCCTCACGCTCGAGGAACTCCTCAACCGACGGCTCGAGTGGATCGTGTACACGAAGCGGCTCGCCCCGACCCCGCTCGGCGCGCGGCAGCTCATCGCCCACGGCCACCTCGCGATCGGGGACCACCGGGTGACCCGGCCGGGGTACCTCGTGCTCGGCGCCGAGGAGCCCCGCATCGCCTACGCCGGCGGGAGCCCCCTCCTCTCGGAGGAGCACCCGATCCGCGTCGCCATCCGCGAGAAGCTCCAGGCCGGCGCGCCCGAGCCGGCGGCGCCGCCCGCGGACGGGGGAGCGTGAGGTCGCCCGATGGGGAAGACGGGGATCGCGCACATCTTCGCGAGCTACAACAACATCCACATCACCGTGACCGACATCACGGGGGCGGAGACGCTCACCAAGGCGACCGGCGGGATGGTCGTGAAGGCGGCCCGCGACGAGTCGAGCCCGTACGCGGCGATGAAGGCGGCCGACCAGGTCGCCTCGGTCATGAAGGAGAAGGGGTACGACACGCTCCACGTCCGGGTGCGCGCGCCGGGCGGCAACCGGTCCCGCTCGCCCGGCCCGGGCGCCCAGGCGGCGATCCGCGCGCTCGCGCGGGCCGGCATCAAGATCAACCGCATCGAGGACGTGACCCCGGTGCCGCACGACGGGACGAAGGCGAAGGGCGGCCGCCGCGGGCGGAGGGTCTGACCGTGGACGTCTCGGTCCTCGAGCTGGGGCCGAAGTCGATGCGCCTCGAGCTCACCGAGTCGAGCGCGGCGCGGGTCAACGCGATCCGCCGCGCCCTCCTCGCCGACGTCCCGAAGCTCGCGATCGAGGACGTCGAGTTCCACCTCGGTCCGATCCGGGACGAGGCGACCGGCAAGGACTACGACTCGTCGACGAGCATGTTCGACGAGGCGGTCGCCCTCCGCCTGGGCCTCCTGCCGATCCCGACCGACCTGGGCCAGTTCCGTCGCAAGTCCGAGTGCACCTGCGGCGGGGAGGGGTGCGTCCACTGCCAGGTCATGTACTCCGTCGACAAGAAGGGCCCGTGCACCGTCTACGCGCGGGACCTGGTCCCGCTCGGCGACCCGACGCTCGCGATCCTGGAGCCGGAGGTGCCGATCGTCCGGCTCGGGGCCCGGCAGGCGCTCCTCGCCTACGCGACGGCGGTCGTCGGCTCCGCGCGGGAGCACGCGAAGTGGCAGGTGGCGCACGCCGTCGGGCAGTCGCCCCGGCCGCACATCAAGATCAGCCGTCACCAGGGATGCACCGACGCGTGCCTCAAGCGCGTCTCGGCGAGCTGCCCGGTCGACATCCTGCCGTTCGCGAACGGCAAGCTCACGGTGACCGACGAGTCGAAGTGCATCCTGTGCGGCGCCTGCGAGAAGGCGTGCGAGCACGGCTCGGTGCACGTCGAGCCGGACCCGGCCGACCACTACCTCCAGTTCGAGACCGACGGCTCGATGACGGCGCGCGAGGCGCTCCGCTACGCCCTCAAGGACCTCAAGCGCCGCTACGAGGAGCTGCGCGAGGCGGTCCAGGCGATCCCCTAGGGGCCGCTCGTCGGCTTAGCCTTCCGGCGGCCGCGCGGCGACGCCGCGTCCCCCGCGCGGGGCCCAGTCGTAGCGGAGGATCGCGCCGATGGAGCCGAGCCCCTTGAGCCGCCGGCCGGCCTCGCCGTCCTCCCGGACGACGAACAGCCGCGCCCGGCCGCCGCGGGCCCGGTCGAGGATCGGCGTCACCGCCGGGTCCCGCAGGTACGACTCGAGGACGAGGAGCGTCTCCGCGGCCCCCTGCTCGACCGCCTCGGCGACCTCCCGGAGGCCGACCGCGGCCCGGCGGCCGCCGCCGAGCGCCCCGAGGAGTCCCTCCACCAGACCGGACTCCTCCGCCGCCGCGATGCCGGCGAGCGCCTCGCTCGCCCGCCCCGACCGCAGGAGCTCCTCGACGCCCGTCCGACCGCTCTCCGCCGTCGGGAAGACCCGGAGGCGGGCCTTGAGATCGGGATGCGCCTCGAGGAGCGCCCGGGCGACGTGCTCCTTCAGGAACCCCGGCCCGACCACGAGGACGCTCTGGGCCGCGGGCGCCTCCCGGGCGATGAGGGTCGCGAGCTCGGCGATGTAGCTCGCCCGGTCCTTCTCGCCCTGCACCGCCTTGTACTGCTTCCCGGAGAGCGTGCGGTTGAGCTCGGCCACGGGCTCGACGGCGCGTCCCCGGACCCGGACGACCGCCGAGGCGCCCCAGTCGACGGCCGCGATGAGGATCGCGGGGTCGCCCCGCGCGTGGAGCCCCTCCTCGAGGAGGATCCGGTCCGCCGGGGTGATCTCGGACTTCGTGATGGTGAGGTCGTCGCCTTCGCCGAGGTCGAGCGTGTGGTGCCGGCCGAGGTCGAACGGCCCTTCGACGATCGGACCGGTGATACGGAGCCGCTTCGAGAACTCGTGGAACTCGATCTGCTCCGACCGCACCACGAGGAAGACGCGCCGGCGGTCGCGCTGGGCCCCCGGGGTCTCCTCCGGCGCCTCGGGGTCGCGCCGGGTCGTCGATGCGCCCACGGGATCCCCCGGCCGGACGAACCGGGCGATCCGCCAGACGTCGCTCGGGGTCTCGATGCGGAGGCGCAGGAGACCGGTCGCCGGATCCTGGTGTAGGAGACGCATGCCGGCCGTCCGCCGGGGGGACGACCCCGTCGCGCTACATAGCGCGTCGGGCGGACCGGGCGGTCGCGCCGAGCGCGAGACCTATTCGAACCGGCCGACGCCGGCGCCGCTCCCCTCGCCGGAGAGCCCGGCATCGAACTTGGACCGGTAGCCGGCGAGGCCCGACTTCGCCGCGACCTGCATCGCGATGGGACGGTTCTTCATCCCGACGCGCATGAACCCGGCGCCCAGGAACCCGGCCGCCGCGGCCTGGAGCGACACC
>DATJVB010000037.1:0-9800 GCA_035502055.1 Thermoplasmata archaeon | reverse complement strand
CGGCCGCGGTCGATGAGCGCCCGGCGCGCGGGCGGGGTCCCCTCGTCGTCGAACGGGGCGGAGCCGAGGCCCCACGGCCTAAGCCCGTTATCGTGGACGGTGAGCGACGGGGTCCCCACGACCGCCCCCTCCGAGGGCGCCATGCCCCGCAGCTCGGCCGCCCCGCTGAACCGGTACCCCACGATCGTCGGCAAGATGTCGGCGAGCACCCCCGGGGGGAGGACGACCCGGGTGAGGCCCGACGGCGTCGGGCGGGCGCGCCGCGTGTCCCGCGCACGCTCGACCCACCGGTCCGCCTCCTCCGCGATCCCCTTCGTCGGCACGGTCCGGCTCCGACCGTTGACCCAGTACTCGCCCGGTGCCGGACCCTCGGGGCCGTCGAACGACTTGACGGCGGCCTCGAAGTCGACGAAGGTGTGCCGCCAGTGCCGCTGGATCCCCTCGGAGTTCGCGAGCGTCGTCTCGGTGAGCGTCGCCCGGACGGAGCCGAAGCTGAGCACGACGCCCGGCCGGCCGGCGAGCGCCTCGAGGATCGCCCCGCACCACGCGGCCACCGTATCGGCGGGTCGGTCCCAGAGCCGCGCGTCGACGGTCTCGACGCTCGGTCCGGCGCCGGCGACGTGCGTCGACGGGAGCTCGGCCCGGGCGGTCGGGAACCGGGCGAACCGGGCGGTCTCGTCCGCGGCGGCCGCCCGGGCATCGATCCCGCCGTCCGAGAGGTCGGTCCCGGCGGAGAACCCGACGCCCGTCGCCTCCCCGTGCGGCCGGAACACCCGGACGCCGAACCCTTCGAGCCGGATGGGGCCCCGAGTCATCTCGACGGCACCGCCGGCGAGGTGCATCTCGTACCGCTCGAGGCGCTCGCCGAACGCCTCCCACGGCGCTTCGAGGCGGCCCCGGAGCCGGTCGGCGACCCGTGCGGCGGTGAACGCCCCCGGGCCGGTCACGCGGGACCCACCACCGCTTCGGCGAGGAGGTACGCCCCGCCGGTGCCGGCCGGCAGGAGGTCCGTGTGGCCCTTCCCGCAGTACCCCGGCGCGATCGAGAAGTCGTCCCGTCGGCCGACGCCGCGGATCGACCGGAGGAACTCCAGGACCCGGCCCGAGAGCGCCATCGAGGTGACGATCCCCGCCCGCTCGCCGTGCTCGATCCGGTGGCCCTTCTTCACCTTGATCTGCATGTTGCCCCCGAGCGGATCCTCGATCCCGCTCGTGCAGCTCTCGAGGAGCACCCCGTCCTTCGCCTCCTGGAGGAGCTCCTCGAGGGTCCAGTCGCCCGGCTCGACGTACGTGTTCGTCATCCGGACGAACGGCCGGCTCAGGAAGTCCGCCCGCCGGCAGTTGCCGGTCGGCCGCCGGCCCATCGCGGCGGCCGACTCCCGGTCGTGGAGGACCTCCACGAACCGTCCGCGGTCGACGAGGACGGTCCGCTGGCTCGGCCGGCCGTCGTCGTCGAAGAAGATCGAGCCCCAGCCGGTCGGGTGCGCCCCGTCGTCGACCAGCGTCACCGACTCCGGCCCCACGGTCTCCCCGAGGAGCGGCTTGAGGTACGACCGGTCGCGGAGGAGCTGGTCCGCCTCGGTCCCGTGACCGAACGATTCGTGGGCGAACGTCCCCGCGGTCCCGGGATCGAGGACGACCGCCATCCGGCCCACCGGCGGCGCCGGCGCGGCGAGGAGCGCCTTCGACTCGCGGGCGACCGCCTTCACGCTCTCCTCGGTGAACTCGTCGAACAGTTCCGCGCCGCCGAGCCGGCCGCGGGTGTCGAAGTCGTACTCGACACGGGCTCCTTCGATGGCGATCGGCACGACCGTCCCCCGGGTCCGGACGAGGCGCTGCCGGCGGCGGGCCCCCTCGCTCGTGAGGAACAGCCGGTCGTCGTCCGTGTGGCCCAACGAGATGATGGCGTTCCCCACGCCCTCGATCTCGGTCGCCCACCCGAACCAGGTCCGCGCGAGCTCGAGGCGCTCCTCGAGCCCGAACTCCGCGACGGGCCGGCGCTCCTCCGTCGTCCGTTCGAGCGACCCCTGGGCGCTCTCGCCGGGCGGCCCGCGACCCCCTCCGGTCAGCCTCGGGAGGAGCGTCTCGATCGCGGCGTCGAGGGCGTGCGGCTGGAACCCGCTCGCGGCCGCCTCGGTCCACTTCTCGCCGGTCCACGCGCGGAAGACCGCTCCCTCCATCCGCGCGAGCGGCTCGGGCGTCGTTGCGGTCTTGTCGTGCCGCAGGAGGTGCCCACCGGTCGACTCGGCGAGGACCTCGGCGTACGCGGCGTGGCTCCCGAGCCTCGCGAGGCCGCGCGCGAGGGCGGCCTCATCCGCGGGGCCGATCGGCATCGAGGGGAGGCGATGCCCCCCGGAGTAAGAGGGATTCGGTCCCCTGCGCCGGAGGGGGAGCCGGCGCGGTCCGGCGACGGATAACCGGAGACTCCCCCGGCTCGTCCGCGCATCGCGGGCCGAGGGCCGGCAACCCGATGCTTATTAGGGGGCGGCGCCCAGCTACCGTGGGCCCCCGGGACCGGGCTCACGCATGCGGCATCCGAATCGGGCGGAGGCGGGTCTCGCCTTCGCGGCAGGCGCGTCGCTGCTCGGGCCGGTCGAGAGCCTCCCGATCCCGCTGGGAGTCGTCCCGGCGGCTCTCGTCGCCGGATACCTCCTCTACCTCGGCGTCCGCTACTTCCGGGCCTGGGCGTCGAAGGGCGAGCTCGCGACGCGCGGGATCCAGGGCAGCGGGCCGCCGGCCGCGCTCTCGTGGAGCAGCACGGAGGAGGCGGAGTCGCCCCCCCCGCCCACGCGGGTGAGCCCGCGCGGGATCGCCGGTCTCGTCCCCCCCGCGCCGACACCGGTCTGGCCCGCCCGGGGCCGCGGCCGGACCCCCGCCCTGGTCCCGGCCGGGACGCCCCCCCGGGAGGCGCGGCTGTGGACCCCCGAAGGGGAGATGCCGCTTCCCGGCGACTGGCATCCGCGGACGGTCTCCGTCGCCCCGCCGGCGCAGCGGCTGTTCGGCCGGAACCTGGTCGTCGCCTTCCTCGGCGTCGTTCTCCTGCTACTCGCCTTCCATGCGTACGTCTTCTACGCGCTCGACCGGATCGTCGCGGTCGCCGGCCGGCTCCTGTTCTGGCCCCTCGACTGGCCGGGGCTGATCCAGGACCCGGGCCTCCGCCGCCAGCTGCCCGACTACATCTTCATCATGTACATCGCGGTCATGGTCGCGTTCGTCCTCGCCACGGGGCTGTTCACCGACCCCCGGTTCGCGCGGACGCAGCGCCGGGACGCGCTCCTCATCCTCGGCGGGTATCTCCTCACCGAGGTCACGATCGACATCTTCTTCTTCTCCGTCTCGAACCGGTTCATCGGCTCGTCGTTCCTCGTCATCCGGGGCGCGATCGGCGGTCTCTTCTTCGCCCTCCTGATCTTCTCGACGCTCTACCTTCCGCCGGCGCTTCGTCTCGGACGGGTCCTCCCGAGGGACCGGTCTGCGCTCCACACGTTCATCGGGACCGCGCTCCTCGCGCTCGGCATCTCGGTGACGACGCTGTACCTCCTGTTCCGGTACCTGGGGCTCGGCCGGGAAGTGATCCCGTTCGCCATCCTCCTCATGGCCCCGCTCCTCGCGATCACGATCTTCGGGGGCCTCGGCCGGCTCCTCTACGAGCGCGAGCTCCGGGTCCGGCCCCGGCCGTCGCTCGAGGAGTTCCACCCGTCGGTCTCGATCATCATCCCCGCCTACAACGAGGGGGAGAACGTGGTCGCGACGGTCCGGAGCGCCGACGCGGCCGCCGCCCAGTACCCCGGACCGGTCGAGATCATCGTCGCGAACGACGGGTCGCGCGACCAGACGAGCGCGCTCGCGAAGTCCGCGATCCGGGCCCTCCGGCACGCCCGCGGCGCCGTCGTCGACCTCCCGCACGGCGGCAAGTCCCAGGCGCTCAACGGCGCCCTGTCGGCGGCGCGGGGGGAGATCGTCATCCGGGTCGACGGCGACACCCGGATCTCGACGGTCCGGGGGTTCGGCGAGATGGTCCGGCACCTCGCCGACCCCGAGGTCGGCGGCGTCCAGGGGCTCATCCTGCCGCTCCAGCAGGACGGGTGGGTCCGGAAGCTTCGGTTCATGGAGGTCGCCTGGAACCACCTGTTCCTGCGCCGCGCGCTCATGGGGACCCGGTGCGCCCAGGTCGTCGACGGATCGTTCTGCGCGTTCCGGCGGAGCGACATGCTCGCCCTCGGGGGCTGGGTGTCGTGGAACGGCGAGGACACGGAGATCACGCTCCGGCTCCAGCGGATGGGCTACCGGGTCCGCTACGAGACCGGCGCGGCCGCGTTCGAGGACGTCCCCAACACCCTCCCCAAGCTCCGCTCCCAGCGGATCCGCTGGTTCCGGGGCGGGATCATCGCGCACCGGCGCCACCTCACGGGCCTGTTCGGCGACGCGTTCGAGTTCGGCGGGCTCCCGATCATCTTCTGGTTCGCCCTCTTCCTGCGGGCCGGGCTCCGCAGCCTCATCTGGGTCTTCGCGGCGCTCGCGACGCTCCTCCTCGGCCTGCCGACGCTGCTCGACGTCGCGTTCATCGCGCTCCTCCTCCTCGTCCCCCGCGGGTTCGTCCTCGGCTACTACCTCGTGCGGTTCCGCCGGTGGCGGTGGCTCCCGTACATCTCGATGTGGCCGATCACAGGGACGATCAAGCAGTACTTCGCGATGGAGTCGATCGGCAGCCTGATGCCGGGCGGCGCGGCCGAGTTCGCGGAGTAGCCGGCGGGGCCGCGCGGGGCGGACGCCCGGCGCCCGCGGGCCGGGGTGGCGGAGGACGGGCGTCGCTACGGGCGGCCCGCCGCGGCGTAGTACGCCCGGACGGTCTCGATCACGTAGTCGACGTCCTCCTCGGTCATCGCGTTCCCGATCGGGAGCGACAGCGCCCGGTCGAACGTCCGGTCGGCGACGGGGCAGTCGACCGCCCCGAAGCGGGCCCGGAAGTACGGCTGGCGGTGGATCGGCGGCCACGGAATGCGGGTGTCGACGCCGTGCTGGTTGAGGTGGGCGTTGAGCGCGTCGCGCTCCGCCTTCGACGCGGCGAGGACCATGAGGATCATCCACGTCGGGCGCGTCGCGTACGGCGGCACCCGCTGGAAGGTGAGGTGGTCCCCGAGGGCGTGCATGTACCGCTTCGCGATGCGGTCCCGCAGCTCGATGTAGTGGTCCGCCTTCTTGAGCTGGGCGAGGCCGATCGCCGACTGGATGTCGGTCGGGCGGAAGTTGAGCCCGAGCTCGACGTGGACGTACTTCTCCTTCCCCTCGCCGTGGCTTCGGACGAGCCGGAGCCGGTCGACGATGTCGTCGCGGTTCGTCTGGATCGCCCCGCCCTCGACGGTCGTCACCTGCTTCGCGATGTGGAAGCTGAAGATCGTGAGGTGGTCGAAGTTGCCGAGCCGGGTCGTCCGGTACGCCCCCGCGAACGCCTCCGCGGCGTCCTCGAGGAGGAGGAGGTGGTGCTTCGCCGCGACGGCGCGGATCGCGTCGATGTCGCACGGGAGGCCGGCGACGTCGACGAAGACGAGCGCCTTCGCCTTCGGATGCGCCGCGAGGGCCGCCTCGATCTCCTTCGGACCGACGTTGAACGTCTCCGGGTCGCAGTCGACGAGCACCGGCTTCGCCCCGAGCGCGATCGCGCTCGACGCCGTCGCCACGAACGTGTAGGTGGGGATCAGCACCTCGTCGCCCGGCGCGATCCCGAGGGCGAGGAGCGCCGTCGTGAGCGCGCTCGTGCCGTTGTTGACGACGATCGAGTGCTTCGCGCCCGTGTACTTCGAGAGGGCCGCCTCGAACTCCTTCGTCTTCGGCCCCATCCCGAGCCAGCCGGTGGCGAGGGTGTCGAGGACCGCCTGGCGCTCGTCCTCTCCGATGTCCGGCACGGACCAGAATACCTTGCGCTGCGGCGTCGCGGTCGCCTTCATCGACGTGATCCTCGCGGGACCCTTACCGGCCGAGGGCCGGACCTCAGGGCGCCCGGCGTCGGCGGGGGCGCGCAGGAATGATAATCCTTTCCGTGGGTGTCACGTCGTCGGAGGGGGGGAGACCGGGGGCTCGCCGTCGGGGCCGGTCCCGTCCCCGTCGGTCTCGCCGGTCACCGCCGGCGGGGGCCCCCTCCGCCGGCCGGCCCGCGAGCCGCGGACGGTCCCTACGAGGACGATGACCAGCACGACGATCACCGCGACGATCGCCCCCACGGCCGCCTCGTAGAGGGTCGTCGGGGCCGAGTAGCTCGGCGGGCCGGCGCTCGCGCACGTGAGGAGCGCGCTCGTCGTGACGTTCGAGTACCCTTCGGCGGTGGCGCCGGCGGCGTCGGTCGCGACGACCGTCACGTTGTAGGCGCCGCTCGGCGCGAGGTCGTGGTAGACGGTCGCCCCGCCCGTGGAGTAGCTCCCGTCGTCGAACGACCAGTTGAACGCGAACGGGTTCGTCCCGTCGGTGGTCGTCGCCGAGAACGTGTAGTTGTACACCGCGACGGCCCCCTGGCAGGAGGCGCTGCTCGTCGCCGAGACGCTCACGAGCGGGGTCGAGTTGACGGCGTACCGGTAGCTGCCGCTCGCCGACGCCCCGGCGGAATCGTGCACGATGAAGGAGAGGGTGAAGGAGCCGACCATCGACGCGGCGCACGTCTCGGTGAGCGGGACCGTCGAGCCCGAGCAGCCCGTCTGGACTTGGTTCCAGGTGGCCGAGTACGGCGCGACTCCCCCGGAGGGGGAGAGCGTGAGATTGAACCAGCGTCCGACCGTCGTCCCGCCGACCGGGTCGGGCTCGGGCGTCACGACGAGCGACTGGTTGCCGACGGCGATCGTGGCGTTCTCGTACAGCGTCCCGTCGTGGTTGTTGTCCTGTACTTCGGCGATGAACTCGTACGTCCCGGAGATGTTGTACCAGTGCCGCATGCTGACGAGGGCGACGTGGCCGCCCGTCGCGGGGATCTGGGTCTGGTTGACCCACGGCGACCGGTCCCCGAACCGCCAGAGGACGGAGAAGCTCGTGGCGGCCGTGCTGCCGTTGATGTTGGTGAGGTTGAACCAGACGTGGAGGGGGGTCGGCCCCGACGTCGCGCTCGCGTGGAACGTCGCCGTGATGCCCATCACCACGATCGTCGCGGTCTCGGTGAGCACCCCATCGAAGGCGTTGTCCCGGATCGTCGCGACGAAGTGGAACGTCCCCGGCCGGGAGTAGACGTGGCTCTCGTTGATCCAGGCGACCGTCCCGTTGTCGGCGGGGATCCCGGTCTCGTTGTACGCCGTCGTGTTGTCCCCCCACGCCCAGTAGACGGCGAACGAGGTCGCGTTCGCCTTGCCCGTCACGTTCGACAGGACGAACGAGACGTTGACCGGCGCCTGGCCCGAGATCGGCGAGGCCGTGAAGTTGGCGTGGATCGCCGCCGGGCGCGGCTGCCCGGACGGCGGACCCCCGCCGCTCGCCGGAACGGCGCCCGCGGGCGTTCGTCCGTCGACGGTCGGCGAGACGAGGCCGCCCGCGACCACGAGGCCGACGAGGACCACGGTGAGCGCCCAGCCGTCTCGAACGCCGCGAGCCATCGGAAGCCGCCCCCGGGGACCGGGGGCGGGGCCGGCGAAGGCACCGAGCTTATGAGGGTTTGGCGGGTGGCTCCGGTCGCCCACCCCAGGGCCCGGTACCGACCCCCCCGCTCGCCGACCAAGAACGCCGACGCAGACGGAGGGGTAAAGTGAGACGCCTCGGGGAGAGTATATATCATCGGCCCCGTGCCCGGGGCGGGATTGCGGGCGTCCGCCCGCTCCCTCGGTAAACCGATGAGCTCGAACCCCCAGCCCACCTCGCCGGAGCGGCCGGCGGGGGCCTCGACGCTCTCGGAGGCCGAGCTCTCCACCTTCGATCGGGCCGACGTCGTCGTCGTGCTGCCGACGCTCAACGAGGAGGTCGGACTCGCCCGGACCCTCCAGGACATCCCCCTCCAGCCGATGGTCGCGGCCGGCTGGAACGTCCGGCGGCTCGTCATCGACGGCGACTCGAAGGACCGGACGCGGGAGGTCGCGAAGGAGTGGGGCGTCCCGGTCCTCATGCAGACCCGGCTCGGGAAGGGCGCGGCGATCCGGGAGGCGCTCGAGTTCCTCTCGGCCCGGCACGTTCGGTACGCCGTGATCCTGGACGCGGACTGCACCTATCCCGGCGGGATGGTTCCCGCGATGGTCCAGCTCCTCGACGCGGGGAGCCAGCTGGTGGTCGGGGTCCGCGAGCCGACGACCTCCGCGAAGAACGACCCCCGGGAGTTCATGCACCGCGTGGGGAACCGGATCCTCAATCTCACGGCAAGCCAGCTCGCCGGTCTTCCGATCCTCGACCTGTGCAGTGGCTTCTGGGCGGTCGATGTCCGGTCCGTCGACCCGCTTGCGCTCGAGTCCGATGGCTTCGAGATCGAGGCGGAGCTGTTCACGAAGGCGTACCGGGCCGGCTACACGGTAACGCAGATCCCGATCGCCTACCGGGAGCGCGTCGGCGTCGCGAAGCTGCACGCGCTCCGGGACGGCGCCCGGATCCTCCTCACGACGGTGAAGTTCGGCCGGCGGGAGCTCGCCGCGACGTTCCGCCCGCCCCGGCCGACCCGGCTCCGGGACTTCCTGTCGATCGCGATGGTCCACGGCACGGACGAGTTCCGCGTCGTGGCCGACCCCACCCGTCGGCTCGAGGCGGAGCTCCTCGCGCAGCGGATCCGGGCGAGCCGCCCGGCGAGCCGGGTCGAGATCTGGACCGGACCGGAGCGGAGCGAGGGACCGAACGTTCCCCCCACCACCCCGATGGCCCCGTCGGCCCTCACGATCACGCTCCCGGCCGCGGGCTCTCCCGGCGACGCCTCCGCGACTGTGCTCCTTCCGAGGACCGGACGCCTCGTCACGATCGCCGAGCGCGCCGAGACGACGACCGAGCCGGGCGCCTTCGGCCGGTCCGGCGCCTACCGGCTCGAGTACTCCCCGGCCCGCTCGCCGACGCTCGAACGGATGCGGGCCCTCGTGGCGAACACCTTCCCGACGGAACGGGCGAAGGAGCTCGCGTTCCTGGGCGCGAACGGCCACTACGGCACCGTCGCGGTCTGGCGCCGGGATGGCCCGGTCCGCCGGCCCGGCTGGATTCTGGACGACGAGCCGGTGCCTGGCGACGCCCACGCGTCGGAATCCCCTCCGCCGGTCCTCGCGGACGAAGGGCTTCCCTGATCCGGGTGGCGCGCCCATGCCACGCGGGGATTGCCTCGAACCTTACGGAACCCGCCTCCGCGGATCGCGGCTAGGGGGCCGTCCGGACCACTTGGGGGGGCGCCCGCACTGACCGGGACCCCCCCGGACGCGGCGGCGCCGCCCGAGCGGGGGGCGATCACGGTCATCGTGCCGATGCCGCCCTCGTACCGGGGCGGGACGGAGGAGTACGCCTACCAGCTCGTCCGCTCCTATGCCGAGGGCCGACCTGTGCATGTGGTGACGACGTCCGTTCGGTGGACCGGCGACGCCCACGCTCTCGACATCGGCGCCGCGACCCTCGAGCGGATCCCGGGCCGCGAGCTGTTCGAGCGGCCGGTCGTCTTCGGCCCCCGGGCCGCCGGCCGCCTGCGCGCGGCGATCGCCCGGTCGTCGGTCGTCCAGCTGCACATGCCGTTCCCCTGGGTCGAGCGGCGGGTGACCGCGTGGGCCCGCCGGGCGGGCGTCCCGTCGGTCCTCACCTACCACATGGACGCCGAGTTCGGCGACGCCGCCTCGCTCCGATCCCGGGTGGTGACCGGCGCCTACCGGGCGGTCTCCGCCG
>DATJVB010000036.1:0-59801 GCA_035502055.1 Thermoplasmata archaeon | reverse complement strand
CCGGCGCATGGCCCAGACCCGGCCCGAGTACGTCGGCGAGTTCCGGCGCATCTACGACGAGGTGGTCGAGACCGGGCACCGCCTCCGGGTTCCCACCCCGAACCTCGACGCCTACGGACCGATCGTCGACGCCTGAGCGGCCGAAGCGTCGCCGCCAGGACCGAGGCCATCCCGTCCGCAGGGGAAGCTCGGGTCGCGCTCGCCCAAGCACCTCAACGGCGGACCCGGGGAAGGGCTTTCCTCGAAGGATAGCGGCCTGGTCCCGCCTCGAACCGGATCCTCGCCCCGTCCGCGCCGACGAGCGGACCGTCGACGACCCCGCGGGAGACCCCCGCATCCATGCGGCCCCTTTCTCATCGGGCCGGCCGGGTTGCGCGGAACAGTGGCGAATCCCGGCCCCCCTTGAGTCGCGAGGCGGCCCCCCTCCCCCCGGTCGGGGGGGAGGAGGACCGGCCCGCCGATCCGATCCGGGCGCGGGAACGCCCGGAAGGAAAGAACATGACGCCAGAAGAGCAGCGACACGGATCCCGAACGGCCAAGCTCCCGCTGGGAGTCGGAGCGACCCTGGGCCTCGGACTGATCGCCTTCCTCGTCCTCGCCGCCCCGATGGCGGCGGCGGCCGGGACGGCGTTCACCGCCCCGTACATGACGGCGACGGCGGTCCAGTCCGGCAACGCGATCGTCTCGCCCCACGGCGCGTCGGTCTCGGTCCTCGTGCCTCCGACGGTCTCGTTGATGACCGGCGCGGTTCGCGCGAGCGTCCTCGCCACAGCGACCACCACGACCGTGGCGCCGCGGCCGGCCTCGGTCGTGTACACCGCCCACGTCGGCGTGTCGGGCCTCGCGTACACCCCGAGCGCCACGGGTCCCGCGGTCCTCGCCGCGTCCTGGATCGTCGGCTTCCAGGCGGGGCTCGCGATCACCTCCGGCGCGCCCGGCGGCGGACTCGGCGCGGTGACGGTCTCGGTGGCGGCGACGAGCTACCTCGTGGAGCAGACGACCGGACTCGTGGTGCCCGGCAGCCAGATGACCGTGGTCCTCTTCCAGAAGGGGCTCACGATGGGCTCGTACGCCCTGGCCCATCCCCCGGCGCCGGTCGCCCTCAACGCGGCGCCCGTCGTCCTCGCCGGCGGCACCACCTACCTGCTCACGTCGTACGTCTCGATCACGATCGTCGTCCAGACGATCGGCGCGGTCCACACGACGACGACGGCAACCGGCTGGTGCCAGCTCGGCGGACCCCTCGCGAGCAGCCTCGTGGCGCTCACGATCGGGTGAGGGGGCGGGAACCTCGGAGAGCGCGAGCGACGGAACGACCCGCGACCCCGGGGAGGATCCCTCCCCGGGGGGGGCGGCGGTGCGCCGGCCGAACCGCCGCCCCGTCGGGGCCGCTCGCTCGGGCGGCCCCCTACGGACGCGCCGGCGCCTGAGGTTGGTAGACCGCCTGCACGATCCCGCCCGGCACCTCGTAGATCGCGAACCAGCCGACCTTCGGGATCTCGGTCTTCGGCATCAGGATCTTGCCGCCATGCTGCGAGATCTTCTTCACCGCGGCGTCGACCGACGCGACGAGCACGTAGTTGAGGGATCCCGGCGGCATCCCGCCCATCGGGGTCGTGAGCCCGCCGCCCGGACCCGACCCCGCGTCGAACGTCCAGTACTCCATGTCGGTACTCATCGACTCCTTCTTGAACTTCCACCCGAAGACGGTCTCGAGGAACTTCCGGGTGGCGGGCAGATCGGTCGAGCTCAGTTCGACGTGCACGACGGCGCCGGGCTTCGGATCGGTCATGGTGCTCCTTCGGGCGTCCGGGACGCCCTGTCCCGGCTTCGGGTGCCCACAGATAAGGGGCCGGGAGGGGTGGCGAAACAGGGGCCCTCCGGTGGGCGGGAACGTTCTCGGGGCACTCCCGCCGCAGGGATACGGGCCCGGCGGCTGAGCGAGGGCGATGCGACGCGACCCGGTCCTCGACTGGCTCCTCGAGCCGAGCCAGCCCGCGATGCGGTACCGGACGCTCCGCGAGCTCCTCGGCCGTCCGGCCGCAGACCCCGACGTCGAGGAGGCCCGGCGGGCGATTCCGCGTCGCGGCTGGGCGGCGGAGATCCTCGCCGAGAGGAGTCCCGAAGGCTGGTGGGGGAGCGGCGACGACTTCTACCGGCCCAAGTACACGTCCACGAACTGGAGGATGCTCGTCCTGAGCGATCTCGGCCTCGCGAAGGAGGACCCGCCGATCGCTGCGTCGTGCGACGTCTGGACGGCCCGCGCCGTCCTGCGCGGCGGCGGCGTCGGCGGCAACTCGAAGGGGAACGGGCACCACTGCTTCGTCGGGAACATGGCCCGGGCGCTCCTCCGGTTCGGCTACATCGACGATCCGCGGATCCGCCCGACGCTCGACTGGCTCGTCGAGACCGCCGACCCGAAGGGCGGCTGGTCGTGCTTCGGCCGGGGCCGGAACCTCGACTCCTGGGAGGGACTGAGCGCCTTCGCCGCGTATCCCCGGTCCCGGTGGACTCGCGCGATGACCGACTGCGTCGACCGCGGAACGGAGTTCTTCCTCGAGCGGGAGCTGCACCGTCAGGGAGCGGAGTATCCGCCGTGGTACCGCTTCCACTACCCGGTCCACTACTACTACGACGTGCTGGTCGGGCTCGACATCCTCACCGCCCTGGGCCGCGGGGACGATCCGCGGCTTGGCTTCGCCCTCGGGCTCCTGGCGGACCGGCGCCGACCGGACGGCCGGTGGAACCTCGATGCGGTCCACCCCGACGTCGACGCGGGGATGGCCCGGTGGTTCGCGGCGCATCCGAAGGACCGGCCGACGCCCCTCGCCCTCGAGACCGCCGGGGCGCCGAGCAAGATGATCACGCTCACCGCGCTCACCGTGCTCTCGCGCGTGGGCGCTTGGTCGCCGCCCGAAGGGACTCCGCCCGGGTGAGCACGCCGGGTGCGTGACCTTCTTCCCTGCGTCCTCGCTCGCCGCCCCCATGGCCGCCGGTCACGACGCCGCCGGGTCCCCGGCCCCGTTGGCGGGACTCCGTTCCGAGGACCCGATCGTCGCCGACCGGATCGTCCATTCCTACGACGGACGGACCCGCGCCCTCGACGGCGTGAGCTTCTCGGTCCGACGGGGGGAGGTGTACGGCCTCCTCGGCCGGAACGGCGCGGGGAAATCGACGCTCATCAAGGCGATGACGACGCTCATCGCGCCGACCGGCGGCCGGCTCTCCATCCTCGGCCTCGACCCCCGGCACGACGGGCGCCGGATCCGCGAGCGGATCGGCGTCGTCCAGCAGGGCGAGTCGTTCGACTTTAGCTCCGTCCAGGGGAACCTCGACATCTACGGGATCCTGTGGGGCGTTCCGCGGGACGAGCGGGTCCGGCGCCGCGAGGCGCTCCTCCGGAAGTTCGGGCTTACCGACCTGCGCGCCCGCCGGTCGTTCGACCTCTCCGGCGGGCAGAAGCGGCGCGTCCAGGTCGCGCGGGAGTTCATGCACGACATGGACCTCCTCTTCCTCGACGAGCCGACGGTCGGCCTCGACGTGCTGATGCGCCGGACGCTCCTCGACTCGATCCGCGACGAGGTCCGGCGCGGGCTCACCGTCGTCTTCACGACGCACAACCTCGAGGAGGCGGACTACCTGTGCGACCGGGTCGCCGTCATCGAGGCGGGCCGGATCGTCGTCGAGGACTCGGTGGCCGCGCTCAAGCGCCGGTACTCGGGGAAGAAGACGATCGACGTCACGGCCGACGCGGACCACGCGGAAGCGTTCTTCCGCGCCCTCGGGCCGGCGCTCGGCGACGCCGCGACGGTGACCGTCCGGGGGACGTCGGCGACGGTCCTCACGGACGGCGCGAAGGCGGGCCTCGACGCGATCCTCGACGTCGCGCGGACCACCGGGACGTCGCTCGAATGGCTCACGGTGCGCGAGAAGACCCTGGAGGACGTCTTCCTCCAGACGGTGGGACCGGAGGCGGAGGAACGTGGCGGCGCCGACGCTCGCTAGGCTCGTCTACCGGAACGTCCGGGTCAACGCCGACCCGGCGACGCTCATCATCCTGCTCGGGCTCCCGGCGATGTACCTCATCTTCTTCGGCTACGGGTTCTCCTCCCTCGCGTCGTCCGGCGGTTCCGGGACCGGGTACCTCGCCTTCCTCGCGCCGGGCATCATGGCGTTCCAGTCCGTGATGGCCGGCACCGTCGCGGGATCCATCCTGTGGGCCGACCGCCGGTGGGGGATGCTCGCCCAGCTCCTCGTGGGGCCGTTCTCGCGCGTCGAGTACCTCCTCGGGATTATCGTCACGTCGGCGCTGTTCGGGCTCGGCGGCGCGGTCCTCATGCTCGCGCTCGCGGTGGGGCTCCTGGGGACGACGACGCTCACGACCGTCGGCGTCGCGTCGATGCTCGGGGCGATCGCCCTGGGGTCGGTATTGTTCGGCGGGCTCATGCTGCTGCTCGCCGCGCTGGTGAAGTCGAACAACGCCTACAACAGCCTCCAGATCCTCCTCATCTTCGTCGTCAACTTCGCGAGCACCGTCTTCTACCCGCTCTCGAGCGGTCTCCCGATCGGCCTCAAGGCCATGTTCGTCGCGAACCCGCTCACGTACATCGCCGACGCCGTCCGGCACGGGTACGCGGGCGGGTTCCAGGCGAGCGACGCCCTCGGCTTCCTCCTCCTCGCCGTCGAGACCGTCGTCCTCCTCGTCCTCGCGACGCGCGCCTACCTGCGGTCCGACGTGTCGATGGAATAGGGGAGGGGACCCGGCCCCTCCGGCGCGAATCCGTCCCGCGGGCGCCCTACGGGCAGAGCGGGCAGGAGATCTCCTCGAGGGTCGCGTTGATCGCGATGCTCGAGTACGCGGTGCTTCCCGGCGTCGCGCGCGTCTCGTCCTGGCCCCAGATCGACGAGTAGTAGTCGTAGCTCACGCCCGACGACTCCGTGAACGTCGTCGAGTTGAACTTGAGGGTGATCGGGCCGAACGTTCCGGGCGAGTACGTCGACGAGCCCACGCCGTGGCAGTCGACCATGTACTGGTAGGTGTGCGAGTGCACGTGCGGGATGAACAGGTAGTACGGCGAGGAGGCCCAGTGGACGTTCCCGAGCGCGTACATCTGGTACTCGGCAATGGCGGCCGACTGGTCGCCGGAGCAGTTGACCGACAGGTACGGGGTCCAGGAGACGTTCCAGATGAACGTCGCGCGGAGACCGCCCGTCGTCGTCGACGGCGACGAGCAGCCGGACGAGGACGGTCCGACGAAGTAGTACGCGCCGGCGTCGATCGCGGACGACGAGCGCGGCGATCGGGCGTACGAGGAGCCGTCCGAGACCCCGTTGGAGTTGCTCGCGGTGTAGGTGCCTCGGCCGGTCGTCCCGCTCTGGGAGAAGATCTTGGCGCCGGTCGACTGCCCCTGGCAGCCCGCGGTGAAGGACGGGGTCAGCGGAGGATGGAACGCGCCGGCCGGCGGGAGGGCCAGGAGGAGGACGACCCCGACGATCGGGACCGATCCGAATCCGATCCAGCGCCCCGCCCCGCGTCGCGCCCCCCACCCCCGTGGCCACCGCATGGTACCTTGCCGCCCGTCGGTGGGGCAGCCCCGCCCGACGACGGGCCGCAGGACGACGCACTACAAAGCTCCGGGGGACACCGCCGGTGCGGCCGGGGTCCGGGTGAGAAACCGGCCCCCGGCCGGCGGGCGGCCCTCTCGTCCGCCGGCCCGGCCCGCGGGCGCTTGGGGCCCGGCCGAACGCTTACATCCCCGACGTGGGTCCGGGGCCGTGGAGTCCGCGCTCGTCGAGATCGACGAGGTGTCGAAGTCGTTCGGGGTCCATCCCGCCCTCACCGGCGTCTCGGCCCGGTTGCGGCCGGGAACGATCGGCCTCGTGGGACCGAACGGGGCCGGCAAGACGACCCTGCTGCGCCTCCTGCTCGGGCTCCTCCCGCCGTCGGCCGGGAGGCTCCGGGTCTTCGGCCGGGACACGCTCGCGGACCCGCTCGCGATCCGGGAACGCGTCGGCTACATGCCGGAGCACGACTGCCTCATCCCGTCGATGACGGGGATCGGCTTCGTCGCGTTCATGGGCCGGTTGAGCGGCCTTCCCCGGGAGGTCGCCCTCAGCCGGGCCCACGACGTGATCCAGTTCGTGGGGCTCCACGAGGAGCGGTACCGCCGGATCCAGGAGTACTCCGTCGGGATGCGGCAGCGGATCAAGCTCGCGCAGGCGATCGTGCACGACCCGCCGCTCTGCCTCCTCGACGAGCCGACGGCGGGGCTCGACCCGTCGGGGCGGGCCGAGATGCTGGGTCTCCTTAGGACCCTCTCGGCGATCCCCGGGCGCAGCTTCCTCCTCTCGACGCACCTCCTCCCGGACATCGAGGGGCTGTGCGACCAGATCGTCCTCCTGAACGCGGGACGCCTCCTCGCCTCGGGCCCGCTCGGCCCGCTCCTCGCCGAGCACGGCGGCGAGACGGTGGTCCGGATCAAGGGCGACGGCGCGGCGTTCGAGGCGGCGCTCTCGGCCCGGGGCCTCGCCGCGCGCCGCCGGCGCGACGAGCTTCGGCTCGTCCTCCCGCCCGAGGGGGACCGGACGATCTTCGAGGCGGCCCGGGAGACCGGCACGCAGGTCCGGTACCTCGACCGGGCGGTCGCCTCCGTCGAGGAATTGTTCCTCGCCCGCGTCGAGGCGGCCGCGCATCCGGAGACCCCATGAGCATCAGCGCGCCCCGCTACGCCGGCGGGACGTTCCCCCGCGTCGGCCGCTCCGGACGCGTCCTCGGCCTCTTCCTCCACGAGCTCCGCGCCCGGGCCGGCTGGGGGACGTGGACCGTCGTCGGCTTCAGCTACGCCGCGGTCGTGATCATCGTCGTCCTCACGGCCGAATTCTCCTCGCTCCTCGGGACCGTCTCGCTCTCGACGCTCCACGCGCCGTACGCCTCGGTGATCTGGCCGTACCTGGTCCTGATCGTCGCGACGGCCGTCGCCTCCGGCGCGATCGCCGACGACCTTGGGAACCGGTCGATCACCCTCTACCTCAGCCGTCCGATCCACCTCACCGACTACCTCGGGGCGAAGACGGCGGCCGTCGCGGTCTGGGTCGCGCTGCCGTCGATCGGTCCCGGGGTCGTCGGGGTCGTCATCGCGGCGGGGCTCGGGCTCCTGCCGGCGACGGTGAGCCTCGAGGGGATCGGCGCGTTCGTCGCCGTCGGCCTCCTCACGACGGGGTTCTTCACGACGCTCGGGATCGCGCTCTCCACGCTCACGAGCCGGGCGCTGTTCGCGGGCGTGGCGCTCTTCGGGGCGACGCTCTCGGCGCACCTCGCGGCGCTCGCAGTCTCGGGCGCGACGGGCGCGAACGGGGTCCTCTACCTGAGCCCGATCACCGACCTCCTCACCGTCGCCGATGCGGCGTTCTCGACCGGGGCCGCGGACCCGATCTCCGCGCTCGGCGCGCTCGCGGTGCTGCTGGGCGCGTCGGTCGTCCTCGGCGTCGTCGCCTTCCTCCGGCTCACGCGCGTCGAGGTCGTCGGGGAATGACGGCCGTCCTGGAGGCGGTCGACGCGACGAAGAGCTACGGGGAGGTGCTGGGCCTCAACGGGTTCACCGCGACGGTCGGCCCCGGCACGACGGGCCTCATCGGCCCGAACGGCGCCGGGAAGTCGACGCTGTTCCGGCTCCTCGTGGGCCAGCTCCACCTCGACCGGGGCCGCCTCGAGCTGTTGGGCCACCCCGCCGGGGCGCAGGGCGAGTTCCGCCGGCGGGTCGGCTACTGCCCGGAGCATTTCGCCCTCTACGACTGGATGACGGGGCTCGAGTTCGTGACGGGGCTCCTGCGCGTCGACGGCTTCGGCCGCGCGGAGGCGCGCGGCCGGGCGGGCGCCGCGATCGAGACGGTGGGGCTCGCCGACGCCGCACACCGCCGGATCCGGGTCTACAGCCGCGGGATGCGCCAGCGGGTGAAGCTCGCCCAGGCGATCGCCCACGACCCGGAGCTCCTCCTGCTCGACGAGCCGCTCAACGGCGTCGACCCGGTCGGCCGGGCGCACCTCATCGACCTGTTCGAGCGGCTCGCCCGCGACGGCCGCCACCTCCTCGTCAGCAGCCACGTGCTGTACGAGGTGGAGCGGCTCACCGAGTCGATCGTCATGATCTCGAACGGCCGCGCGCTCGCGCAGGGGGACTTCCACCGGATCCGGGACCTCCTCGACGCCCGGCCGCACACGATCGACCTCGCGACGCCCGACCCCCGGGGCTTGGCGCGCGTCCTCTCGGGCTGGGACCACGTCGTGGCCGTCGAGTTCCCCGCCGACGGCCGCCTCACCGTCCGGTCCCGGGCCCCGGAGACATTCTACCGGGACCTCCCCGGCGTCGTAGTCGCGGAGGGGATCCGCGTGACGGCGATGCGGAGCGTGGACGACAACCTGGACGCGGTCTTCCGGTACCTGACGGAGGGCCGGGGATGAATGGGACGCTCGGCCGGATCCCGGTCGTCGCCCGGCTCGCGTTCCGTGCGAGCCTCACCGGCCTTCGGGGGGTCGCCCTCGTCGTCCTCGCGCTCGCCCCGACGGGGATCGTCGCCGCCATCGCGCTCGCGGACCCGGGCGACGCCGCGACGACGGCGACGGCGGAGGGCCTCTTCCTGTCGCTCACCCTGCGGGTGATCGACGTCCTCGTCCTGCTCGTCGTCTTCGCCTCCGCGTTCCGCTCCGAGATCGAGCTCGACACGCTCACGTACCTCACGACGCGCTCGATTGACCGGGCCGGCGTCGCCGTCGGCAAGTACGCGGGCGCCCTCGCGGCCGCTCTCGCGATCCTCGCGCCGGCGGCGCTCCTCCCCCTCGGCGTCGCCGCACTCGGCGGCGGGACCGCGCCGCCGATCGCCGACCCGGTCGCGATCGCCGCGATCACCGTCCTCGCCGCCGCGGCGTACGGCGCGATCTACCTCCTCCTCGGCCTCCTGAGCCCGAGCGCCCTCGTCCTGGGGCTCCTCTTTGGCTTCCTCTGGGAGGAGCTCGTCCTCCTCCTGCCGGGATCGTTCCCGCGGGTGACGGTGCTGTACTATCTCCTCAGCGTCGGCGCCCGGTTGACCGCGTCGGGGCCGCTCCACGCCTTCCCGACGGTCGTCTCCCTGCCGGCGGCCGTCGCCGGGCTCGTGGGCGTCGCGGTCGCGTTCGTCGCCGCCGCGGCGATCGTCGTCCGGTCGGTGGAGACCGCCCCGCAGCGGATCACCGCGTAGGGGCGCGCCCTACGCCGCCGACGCGAGGAGGGCCGGCAGGACGCCGACCGGCGGAGCGCCGAAGCCGAGCAGCGTGTCGTGGAACCGGCGCAGGGAGCCCGCGTACCGGCTCGCGAGGAGGCCCGCGCGCGCGTCGAGGATCGCGAGCTTCCCCAAGGTGTAGCAGAAGTACTCCGGGTTGAACGTCCCGCGGATCGCCTCGCGCTCCGCGGGGAGGCGCTCCATGTGCGCCTCGCGCATGAACAGCTCCGTCGCGGCCTCCACCGAGCCGCCGCGGGCGTGGAGCGCGATCGCCGCGAGGAGCCGGCAGTTGCGGAGGAGGGCGTCGTGGAGCTGCGCCGCCTCCGCCTCGGGCCCGCCGCGCCCGAACCCGGCCTCGATCGCGAGCTGCTCGCAGTAGTGCGCCCACCCCTCGACGAACGACGCGGAGAAGAACACCTTCCGGGCGAGCGACGCGTTGCGCTGGCGCCGGAAGTGGAGGAACTGCAGGTAGTGGCCCGGGTAGACCTCGTGGACCGTGATGTTCCGCAGCATCGCGTCGTTGAGCGACCGGAGCCACTCCTCCTGGCGCGGCGCGGGCCACGCGGGGTCGACCGGCGTCACGTAGTAGATCCCCTCGTCCGTCGACGTGTCGAACGGACCGGGGGGGTTCATGCTCGCCGTCGAGAGGGCCCGGCCGTAGACGGGGGTCTCCTCGACGCGGCAGAGGTCGGGCTCGGGGATCGTCGCGAGGGCGTGCTCGACGACGAACGTGCGCGCCTCCTCGACGCATCCCTGCGCGAACGGGACGAGCGCGGACGCGGGCCGGTGCTTCCGGTACAGCGACTCGAGGAGATCGTCGACGGTCCCCGGGGGCGACGCGCCGGCGGCGAGGGCGTCGAGCCGGGCCTGGTTCCGGCGCAGGTCGGCCCACCCGGCCTCCTCGATCTGGTCGAACGGCGTCGTGAGCCCCTCGCGGACCCAGAGGAGCCGCTGGAACTTCTCCGCGCCGAGCGCGAAGTCGGGGATCCGTCGCGGAAAGTACTCCCGCTCGAGGGCCGATAGGAAGTCGGCGACCGCCGCCTCCGCCGGCCCGCGGGCCGCGGCGACCCGATCGCCGAGGGCGGCGGACCCGGCGCGGGCGATCGCCTCCGTCTCGGCGAAGTGCGCCGGGAGGCCGCTCGCGATCGACTGGGTGAGCGTGAGGAACGGCTCCGGGATCCGCTCGTCGAGGCGGGCCCTGCCGGCGGCGAGGAACCCGGGCGCGGCGTCGAGGAGGCGGACGATCGCGTCGACGCGCTGGGGGAGCGGGGCGTACTCCCGGGCGATGTACGCCGTGAGCGACAGCGCTCCCGCGTACGACATGGGGTTCCGCTCGAGCTCGCGGGCGTCGACGAGGTCGAACAGCGGGCTCTCGAGGAGGAGGCCGAGGAGCTGCGCGTCGAGGCGGCGCCCCGGCGGCAGCCCGTCGAGGGGGACGGCCGCGAGCTCCTTGAGGAGCTCCCGCGCCCGGCCGACCCATCGGTCCGTCCCCTCCCGGGTGAGATCGGGGAGGAGCCCGTCGTACCGGTGGAGGCCGAGGAACACCGCATAGCCGGGCTGGAGCACGAACAGGTGGTCGACGATCGCGCTCTCGACCGGCGCGAGCGGGTCCGGGGGAGGGCGGGGGGGACCGCTCATGGAGGGGACGTTGGGAGGGGAGGAGGGGTATAACCTGCCGGGTCGCGCGGCGCGGCGGCGCTACTCGTTCCACGCCATCCGGCACGTGGGACAGTACGTCCCCACGAGCTCGGTGCCGCAGATGAAGCACCGCGTCGACCCGGACCGGGCCGGCGTCGCCGCGCGGACGGAGTCGAGGTCGGTGGGCGGCAACGGCGGCGGCCCGAGCGGCGGCGGTTCGGCCGCGGCGACCGGCGGGGGCGCCTCGGGACGGGACGGGGCCGTCGGCGGGGGCTCGGCCGTCGGCGCGTCGGGGAGCGGCTCGGGAGCGAGATCGGCCGCGGGGGCGGCCTCGGAGGTCGCGGGGGGGTTCGCCTCGGGGGGCGATTCCACCTCGAGGGGGGGAGGGTACTCGGGCTCCTCGGGCGGCGCCCGCCGGTCCTCGGGGAACGGGACGAACGCCGGCGGCTCGGGGACCTCCTCGGGCTCCTCCTCCGCCTCCGGCTCCTCCTTGGCCGGGCGACGCCTAAGCCGGCGCAGGAACCCGCTCATCCTCCGGGGGGACGCCCGGCGGCGGAAATAGGCTTCCGGCGGAGCGGAACCGTCCCGTACCGTTTTCTCCCTTCCCCGGTTCGGGACCGGTCGTGGACGACGGCGTCGGCGCCCGGCTCGAGAGGATCGGGCTCCGCCTCCCGCCCCCGCCCGCGCCGGTCGGAACCTATGCGTCGGTCGTCGTCGAGGGAACGCTCGCCTGGGTCTCGGGCCAGATCGTCACGCGCGCCGGTCGCGCCGACCCCGCGGGGACCGTCGACCGGGAGGTGGACCTGTCGACGGCCCGGACCGTCGCCCGCGACGCGACCCTCCAAGGGCTGAGCGCCCTCGGCGCCGCCCTCGGGGACGTCGACCGGGTCCGCCGGATCGTCCGGGTCGGCGTCTTCGTCGCCGCGTCGCCCGGGTTCGACCGGACCCACGAGGTCGCGAACGGGGCGACGGAGCTCCTCGCCGAGCTGTTCGGGCCCGACGTCCGACCGGCGCGCGCGACCGTCGGGGTCGCGTCGCTTCCGCTGGGCGCCCCGGTCGAGGTCGAGCTCCTCGCGTCGGTGGGGGCCCGGTAGGAGGGAAGATGCAGCCGTCCGGGTGGAAGGAGGTCTACCGGCGCGGGCGGGACCTGTACACGCGGAACCTCACCCCCGGGCGGCGGGTCTACGGCGAGGACGTCCACACCGAGGACGGGGTCGAGTACCGCCGGTGGGACCCGTTCCGCTCGAAGCTCGCCGCGTACCTCCTGCGGGCCCGGCCGCACGCCCTCTTCGAGGACGTCGGAACGGTCCTCTACCTCGGCGGCGGCCACGGGACGACGGTGAGCCACCTGTCGGACATCCTCCCCGACGCCCGGATCGTCGTCGTCGAGAAGAGCCCTCTCGCGTTCGCGCCGCTCCTCGCCCTCGCCCAGGACCGGCCGAACCTCCGGCCGATCCTCGCCGACGCGCAGCTGCCCGAGCGGTACGCGGCGGACGTGGGGCGGGCGGAACTCCTGTACCAGGACGTGGCGCAGCGGACCCAGGCGAGCATCTTCGTCGAGAACTCCCGCGCGTGCCTCGCCGCTCGCGGCCGCGGCCTCCTCATGCTCAAGGTCCGCTCGGTGACGCAGGCCCGCCCCGCCGCGGCGGTGCTCGACGAGGCGCGCCGGATCCTCACCGCCGCCGGGCACGTCGTCCGCGGAACCGTCGACCTCGCGCCGCTCTCCCGGGAGCACCTCGCCATGCGCCTCGACGCGTAGGCCCAGGTTCCAGCGTTCGTACCTCCGCCGGCCCCGAAATACGCCCGGACGGTCGGGCGACCGGGAGGGTCGTCATGCGGGGTCCGTGCGCGGCGACGGTCGCTCTTCTGCTCGCCGCCGGCCTGGTCGCGGCGTCGCCCGCGGTCGCAGCGACGCCGCTCGACTCCGGCCCCGGATCCGCCTCGGTCCGGACGGCGGTCCGTCCCGCCGACGGGTTCGCGGTCACGATCGCGGGACCCGGACCGTCGGCCGACCCGTTCGTTCCGTTCGTCCTGTCGGCCGATCCGATCGGCGGGCTGCCGCCGTTCACCTACCTGTGGACGGGCGACGGGCTCGGCGTCGGCCGGTCGGCCAACTGGACGGTCACGCTCTCCCCGAACGCCTCCGTGACGATCTCCCTCGCCGCCGGCGACGGCGCCTCCGACTACGCGACGGCGAACTGCACGGTGACGACGGTCCCGTCTCCCGCGCTCTCCATCGCCGCGGGGGACGACGCGACGGACGTCGGCGTTCCGGTCCCCGCGACGTTCGCGATCACGGGCGGGGTCGCGCCGTACTCGCTAACCTGGACCGTCTCCGGCGGCGACGACGGCGGGACCGCGAGCGTGCCGAAGGCGGGGTCGCTCACGGAACCCGTCGCCGCGAACGGGTCCGGGCCGTTGTGGGTCGCGGCGACGGTGACCGACTCGGTCGGCGGCGCGGCCAGCGCGACCGCGGACGTCGCGACCGTCGGCGCCGCGCTCGACCTCATCGCCCCTGAAGCAGCGGTCGAGACCGAGGTCGCCGCGCCGGTCGCGCTCGACCTCCTCGCCGTCGGCGGGGCGCCGCCGATCCGGTGGTCGTTCGGCGTCGACGGCCCGGTCGAGGCGACGACACCGCCCAACGGCACCGAAGCCGGGCCCGGCCCGATCGCCTGGGCGGGGACGTTCCCGACCGCGGGGAACTTCACGCTCGTCGCGACCGTCGCCGACGCGATCGGCGTCGAGCGGTCGGCGAACGTCTCGGTCGAGGTCGTCCCGGCCGTCGGCGTCGGGCTCGCGTTCGACACGCTCCCCGCCGCGGCGAACGGGAGCGTCTCGGTCTCCGTCGTCCTGTCGGGAGGGTTCGCGCCGTACGCCTACGCGATCGCCCTGTCCGACGGGGAGGCGACGCACGGGAACCGTTCCGGGCCCGGCGCCGTCGACTGGACGGCCAATCCCGACGCGGGAGGCTACCTCACCGCGACGGTCGTCGCCACCGACGCCGCGGGCCGGTCCGCGTCCGCCGCCTCCACGATCGAGCTGCCCGCCCGATCCGTCCCCTCGCCGACGGGCGGCGGCGGGGCGCCTGCCGGCGACGACGCGATGGTGTGGGCGGTCGCCGCGTTCGCGATCGGGGCCGGTGCCGGCGCGGTCGCGGTCCGGTTCCTCCCCCGACGCCCCGGGCCGCCGGCCCTGTCGATGCCGCCTCCCGGCCCGGAGTCGACGGTCGAGCGGATCCTCGCCGAGGACGGGCCCGTGGGACGGGAGGACCTCGAGTACCTCGCGCAGGAGGCCGGCGTCGACGTCGACTCCGCCCAGCGCGCGATCGAGACCGGCCTCGCGCGCGGCCGGATCCGGGTCGTCGGCTCCGGGGAGTCGGAGAAGCTCGCGATCGTCCCGACCCCAAGGGAGGCGGCCGCCCGCCCCCCGGAGGCCGCATGAGGCCGGCCGGCGTGGCGGGCACGATCCTCCTCGCCGCCGTCCTCCTGGTCCCCGCCGGTCTCCCGTCGCCGGGGCGTCCGTCGGGCCCTCCGGGCGCCGCGGACGCGGCCGGGGTCGGCGCGAGCGCCTCGGGGACGCCGGTCGAGAACTTCACCGCGTCCGTGAACCGGATCGTGACCCTGCTGGGCGTCGCGGGGAGCGGACTCCTGGCGATCGCCTGGGCGCGCGTCGCCCTCAGCTGGTTCTCGCACGACCTGACGAAGAAGATCCAGGCCCGGGACCGGGCCCGGGACGCGCTCGTCGGGACGCTCCTCTTCGTCGCCGCGCTCTCGGGCCTCGTCTGGGGGCTCGCCCACTGGGTGCTGACGGGCACCTGAGGAGCGGTCGATGGACCCGACCGTCCTCCTCCAGGCGCTCCTCTTCGCGATGTTCTCGACGCTCACGGCGCTCCTGGCGGCCGTGATCGGCCCGACGTACGACCATCTCCTGGTCCCCGAGCTCGCCACCGGGTCGCTCTATCCCTCGCTCCCGCCGTTCGGACCGGCGTCGGGGTTCCTCGCCGAGGCCGCCCGGCTGAGCGATCTGGTCGTCGTCGGGCTCGTCGACCCCGCGATCGTGGTGGTCGGGGCGGGCGTCGCGCTCCTGTACCTCGCCCGGTCGACTTTCGGTCCCCGGGCGGTCCAGTTCGAGGCCGCGCTCCCGAAGCTGGTCGTCTCGATCGTCCTCGCGAACCTCGCCGTCCCCGTCGCCGGCGGGATCCTATCGATCGCCGGCGCGACGTACGCGACGGTCCAGGGGCTCGACGGCGTCGCCTGGCAGCAGTGGGTCGATCTCGCGGGGGTCGGCGGCGTCGGCTTCTCGTGGGACAACGGGGTCCTCGCGTTCGTCGTCTCGTTCGCCCTTTTCTCCGTCGTCCTCCTCCTCGCCGCCGCCGTCGCGCTCCGGGACGCCCTGCTCGCGGTCCTCCTCGTCCTCCTGCCGGCGTTCACCCTCCTCTATCCGATCCCGACGTTCGCCCCGATCGCCCGGCGGGCCTGGCTCTGGCTCGTGGAGGCGGCGTTCCTCCCGTGCGTCATCGTCGTGCCCCTCAAGCTCGCCGTCGGGGCGCCGAGCGTCCTCCTGCTGCTCGGCTTCCTCACCATCGCCCTCGGCGCCCCGTCGCTCGTCTCGCTCGCCGGGAGCCACCTCACCGGGGTCGGCTACCCGTCGGCGCACTCGGCGCTCGTGGGCGGCATCCAGCGCGGACTCGCCGCCGGGTCCTCCGCGACGGGCGGTCTTCTCCGGTCCGGCGCCCGCATCGGAGGCGCCGGTTCGACGGCCGCGCGCGTCGCCGGCCGGCTCGGCGAGGTCGGCGGGCGGGCCGGCTTCCCGGCGACGATCCCCCTCGTCGGCGCGGAGATCGTCGGCCGGGGCGCGGTCCACCTGGTCCGCCATCTCGGCCGTCGGATCGAGCGTCGGGCGGCGCCGATGCCGCGGTTCGGCCGGAGCAGCCCGCCTCCCTCGGGGGCTCCGTGAGCGAAGCGCCGGGTCCGTGGGCGATCCCGCTGCCCGCGCCCGTCGGGCGGCGACCCCGGTTCGGTCCGTTCCCGACGGCCGGGGCGGCGCTCCGGTTCGCCGCCGTCGCAACTGCGGGCCTCCTCGCCGCGCTCGCCGTCGGTCCGATCGCGTGGCTGCCGTTCCTCGGAGGCGGATTCCTCCTCACGACGCGCGAATCGGACGGGCGGACCCTCGACGAACGGCTCCTCGACCGCGTCGCGTACGAGGTGCGCCGGCGACGCCGGAGCCCGGGCCCCCGCGCGCGGGGTCCGGCGCGGCCGCTCGAGCGCGTCGTCCGTCTTCCGGACGGCCACCGCCTCGTGGTCATCGCCGCGGGCGGGATCCCCGTCGCCTACCTGCCGCCGCCCGATGCCCGGGCGCTGTTCGACGGGTACGTCGAGCTCCTGCGGAGCCTCGACGGGCCGATCTTCGTACGGGTGACGAGCGAGCCGTGGTCGGACCGGGCGTTCCGGCTGCCGGCCGGGCCGGCCGTCTCGGAGGGCGAGCGGGCCGCACGCGCGGGGTACGACGCCCTCGTCCGGCTCCTCTGCCAGCGGCGGCGGCGCCGGCGGATCGAGATCGCGATCTGGTCGGGCCCGTCGGGGGGGCCGGACGACCCGCTCGAGTCCCGGGCGCGGGGGATCGAGGAACGCCTCGCCACGCTCGGCGTGCCGGCGACGCGGCTCGCGGGGCCCGTCCTTCGGACCGCCGTCGAGCGGGCCGGCTTTCCGTCGGGTGGCCGCGCATGACGGACGGCGGAGGGGACCGCCCCGTCGGTCCGGGAACGATCGCCGTCGCGGCGCTCGCGAGCGGGCTCGTCGCCGCGGCGGTCCCGTACTTCCTCGGGCTCGCCGAGGCGCTCGCCGCGCTCCTGGGGGCGACGATCGTCCTGCGGCTCGCCCGGGACCGCGGAGCGCTCCCGCGGGACCCCCGATGGACCGCCGTGGGCGTCGCCGCCTACGGCCTCGGCTGGGTCGCGCTCGCCGTGCCGGCCGTCGGCGCGCTCCACCTCGGCGGACCGATCCTCGGCCTGGGGGGGCTCCCGATCGCCGGATGGGTCCGCGGCCGGACGGCCGTATGAGCGCGCGACGCGGCCCGGGACGCGAGGGCGCGACCACCCGGACGGACCCCTCGGGGATCGAGGCGCCGATCCTCCTCTCCTCGCTGCCGAGCGAGGTGCCGTTCGGGGTCGTCGGCCGGATCCTGCCGAGCGGCTCCCGGGCCGAGTGGCGGATGCACCTGCATCCGATCGCGCGTCCGCAGGCGCTCGAGCTGCTCGGACGGGCCCGCTCGGTCGCGTCGGTCGAGCTCGCCGCGCCGGACGACGGCGGCCCCGGATCGACGAGCGCCCTCGAGGTCGAACGGGCGAGCGCCACGGCGCTCGGGGACCGGGTCGCCGCGCGGGAGCAGGGGCTCTACCGAGTCGGCTGGGTCCTCACGGCGCGCGCCGCGACGCGCGCGGCGGCGGAGCGGCTCCGGTCGACGGTCGCCCGCCGGGCGGCGGCTCTCGGGTTCGGCGTCCGGCCGCCCCGGTTCGAGACGACCCCCGCCCTCGCCGGCCCGGCGCTCGCGGGCCCGGAGGACCGGCCGGCGGGGTTCTGGCACACCCTCCACACCGACGGCGTCGCCGCGTTCTTCCCGTTCATCGAGGAGGCGGTCGCCGAGCCCGGCGGGATCCTCGTCGGGCTGTCGCTCGACGACGCCGCCCCCGTCTTCCTCAACCGGTTCGCGCGGGCGAGCCACTCGTCGGCGATCTTCGGGGCGACCGGGTCGGGGAAGTCGTTCCTCGCCGCCGTGACGATGCTCCGGAGCCGCTGGCGATACCCGGACCTCGACCTCGTCGTCCTCGACCCGCTCGGCGAGTTCGGGCCGTTCGTGCGCGCGATCGGCGGCGACGTGGTCGCCCTCGGGAGCCCCGACGGGGGCCGGCTCAACCCGCTCGACCCGGCGACGACGCTCGGGGACCGGACCGAGAAGGCGGCGCGCGCCGCGCTCGAGCTGCGGACGCTGTTCCCGTCGCTGAACGACGAGGAGATGGGCGCCCTCGACCGGGCGCTCGCCCGGGCGTACGCGGAGCTCGCGGAGCCGACGTTCGCGGACCTACAGGACCGCGTCGCGCGCGACGCCCGTCCGGGCGCGCTCCCCGGCCTCCTCGAGCTCGTGGTCTCGGGATCGCTCCGCGGGCTCAACGGTCCGACGACCGTCCGGTGGTCCGAGGGGCCCGTCGCGATCGATCTCCGCCACGTCGCCGACGGGCACCGGCCGTACCATCTCGCCTTCCTGCTCGACGCCGTCGCGGGCCGGCTCGCCCGCCGGCCCGGTCCCAAGCTCGTCCTCGTCGACGAGGCGCACCTCTTGGCCCGGGACCCGGCCGCGCTCTCGCTCCTCGACCGGCTCGTGCGCCACGTCCGGCACTTCGCGGGCGGGCTCGTCCTCGCGAGCCAGGACCCGGACGACTTCGCGACGACCGACCCGGGTCGCGCGCTCCTCAGGAACCTGGGCGACGTCACCCTCCTGCGCCTCCCGCACGTCTCGGACGCGGCCCGGGCGATCTTCCGGCTCACCGACGCCGAGGCGGAGTGGGTTCCGCGGGCCCGGGTCGCCCGGGACGTCGGCTACTCGGAGGGCCTCCTGCGCGTCGGCCCGGCGCACCTGCCGCTCGCGTTCGTCGCGTCGACCCCCGAGGTCGAGCTGCTCGAGGGGACCCTCGTCCGTCCGACGGGGCCCGCGTAGCGCGCGTGCCCGTCGAACGGCACGTTTATCAGAGGCGCGGCCGAGGGTCGCCCGTGGCGGGGGCGGACTCGTCGACGGCCGACGGTCCGGCGCGCCGGCGGGAGAGCTGGAGCCTCACCACGATCGTCGAGCGCGTCGCCGGCCGGCCGATCACCGACTTCCAGGACCCGTCGCGGCCCGTCCACCCGTACCTCGCCCACAAGCTCGGCCACCTCCCGCCGGTCTCGGCGAAGGGTCCGAACCCGGGGCGCATGGGACCCGCGGGCGCCGCGGCGGACCCAGCGGCGGCCCTCGATCCGGTCGACCGGGTGTACCCGCCGCTCACGCGGGGCACCGGACGCGCCTTCCACGGACCGGAGCACCAGCACGACCCGACGACGCTGGAAGCGGGGGCGGAGCGGACGGCGGGCGGACCGGGGGTGCGGAGCCATCCGCCGGGCCCGTCGCGCCGGCCCGAGCGGGTGTACCTCCACTACCTCTTACTGCACATGGACCGGCTGAGCGACCACGCCCTCGGCTATCTCAAGCGCGCCGTCGACGAGGAGCTCGCGGGGCGCGAGCGGCCGCCAAACGGTTCCACGCCGCCGCCCGCCGGCTGAGCGCCTCGGCGCGGACCGGGTCGAGCTCGACCCCGATCGCCTCCCGGCCCTCTTCGGCCGCGGCGAACAGGGTGGTGCCGGTGCCGGCGAACGGGTCCAGGACCGTCTCGCCGACGACCGAGAACATCCGGACGAGCCGGCGCGGGAGCTCGGCCGGGAAGGCGCTCGTCCGGTTCCCGTCGGGGCCCTGCCGGGCCCCCGTCACGCCGGTCCAGACCTGGCTGAACCAGACGTCCCGGTCCGCCCGCGAGTAGCGGCTCGCGGTCCGGTCCGGGTCGTGGGGAGGGTACCGCCGGGGCGGCCCCTTCCGGAAGAGGAGGACGTACTCGCAGTCGAGGGTGACGTACGCGTTCGGCGGGAGGAACCCCGATCCGAGGTAGGCGTTCGGCCGGTTCGTCGGCTTCTGCCACAGGACGTACGGGAGCGGCGACAGTCCGAGCCGGGTCGCCGCCGCGGTGACGCGGGCCTGGTTCGGCCAGAGCCGGAACTCGCCGTCGACCCGGCGCAGCGCGTCGCCCACGTTGATCGCGAGGAGCCCGCCGGGGACGAGGACCCGGGCCGCCTCCGCCCACGCCGCGTCGAGGGCGGCGTGCATCGCCTCGAACCCCCGGGCCCCCCACGACGCGAACAGCGCGTCCCAGACGGGGATCATCGGGTACGGGGGCGAGGTGACGACGAGATGGACCGATCCCTCCCCGAGGCCGTCGAGCCGGCGGGCGTCGCCCTCGATGACCCGGATGGTGCCCCGGCGCCGCGGCATCCCGCCCTTCCCTCGAGGCCATGGACGGTTAATACTCGCCCCCGTTCGTTCGCCGGATGCGGCTCGACCGGCCGGTCCTCCAGGTCGCCCTCGACTTCGAGAACCTCTCCCGGGCGCTCGCCGCCGCCCGGGAGGCGGTCGCCGGGGGCGTCGACTGGGTCGAGGCCGGGACGCCGCTCATCAAGAGCGAGGGGCTCGACGCGGTCCGCGAGCTCAAGAAGGCGTGCCCGGGTCGCCGGATCGTCGCCGACATGAAGGTGATGGACACCGGCGCCTTCGAGGTCGAGATCGCGGCGAAGGCCGGCGCGGACATGGTGACGGTCCTCGGCGCGGCCGATGACGACACGATCGCCGAGGCGGTCCGCGGGGGGGAGAAGTACGGCGCCGAGGTCGTGGTCGACCTCCTCAACGTCCCCGACCCCCCGGCCCGGGCCCGACGGGTCGCGACGCTCGGGGCGGCCGCCGTCTGCCTGCACATCGGCATCGACATGCAGATGCAGGCTCGGACGCCGTTCGCCGAGCTCAAGGCGCTCGCCGACGCGTCGCCGGTACCGGTCGCGGTCGCCGGCGGCCTCACGAGCGAGACCGTCGCCCCGGCCGTCGCGGCCGGGGCCCAGATCCTGATCGTCGGCGGCGCGATCACGAAGAGCCCCGACATCGCCGCCGCGACGCGCGCGCTCCGCACCGCGATCGAGACGCGCGAGGCGGTCCCGACGACCGAGTTCCACCGGTACGGTCCGGACCGGATCCGCGAGGCGCTCCTCAAGGTCTCCACGCCGAACCTCTCCGACGCCCTCCAGCGGCAGGGGGCGCTCCACGGCCTCCTGCCGAGGTTCCCCGACGCGACGGTCCGGTTCGCCGGGCCGGCCGTCACCGTCGTCACCCGCGACGGCGACTGGGCGAAGCCGGTCGAGGCGATCGACCGGGCGAACGCGGGCGACGTCCTCGTCATCGACGCGGGCGGCGGCACGACGGCGGTCTGGGGGGAGCTCGCGTCGTGGAGCGCCCACGGTCGGGGCCTCGCCGCCGTCGTGATCGACGGGGCGGCCCGCGACCTCGACGCGATCCTCGCCCTCGGGTTCCCCGTCTTCAGCCGGCACGTCTCGCCGAACGCCGGCGAGCCGAAGGGCCACGGGGAGATCGGCGTCGAGGTCGTCGTCGGGGGGCAGAAGGTCCGCCCCGGGGACTGGATCGTCGGCGACGCGAGCGGGCTCGTGGTGGTGCCGAGGGAGCGGGCGAGCGAGGTGGCGAACCGGGCGCTCGACGTGCTGGAGCACGAGAACCGCGTCCGGGAGGAGATCCGGCGCGGATCGACGCTCTCGAGCGTGCAGAAGCTCGAGCGGTGGGAGCGCGTCGGCTAGCGCGCGGGACGTCGTCGGGCCGGGCGGAGGATCGCCTAGCCCGGCGTGCCCATCCCGGCCCGCCAGAGGCGCTTCGGGAGCTGGAAGGCCGACCGGGCGAGGTACAGGACGAGGGCGATGGCCATCGGGAGGACGAACAGGAGGCCCGTCGCGTCCGCCAGCTGCGCCGCCGTGCCGAACGCCCCGCCCGCCGACGCCGCTTCCCCGGCGAGGACGGTCCAGGAGTAGGCGAAGTACCAGAGCGTGCCGAGGACGATCAGCGAGAACGCCACGAACCCCGCGAGAAGGTCGACCAGGACGAACGTTGCCGCCGCCGTGCCCATCCGGCGAAGCAGGCGGGACGCGCGGGGGGACGCGCCGGGGGGGTCGTGCGGCGCGACAGCGCCACGCACGGCAGGTTATGCGCGGGCCCCCCGTATAAACCGTAGGTTTCCGAGGCACACGGGGTGTCCGGTAGAGAAACGATCCCCGGTCGGCGCCGCGGACGACCGACATCGTCTCCGGCCGATCGAGCGCCGGCGCCGTCTTCGTTCGACCCGCGCCGCCCCGTTCCCGCGGTCCCTAGAAAGCCTCATGGGCCGGGGGGCTCCGGACCGGAGGCGCTCCCGTAGTCTAGTCCGGTCAAGGATATCGGGCCTTCGACCCGACAACGCGGGTTCGAATCCCGCCGGGAGCATGGCCACCCTTCCCAGGCGGAGTGCGGACCGCGAGGGCCGATCATGAACCGATTCGCCCTCGATTCCCGGGCCCCACGTTGGACCGGGGCCAAGGCGGTCCGGGGGCAGGACGGCGAAGGGCCGGCAGCTCCCACCGACAGAGGCAGGCTTAAGTCCATAGCGGCCATAGAACGCTCATGGCTGCGGCCGACCCGCCCACCACCATCCAGGTGCGTTCCTCGACCCGCCGGCTCCTGGAGACCTACCGAATCGGGGGAAAGACGTACGACGATGTCGTGCTCGATCTCATGGAGGAAAACCCTCCGGAGTCGTTCTTCCGGGAGATCGAACGCAGGCTGCGCGAAGAACCGGACGTCCCCTGGGAGCGGGTGCGCAAGCGCCTGAAGCTGTAGGATGGCGTACTCCCTGCGCTTCAAGCGCGGGGCGGACGGGGAGCTGGCCCGGCTTCCGCGCCGGGGGCAGCTGGCCTTCGGGCGTGCGTTCGACCTCCTGGTCCGCAACCCGACGGGATGGGACCCGGAGCTGAACCTTCGGCCCGTGGTGGGGCGATCCGGGCTATGGCGCCTGGCCGTGGGCCGGTGGCGAGCTTTCTACCGCGTGGATGGGGACCTGATCCGGATCGTCGCCTTCCGCCACCGGGCGAGCGCCTACCACGAGCTGAAGGGGTTCTAGGGGGCCCCCCTTTCCGGGACCGAGCCAGATACGCCGGTAGCCCGGATTTGAACCATCTTTGGGATGGTTCCCGCCGGGAGCATGAACCCACGCCGGAGGACTCTCCCGATGACCATCCAGATCCGGGGAGTCCATCTCCTACGATCGGGGCTTCGGTGGGCTCAAATACCCTGTTTACGTTTAAACACACATGGCGGTACGGACCATCACCGTAACCGACGAGGCCTATCGTCGACTTCGGGCCCAGAAGGGAGAGGCCGAAAGCTTCTCCGAAGTCGTCCTCCGACTGACCCGTCGGAAGCCACTTTCGGATTTCGCCGGCGTCTTGAGCCATGAAGCCGCCGCCGCGCTGAGGGCCGCCGTCGCAGAGGATCGAGCGGAGCGCCGACGTCTGGACCGGTAGGATGCTGCTCGACGCGAGCTTCCTCATCGATCTGATGGAGGGCCAGCCCGAGGCCGTGGCTCTGGCCGCGGCGATCGACGCGGAGGGCGATCGGCTTCGACTGCCCGCCCCCGTGCTCTTTGAGCTCTGGGTGGGCACCTCCCGGGCCGGGGGTCGAACGCGCGACCGCCAGCAGCTCGAGCTGCTCGAGACCTCCTACGAAGCCGTGGAGTTCGATGCGGCCGACGCCCGCTCGGCAGGTGCCCTTCAGTCGACCCTACGTCGGGCGGGACGGGCGCTGGGAACCGTGGACGCGCAGCTCGCGGGAATGGCCCTGGCACGATCGGAGGCGTTGGCCACGGGCGACCGGCTGCTGATGGACATCGGACACGGCGTTCCGATTCGCACGTACCGGATGAGGAAGGCGGGTCGATCCTGAGTTGGGCCGGAAGGGCCGCCCGGCGCTCGCACCCTCTCGGCGCGCCACCCGCGATCGTCCGGAGAGTCCCCGCCCGCCGTCGCGGGAGTCGATGGGTTCGCTTCCGACTCGAATGGGTGTGCTTCCCGCCGGGAGCAGGTAGCTCGGCTGGAGGACTCTCACGAGAAGCCCAGGGCCTGCCCGGTCGCAGTCTCCTCCGGTCTATCGCTGCAGTCGATCCTTCTCACGTAGCTTGTCGTAGAACTCGCGTCGGGGGCCGAAGCCGTACACTCGGAGGACGTCCCCGTCCACGCTGTAGTAGGCCCGGACGCCCGGGTACGCGCTTAGCCGGAGCCGCCAGAGCCCTGCCGCCTCGCGGAGCTCCTTCACCCGGTAGCCCGGGCCGGGCCGGAACGGCTGGAAGAGCAGGCCGTGTATCGCGTACAGGAACTCTTCCCGGACCTTCACCGGGAGTTCCACGAACTCGTCCCTGGCCTTCCCGCGGAAGAGGTACCGGGCGGGCACAGCCTATCGGCCCTGCCGCTTCAACTCCGAATGCAGCCGCTCGATGGCTGCCCCTGAAATGTCCCGACCACTCCGCCTCCGCCGTTCCATCTCATCGATCCATTCGGGCGGATCGTAGTCTTCGACAAGATCGAGGAGGAACTCGTCCCAGGTCTTGCCCCCGGTCTTTCGATCCTGCAGACGACGGAGAACGTCCGCGTGGACCGGAATGCTGGTCATCGGATTGGCGCTCACCGCCTGCTAATGGTTATCATGGTATTTATCATTGAATCGGGCGACTGCCCCGACGAAGGCTCCCGCCGGATGTCGCATTCACCCTCCGCGGAGAGCAGGTCGACTCCGATCAAGCGTGGATCGACCGTGAGAGGGTACCTGTTCACCTTACCGGACCGCGCCCTGCCTGGCGCAGCAGCGCGATCGGATTCGAACTTCCTGAAGTCCCTGCCGGGAGCAATCATTCGTTTGTGGGGCGGCGGGCCGGCCCGAGCACTCGGGCCCATCGGTGGCGCCTAGGAGGCCGGGGGAGACGGAGTCCGAGCGGGCCAGACAGCATTATTAGCCGATTTGACTATTATCGGAACATGCCGACGCCCGTGGACGCTGGCCTGGCCGCGCTCTTCGGCTCGGAGGATCGAGTCCGCACACTCGCCGCCCTGGCCAATTCCAGCTCGCCGCTGACCGCGTACCGAGTCGCCAAGATTGTGGAGATGAGGCCCCCCAACGTGTACCGGGAACTGAAGCGGCTTCTCAGGGGCGACGTGGTCACAAAGACGACCCGGAGGGACGGCTCGACGGTCTGGCAACTGCGGGAGGCCGACCTGCGAAGGTTCTTCCGAGCGCGCATGCGGGTAACGTGGTCCGAGGACCTCGTCTCGAGCGCGCGCGGCCGCGAGCTTCGGGCAGTGGCCGCGATCCGCCGGAACGCGGACGATCCGATTGACCTGTCGAGGTTCGAGCCAGGGCGGAGGCGCACGGCGGCCGATCTCCGGCGCCGCCGACGCAAGGATCAGGTGCTGGCGAGGGCCGGTGCTCCGACCTCGGTCCGGAAGTCCGGTGAACGCGCTCGATCTTGAGTCTGCGCTCCGTAAGGCACGGAACAGCGCAGAAAGGACCCTGTGGTTTGGCGCGATTCTCGGAACTGAGCTTGGTCGGCCGATCCTGATTGTTGGGGGTTCGGCCATCGAGGTCTAGACGAGCGGTTGGTACGTTTCCGGTGACATCGATCAAGTGGGTGAGCGCGAGGGCCTCATTCAGATCCTCGAGAGTTGGGCGTTCCGACCGCCGGGGAGATTGTGGAGCCGGGACGAACTCAGCCTATGGGTAAGTCCCGTCGGCCGAGGTGGGAATCCGGACCCCTCCGCGCCGATCCGGCGGTGAGCACACTCTCGCGGTGGCCGGGGGGAAGCGGGCATCGACCGCCGCACGGGATCACGATCCCACGGCGCCCGGCGTGGGACCTGTCGGAGCTCGGGCGCGCGCAGGCGGCGCCGCGGGCGTCGTCCGGCGGGAGAAGTAGTCGAATCCGAGGGCCGAGTAGTACGCGGCCGCGTAGTAGGCCCCCCACCCGAGCAGGATGCCGCCCGCGAACGAGGGCCACCGGCCGTCGAAGAGGCCCCAGCGGTAAGCCGTCGCGACGGTGAGGCCGGTCATCGCGGAAGCGAGGACCGTCTCGAGCGGCGAGCCGGCCGCGGCCGCCCGGAGCGCGCTCGCCCGGCTGGGCCGCGGGCCGGACGTCTTCGGGGTGCGCACGAACGGAAGGCGCGCGCCGGCCCAGCCCCGGAGGGCGGCGCGGAGGTCGTTGAGCTTGATCGCGTACCAGAACGCCATCACTCCGAAGACGTCCCGATACGAGACGCGCGTGGTGGTGCGGAGCGCGACGCGGAGCTTCACGATCCCGTCGAGCATGAGGAGGAACGGGGCGAGCGCGAGGAGCGTGAGGGCCCCGATCGAGCTCAGCCGCAGGGTGACGCCGAACCACGTCGCGAGCATGAGCGCCGCGAGGGCGCTCGTCACCCCGAGGAGGAAGAGGCCGTCGACCCAGAAGAGGCCCCCCATGCGGAAGTCGATCCGCTGGCGGAGCGTGAGGCGCGCCCGGCGCAGGTCGGTCCGGCCGGAGCGGAGCATCTGGAGCCCGCCGAACGCCCACCGGCGGTGCTGGGACCGGACCGCGCTCATGAGATCCGGCGCGAGCCCCCACCCGACGGTCGTGGGCAGGTAGACCCCCTTCCAACCAAGGGCGAGCAGCCGGAGCGAGAGCTCCGCGTCCTCCGTGACGCACGTCTCCGACCATCCGCCGGCGCTCCGGAGGGCCGACCGTCGCACGAGTCCCATCGTCCCGCAGAAGATGAGGGATTGGACGCGCGCGCGCACCGGCTGGACGACGCGGTAGAAGTACGCGTCCGCCAGCGCGTACCAGCGGGCGAACGCGCTCCGCTGCGCGTTCCGGTACGCCTGGGGGGTCTGGACGAACCCGACGGCCGGCGCGCGGAACGGCGGGACCGCGGTGCGAAGGAACGCCGGGGTCACGACGTAGTCAGAGTCGACGATCGCGATGAGGTCGGGGCGGCCGGGGAACGCTGCGAGACCGTCGTTGAGGGCCCCGCCCTTGAAGCCGCGCCGATGGGTCCGGTGGAGGAACGCGACCCCCAGTCGTTGACAGAGCGCCTCGAGCTCGGCGACGGTCCCGCGGTCCGTCGAATCGTCGAGGAGCTGGACTGCGAACCGGTCGCGCGGGTAATCGAGGCGCGCGACCGAGGCGAGGCAGCGCGCGACGATCTCGACGGGCTCGTTGAACGACGCCACCTGGACCAGGACGAACGGCGTCCACCGGTCGTCGATCGGCGCCGGGACCGCGTCCGGGCGCGGTCCCTGGCCGGCGATGTACTCGAGGGTGTAGAACTGGTACGCGAGGAACAGGAGGAAGCCGAACAGCTCGACGCCGACGAGCCAGAGGCCGAGCGCGTCCACCCAGAGACTCCGGGACGTCTCGACCACGAGGAGCGAGAGTGCTATGAGGCCGAGGGCGAGCAGATCGAGGCCGAGGTACGTGACGATCCCGGAGAACTTCCACCGCGACGAGCCGCTCATCCATCCGGCGAACGCGCCGACGGCGACGGCGGTCGCGAGGGCGAACAGGTTGAGGGTCCCGTACGTCCCCCAGAAGAGGCCGAGCATCCCCGCCCACGCGGCGTTCGATGCCGGGGCGACGACCGGGTCGGCCCGGGCGGTGATCCACCCGACCGCGCCGCGAAGCTCGCCGCCGAGCCAGGAGACGCGCGCGTCGACGGCGGCGAAGAACTGGCCGACGATCCGGGGAAGCCAGGACGGGGAGGTCGCGAGTCCCGCCCCGAGCCACCCGAACCCCGCCCACAGGTCCCCGAGGAGGGTTCCGCCGACGGAGACGACCGGCAGCCCGAGAAGCTGGGATTCCCACGGCGCCCCGTGGGCCAGCAGGTACGAAGCGGCCGCCACCGCGCCGACGGCCGCGACGATCCCGCCGGCGATCCGGACGCCCCGCCCCCCGCCCCGGGACCCGGCCGCCGGAGCGTTCGGATCCTTCCGGCGCGGGAGCGAGAGCCATCCGACGACGAGGAGGACGATCCCCGCCACGAGCCAGGTGAGCGCGACCGAGACGGTGAGCCACGCGACCCAGCTGGCCCACGGTCCGTCGAGCATGCGCCTCCCCTCTTGCTGACCGACGGCGGCCCGGTCGAAGTCGCCCGGACGTTCGGGAGGCCCGAACCCGGCCCGCCGGTGCCGGCGCGACGCGGCGAGACCCCATATATACGCACGTCCAACGCCCGTCGCCGCCGCCCCTCGCCGCTCGCCGGGTACCGTGGAGGGTCGCTTCGCGATGGCCCGGGCCCGCCGGGAAAGGGACCCCGGCGGGACGCCCCGGCGCGAGGGATAGAGCCTAACCCCCGCGACCCGTGACGCCGCCGGCCGGATCGTCTCGAGCGGCCACCGGTTTATCTCCCCACACGGCTCCCCGGAGGGCCATCGCGCGAACGGGGGCCTGACATGGGCGACCTTGCGGTCGGCGCGGGATGGGGCCCGTGACGCTCTTCACCCTCGGGAGCACCTCGATCCTCCTCCTTCTCCTCGGCGTCACCCTGCTCGTCGGGTTCGGGGCGGACTGGCTCGCGAACCGGTTCCGGATCCCCGATGTCCTCTGGCTCATCGCCCTCGGCATCCTCGCCGGACCGGTCCTCGGGCTCCTCCCCGAGTCCGACCTCCTCCTGCTCGCTCCCGTCCTCGGGACGGCCGCGCTCGTCCTCATCCTCTTCGACGCCGGCATCGACCTCGATCTCTTCCTCCTCCGGCCGCTCGCCCGGTCGGCGATCCTCTCCTCCGCGCTCTGCTACTTCGCGAGCACGGCCGTCCTCTCCCTCGTCGGCGCCCTCGTGCTGTTCCCGGGCCATCCGATCCTGTCGATCCTGTTCGGCGCGGCCCTCGGGTGCACGTCCGGCGCGGTCGTCATCCCCCTCGCCGCGCGGTTCGGCTTTCCGGGGGGCATCCGGGGGGTCCTCCAGCTCGACGCCGCCCTCGAGGACGCCATCGCGATCGTGATGGTCACGACGCTCCTCGCCCTCGTGACCCCGGTCGGCGGCGCCCTCGCGATCGACGTCACGACGGCGCTGATCCTCCCGTTCCCGGTCGGCATCGCGGTCGGCCTGATCGCGGGGCTCGCGTGGCTGCCGTTCCTGTACCGCTGGCAGGACCGTCCGTTCGCGACGCTCGCGACCCTCGGCTTCCTCTTCGTCGCGTACGCCGCCGCGCAGGGGCTCGGCGGGTCGGGGATCGTCGCGGCGCTCGTCTTCGGCGTCGTGATCGGGAACGAGGTGATCGTCCGCCGGTTCCTCCGGCGGGCCCGCCCGTTCCGGGTCTCCGCCGAGCTGCGACGCGTCGAGGTCGAGATCGCCTTCGTGCTCCGGACGTTCTTCCTCGTCATGATCGGGGTCCTCGTCACGCTCGCCTTCCCGTCCCTCGCGGCCGGCGTGGCGATCGCGCTCGTCGTCGTGGCGCTCCTCCTCGTCCGGTACGGCGCGTTCCGGCTGGTCGCCGACGCGAAGACGTTCCCGGAGTCGTGGGCGACGCCCCTCGCCGCGATGTACGGTCGGGGCCTCACCTCGGCGGTCCTCCTCATCGTCTCCCTGCGCGCGATTCCGAACAGCGCGATCCTGTTCTTCCCCGCGCTCCTCCTCATCGTCGGGACGAACGTGGGGATGACGGTCGCGATGTACGCCTCTCGTCCGATGGCCGAGTACGCGTCGCCGTTCGACACGGGCGAGGACGCGGGGGCGCTCCTGATCGCCTTCTCGCCGGAGAACCTCATCCCCGGACCGATGCCGGCCGCGGGTACCGGCGCGGGGCACGGCGGCGATCCCTCCTCGGGCCCGGGCAGGACGTACGTCCCTCCGCCGCTCCCCTCCCAGAAGAAGCCCCCGACGTAGCCGCGGGCCGGTCGGGCCCCGGCGGGGACTCCGCCCCCTGATCCCTCCCTCTTCGCCCGGCCTCGTTCGGCCCACCGGGGATCCCGGTCGGTCCCCGGTCGAGGATGGGGAGGAGGGTCTCCGACCGCCGGTCGAACCGCCGCTACAGGCCAGTCCCCTCGACGGTCGGGCCGGCAGGCTTCACCGGGACCGATCGCGGGCGAGGAGTTCCTGGAACAGGGCGACGTACCTCGGGATGAGGTTCTCCCAGGAGTACTCGGACGCGCGGCTCCGGCTGACCCGCCCGAACGCCCGGCGACGGCCCGCGTCCGACGCGATCTCGGCCATGCCGCGAGCGAGCGCCCCGGGGTCGTCCGGCGGGACGAGGAGCGCGTTCGACCCCTCGGCGACGATCTCGGGGACGCCGCCGACCCGCGTCGCGACGATCGGGAGACCCGCCGCCATCGCCTCCAGCACGGACCGCGGGAACGATTCGAACCGGGAAGGAAGGACGAACACGTCCGCGTCCCGGTACGCCGCCAGGATCTCGGCCCGGGTCGCGGGGCCCTCGATGCGGATGCGGTCGCCGACGCCGCGCCGGCCCGCGAGGTCCCGCAGGACCGCGGCGCCGCCCCAATCGTCGCCGAGGAGCCGGGCCTCCCAGCGGACGCTCGCCGGCAGCTGGGCCAGGGCCTCGACGAGCGTCGCGAGCCCCTTCTGCACGACGTCGAGCCGCCCCACCGTGAGGAGACGGAGGCGATCGTCGCCGGCCGAGCCGGGCATTCCTGCGAACGGCGCGAGCGAGATCCCCGTCGGGATCCGGACGAGCCGATCCTCCGGGACCCCGAGACCGAGGAGGAAGGCCCGTTCGATCCCGCTCTGCACGATGACCCGGTCGGCGGGACCGAGGGTCCACCCGGCGACCATCCGGTGGTACAGCCGGGAGAACGCGAGCCCTCGCCCAGGGTCGGCGTGGGGGGTGACGACGAACGGTCGGCGGCGGGCGCGCCGGAGGAGGGCGCCGATCCAGGTGGGGGCGTAGCCGAAGGCGTGGGCGTGCACGAGGTCCGCCTCCGCCTCGGCGGCGGCGAACAGCATCCCCGGCGCCACGATGCCGAGCCCGAGCGGGAGCGGCGCGAGCCGGTGCGCCCGGACCCGCGTGATCGGGACGGGGGAGCGGGAGTCGTCGAACGTCCGGCGCGTGAACGGGCGGTCCCGCTCGACGTCCGTCGTGACGACGCCCACGTCGACGCCGGCCCGACGGAGCCCGAGGGCGAGCTCCTCGAGCGTCGCCTCGACCCCGCCGAGGGCAGGGGGGTACCGCTGCGACAGCTCGAGGACACGCATCGCCGGAACCCCCGGGGGACCCCGCTCACCCCGGGGCCGTCGCGAGGGTCGTCGGAGGACGGGGCCGGCCGAACCGCCACCACGGGTCGGCGGACCGCTCGTCCCGGAGGTAGACGAGGACGAGACGGGCCAGGAGGACGGTCATCAGGATCGCGACCGCGATCCCGGCGTAGACTCGGACGGTCCCGTACGCCGGGCTCGCGTCGAGCGTGTCCGTGAACGCAGTGACCGACGGGCTCAGGGGGGAGAGGAAGCGGATGGCGAGGTCGTTGTTGATGAGGAGGTACGCCCACGCGACGGCGTTCGTCCAGCGCCACAGGCTCCCCCGGTCCGGATGGAACAGGAGGATATCGAGCCACAGGAGCACGAACAGGTAGAGCATGTACTGCTCGTAGAGGCCCCAGCGGAACAGGAGGAACGCGAGCGTCACGAGGATCATCGCCCGGAGCACCGCCTCGGGACGCCCCGTCGCCATCCACCGGGCCCCGAGCCACCCCGCGAGGAGGACCGCCGGGACCCAGAGGTAGCTAAGGGCGAAGCCGACGGCCGGATGGGCCGCGAGGAACGGGTTGATCGGCGGCGAGGTGAGGACGCCGACCCAGTTCATCCCCCCGCCCCCGCCGCGGCTCTGCGACGTCGAGGCGGCGACGACGTTGGTGAACCCCCAGCCGAAGACGACGAACACGGCGACCGTCGCGACGGCGGGGATCGCGAGGCCGAGGAGGAACTCCGCGCGACGCAGGCCGCGGGCGGCGAACGCTTCCAGCGGCAGGAAGATCGCGGTCACCCACTTCACGAAGATCCCCCACCCGTGCGAGGCGACGCGGCCCCACGAGCGGCGGGCGAGCAGCCCGGCGACGATCGACGCGACGACGAGCGAGTCGAACTGGCCCCACACCGCCCCGATCAGGATCGCGTACGGGAAGAACGACCAGCCGCGGACGGCCCGCAACGCGGTCGCGGCGTCGCCCCGCCACGCGACGACCGCCCGATAGAGGAGGAGCGCGGTGGCCGTGTCGCCGAGGATCGGCGGCTGCTTGAGGAGGAAGTACAGGACGAACCGGTTGCCGCCGCCGACCGCCTCCCAGAGCCGGTAGAGACCGCCGGTGACGAGGGGCCAGAACGGAAGGTACGCGGCCGACGGAAGCGGAACCCCGATGTACGAAATCGAGACGCCCGGGATCGACGGCCAGAACGCGTACGGGTTTGTTCCGGCCGCGACGGCGTGGCCGGTCCGGATCCAGACCTCGAAGTCGTACGGATGTCCGGTCCAGAAGGAGAACCCCTCGCGGATGAGGAGACCGAGAACGACGGCCCGCCACGCCGCGGCGGGGAGGCCGCCGAACGGCCTCCGCGCCGGCGGACCCCCGGGGCCGGCCGTCGGCTCCGCGGGGCGGGCGTTCATGGCGGACGTGTCCCCACGGCGTGGGTCTTGACGTGGGGTCTTAAGTTACACCACCCCGCTCAGACGGCGGGAAGAGGCGTTGACCGGTCCCGACCCGCCGATCGCTCTCGTCGGGGGCATCGTCGCCCACAACGAGGAGGAGACCGTCGGGCCGGCGCTGCGCGCCCTCCTGGAGCAGGATCTCGGCGACCGGGCCGTCTGGCGCACGATCTGGGTCGTCGCGAGCGGATGCACCGACCGCACCGTCGAGCGCGCCCGCGAGGCGGCGAACGGCGACCCGCGCGTGGCAATCGTCGAGCAGCGGGACCGGCGGGGGAAGGCCGACGCGCTCAACACCATCTTCGATTCGGCGCTCGGGGATCTCCTCGTCCTCGTGAACGGGGACGCGGTCGCCGAGCCGGGCGCCATCGCCGCCCTCCTCGCGGTCGCCCGGGGGCTGCCCGCGCCGTTCGCGATCATGGGCCAGCCGGTGCCGCCCCCCGACCACGGGACCGGCGCCGTCGCCGGGGCGATCGGCCTCCTCTGGAGGATCCACGACGCCCTCCACGCGGAGACCCTCTCCCACGGGGAAGGCAACCACCTATCGGACGAGCTCCTCCTCGTGAGCCTGCCGGTCCCGTGCCGGTTCGCCGAGGGGACGATCAACGACGGGGCGTACCTGGGGGCGATCCTCGGGGAGGCCGACGGCCGCCTCGCGTACGCCCCGGCGGCCCGGGTCCGGATCCGGGTCCCCACGACCGTCGGCGACTACCTCGCCCAGCGGCGGCGGATCTACGCGGGCCACGCCCGGCAGGCGCGCGTGATGGGCCGGGTCCCGACGACGCTCGTGAGCGTCGCCCTGCGCGCGCCGGCGCGCGCGGCGCGGCTCGTGGGGCGGTGCGCCGCCGACTCCGGCCGGTGGGGCGCCCTCCCCGTCCTCGTGAGCCTCGAGGCCGCCGCTATCGCCCTCGCGCTATGGGACGAGCTCCCACCGCGTCGGAGCCACGTCCGGTGGCGACGGGTGGAGACGGTGGCGGCGTGGCCGACCGGTAGCGAGCGCGGATCGTCTCAAACCTGATCGAGTCGAACGAGAGCCCGCCGAGCGCCGTCGAGGTCCGGAACACCGCCTCGGGCCGTCCGTCGCGCCGGAGCCGCGCGTTCCGGCGGAGCCCCACGACCTGGAGGTACGTCGCGATGGCGAAGAACGCGGCCGCGTTCGCGGCGCGGACGAGCCACGGCGCCCGCGGGGGGGTCGGGGCGCTCGGACCCGGGCCCCTTCGGCGACGGGCGTACACGACGGGGAGATGGTCCCCGATCCAGCTCGCCGACGCGAGGAGATCCGCGTAGTACGCGTCGCCCTCGAGGATCCGGGCGGTGAGCGCCTCCCGCGCGAACAGCCGGTCCCGCGCGGCGGCGAACTCCGCGCGGACGGTCGCATCGTCGCGGACGTAGTTGAAGCACAAACGCGGCCTCGGCGCGCCCCCGCCGTTCCGGGCCGGACGGCGGACCGCGAGGTAGATCCGCAGGACGGCGAGCCAGAGGTAGCCGTCGCGCGCGACGATCAGGAAGTCGAGGTCGTCCGCTGCGTCGGCCGACCCGTACGCGGTCGACCCGGTGATCCCGACGCACCGGAGCCACGGCAGCGTCCCGCGGAGCGGCCCTTCGACGAGCTCGCGCGCCGCGCGGACGAATCCCTCCGCCCGCTCCCGCCGCTCGAGGAACTCCGCGCCGGCCCGACCGGGAGCGAACGCCCATCCGCCGCGCAGCTCGGCGAGCTCCGGGCGGCCGGCGAGCCAGCGGGCGAGCTCGGTCTCCGACATGCGACCCTCGGGGGGCAGGAGCGACGCGAGCTCGTCGATCGGGACGCCGGTCTCGTGCTCGGCGGCGAGCTCGAGGCACGTCGCGATCCACGTCTGCGCCGGGATCTCCGTCCCGATCGGGACCGTGGCCCCCGCGTCCGACGCCATCGTTCGCGGAGGGACCGACGGCGGCGGGGTCAAAATACCCCCGCACGGCTCTCGGCGAGCCTTCATCCCGCCCGGTCCTACGCCGTTAAGGGGGTCGTCGGTGCCGGACGGACGCGCCCCGGCGATCCTCCTCCTTGTCGAGGTGGAGGGAGCCGACGGGGAGGAGCTGCCGGTGCGGGGACTCAGGACCCCGACGGATCTCTACCTCCTCGTCCAGCCCCGGACGCCCCGGTGGGCGATGGCGGCCGAGCGGCGAGGCGACGTCGCCTTCCGCCTTCCCGACGGAGTCTGGCGGCGGGCGCAACTGCGGGCCCCCGTCGACCCGGACGAGAGGACCGAGCTCCTCGCCGACGCCCGACGGCAGGTCGGCGAGGTGGCGTGGGCCCGTCACTTCGGGGACGGCACGCGGATCCTCGCGGTCCGGCTGGCCGTCCCGGACGAATCCGGGGGGTCTGCCGAGGAGGCTGCGCGTGTCGCGTTCGACGCGCTCGCCCCGACTTACGGCGCGCGCATCGCGCGCGAGCCGTTCCAGCGGTACCTCCGGGCGCGGGCCCTAGATATCCTTCGGAGGACGTTCCCGACCCCCGCCCGTCTCCTCGAGTTCGGCCCCGGCTCCGGCGCGCAAACCGTCCCGATGCTGCTCGCGGGCCACGAGGTGACCGCCATCGATCCCTCGGAGCGGATGCTCGGCGAGCTCCGCCGGGCGGCGGACGCCGCGGGCGTCGCGGGCCGGCTCACGACGCACCTTGGGACCTTCGGTCGACTCGGGGCGCTCCCCGTCGAGAACCCCGATGCCCGGTTCGACGGGGCGTACTCGATGTTCGGGGCGCTGAACCTCGATCCCCGGGTCGCGGATGGGGCGGAGCCGCTCGCGCGGCGCCTCGTTCCCGGGGCCCCGTTCGTCGCGGGGTTCTCGAACCGGCTCTCGTTCGCCCCGCTCGCGTTCCTCCTCGCCGCGGCCGACCGGCCCGCCGCACGGGACCGGGCCCGCCTGATCGCCGGTCGGTCGATCGCCGTCGGCGGGCTCCCGACCCGGCCCCTCTCGCCGCGGCGGCTCGCCCGAACGCTCGCCCCCTGGTTCCGGAGGTCGACCGGCGAGGCGATCTCGATCCTCGTCCCCCCGTTCCCCTCCGCGCGGCTCGAGAGGATCTTCGGACCGGCCGGGCTCGCCCGGCTCGCCGCGCTCGACCGTCGGCTCGACTCGCACCGGTGGCTCGCGGAGGCGTCGGCCGAGCACCTCGCCCTCACGTTCCGGAGGGCGGACGCGGAGACCGTCGGCGACCGGGCCGTATTTTAGGCGGCGCGGGCTGGCGACGGCCGTGGCGCGCCGCTGGATCTCCGAGCACCACACCGTGAAGGTGCTCATCGAGCCGCAGGGGGCGATCGTGGCGTTCACGATGAAGCGGTACTCCTACCTGCTGTTCGTCACGCGGCGATTCTTCGGCGTCAAGAAGATCCGGACCGCCGACCGGATCGTCGCGCGAGCCGGCTACTCCGCCCCCGGCGCGCTCGAGCTCATCCGGACCTCGTACCCCGCGGGCCCGTGACCCCGATCGGGCGTACGCGGCCGTGACGCTCGGCGGGGCTGGGGCATCCGATCGGTCCCTTGACCGGCGGGGAGCGAGCCGGACGCGGCGGATCGTGCTCCTCGGAGGGGTCCTCGCGGTCGGGCTCCTCCTGTTCGCCACCCTGCCGGAGTGGTTCCCCCGGGCCGCGGAGCCCGGGCCCCCGCCGGCGGCGCGGACCCCGGTCCGCCACGTCGTCGAGATCATGATGGAGAACCATGGCTTCGACAACTACTTCGGCACGTTCCCCGGCGTCCTCGGGCTCCCGGCGGATGTCCGCCTCCCGGACGGGAGCGGGGCGTCCGTCGGGCCCTACTGGATCAACGGCACGAGCACGCCGGACCTGCCGCACGACCGGCCGAGCGAAATCGCCGATGTCGACGGCGGTGCGATGGACGGGTTCGTCGAGCAGATGGCGGCGTACAACCGGTCGCTCGAAGCGACCCCGATGGGGTACTACAACGCGACCCAGATCCCGGGATACTGGGCGCTCGCGGGGACGTACGTCCTCTGCGACCACTACTTCGCGTCGGTCCTCGGGCCGACGGTCCCGAACCGGCTCTACGCGATCGCCGGGAGCTCGGCCGGGCTCGACTCCGACGCGATGCCGGCCGCCGGGGTCGACCTCCCCACGATCTTCGACCAGCTGTCGAACGCCGGGCTCAGCTGGCGGTACTACTACGACGCCGAGGGGAACGAGACGCCGATCGTGCTCGACGTCGCCCCGCTCCGACAGTCGCCGAGCGAGGTCGCGAACGTCGCGCCCGACACGGACCTCCTCTCCGAGCTCGCGCAGAGTCCGCTTGCGAACGTCACGTACATCGATCCCGAGGCGTCGCCGACCGTGAGCGAGCATCCGCCGGAGAACGTGACCGTGGGCCAGGACTGGACGCTCTCCGTCCTGGCGACGATCGAGGCGAACCCCGATTGGCCGTCGACCGCGATCTTCCTCACGTGGGACGAGGGGGGCGGCTACTACGACAGCGTCGCGCCGCCCGCGATCGATGCCCTCGGGTACGGGCTTCGCGTGCCGCTCCTCATCGTCTCGCCGTTCACCCGCGGCGGCGGGGTCGACTCGTCGGTGCTGGACCACACGTCGATCCTCCGCTTCATCGACGAGGACTGGGGACTTCCCGCCCTCAACGCCCGCGTCGCGGAGGCGGGGAACCTCACCCCGCTGTTCGCCTCCGGGCTCTCCTCCCCCCAGACCGGGCGCGCGCCGGCGGATCCGCCTCCGGCGTCGGGGCCGGCCGTGCCGACGGTCAGTCGCGTCTCCGTCCTCGCTGCCGGAGACCGACCGCCGCCACGACCGCGATCGCCCCGACGGTTGGTCCGATCGCCACGAGGACGAGGAGCGACCCGGTCGCCGTGCCCCCGGTCGTAGGCGCCGGCGTCCCGTTGAGCGTCCAGGTGTCGTTGAGCAGCCCCGTGTTCCCCGCTCCGCCAAACGCGACGAACCGCTCGCCCGCGTCCTCGAAGCCGCCGGTGCCGGCGTACCGGGGGGGCGGCGGGGACGGCAGCGCGATCGGCCACCACGTTGCGTTCCCGGGGGCGAACGCCCAGAGGTCGTTGAGGATCGTCCGGTTGCCGTACCCGGAGAAGACGATGAGCCATCCCGACCGGGGATCGACGCCCTGGATGGCGTAGTCCCGCGCCGGCGGGGAGCTCGCGGTCGCGACGCGCGACCAGGTCCGGTCGGTGTAGTTGAACCGCCACGTATCGTTGAGGTGGTGGAAGGTGAGGTTGGGACCCGAGAAGTCGTTCCCGGCGAACAGGAGGCTCGCGCCGAGGGCGGGATCGAAGCTGAGCCGCCCGTCGGCCCGGTTCCCCGGCGAGGGACCCGCCACGGTGAGTTGGGACCAGACGTGCCGGTCCGGGTCGTACGACCAGGTGCCGCCGAGGTAGACGGTTCCCGAGAAGCCCCCGAACAAGAGGACCACACCGCCCGTCGGATCGAAGGTGATCCCAGAGTCGGAACGCGGCGATGGCGCCTCGCCGTTGGGCAGCTCGGTCCACGCGTCGAGGCCGACGGAGTACGACCAGGTGTCGTTGAGCCGGTAGATCGTGCCGTTCGCGTACTGGGCCCAGCCTCCGAAGAGGTACACGAGGTCGTCGACGGGATCGTAGACCATCGCCGCATCGGCCCGCGCGAGCGGCGCGATCGCGGGATGGCGCGGGCTCCAGGAGCCGTTCGCCGGGTCGAGGAGCCACGTCCCGTTCAGCGGGACGCTTCCGTTCCAGCCGCCGAAGTAGACGAACCGGTCGACCGCGCCGTCGTACGCCATCATGTTGCCCGCGGCCGCCGGCGGGGCCGGTCCGTGCGACACGTTCCACCACGCGCGGAATTCGTCGCTCGGCGCCGCCGACGCGGAGTGGATCGGTCCCCCTAGAACCGTCGGCAGCACGACGAGCGCGACGACCATGATCCCGGCCATCGCCCAGCGGCGGGACATCCTGGGCGTTCCCATCCCGGGCCCACGATAAGGTCACCCCGAGCGCGACGCGCGGCCCCCCTCATGCGTGCCGCCCGCCCCGCCGGGCGCCGGAGCGGGCCCGGCTCTTTTTGGGGGCCCGGGGCTCGCGTCCCCCGTGCAGAGGAACGGGGTCTGCTTCGACGTCGGCCGCGAAATGCTCGGCCAGAACTGGCGGCCCGATTTCGACCCGGCCGTCGTCCGGGGCGAGCTCGAGATCATCCACCGGGACCTCCACTGCAACGCGGTCCGCATCCAAGCGTTCGACCTCGACCGCCTCGCGCGCGCGTCGGAGTTCGCCCTGGAAGAGGGCCTCGAGGTGTGGTTCTCCCCCGAGATGTGGGACCGGGCGCCGGAAGAGACCCTCCAGTACCTGGGCCGGGCGGCGGAGCGGGCGGGGCGGCTGCGCCGGCAGCACGGGGACCGGCTCGTGATGAGCGTCGGCAGCGAGGTCACCCTCTTCTCGGCGGGGTTCCTTCCGGGAGCGAACGTCCTCGAGCGGCTGGCCCACCCGGAGTTACGGGACCGGGTGCGGAGCGGCGCCCACAACGCGCCGCTCAACGAATTCTTGGGCGCGGCGAGCCGGATCGTCCGGGAGACGTTCGGCGGCCCGCTCACTTACGCATCGCTGCCGTTCGAGGCCGTCGACTGGACGCCGTTCGACTTCGTCGGCGCCGACCTCTACCGGGACGGGCGGTCCTACGCCCAGTACCCCGACTCCGTGCGGCGGTACCTCGCGTTCGGAAAGCCGGTCGCGAACCTCGAGTTCGGCTGCTGCACGTTCCGCGGCGCGGAGCTCCTCGGCGGACGGGGCTGGCAGGTCGTGGACTTCTCGACGTTCCCACCCCGGCTCACCGGCGAGTACGTCTACGACCAGGAGGCGCAGGCGCGGGAGGTCGCGGACCTCCTCCGCGTCAACGAGGAGCTGGGGGTCGACGCGGCGTTCGTCTTCACCTTCGTCGAGCCGGGGGTTGCCCTGGACCCGGAGCACCGCCGGAGGCTACCCGAGCTCTCCTTCGATCCCGACCTCCCGCGCTACAGCCTCGTGAAGACCGCGATGGACGGGCGACGCGGGCCGACGTACCCGGGGATGCCCTGGGAGCCGAAGGAGTCGTTCCGGGCCGTCGCCCGGTTCTACGCCGAGCATCCACCGCGGACCACCTGATCCGCCCGGGCGCGCGGGGCGGTGGTCCCGTTGTTCCCGGGCCCGGTTGGACAAGGGCTTACCCCGCATCCCGGCCCTTCCACCACCACGGAGAGCGGAGGGAGGCGACCATGGTCGTACCGGCGTGGCTCATCATCTACGGCGTCCTCTTCCTGGCGGGGCTGATCGTCGGGCTCCTCGCGCGCTTCTTCCTCGTCCTCGCCGCGGTCCTCCTGGTTCTGGGGGCGGTCGGTCTGGCACTGCTCGCCGTCTTCGAGCCCGCCGCGCTCGCTCCGCTCCACGCGATGGCGGCGCGGATCGCGAGCGACCTCCCGATCTCGCTCGCCGCCTTCGTCACGGTCGGCGGGCTCGTCGGCCTGGTCGGCCTCGCGATCGGGGTCCTGATCGCGACGCCGATCCCCGGGTCGCGAGACGCGAGCGCACCGGTATGAGGCAGGGGCGACGGGACGGCCCGGCGGTCGGAACCGATCGCCCCGAACGGGGTGCGGCCGCCGGGGTTCGTTACGGATTTCAGTAACGTTATACGCACCCGGACGGTGGGCGTTCGGGGTCTCGGCGTGTTCAGCCGGCGGGAGCGCACCTTCCTCGGGCTCGTCGTCGAGTGCGATCGCGCGGGGGATCCCTCCCAACGGGCGCTCCGACGGGCGTTCCCGAACCCCGTCTATCGTCGGAAGCTCATGTGGGGGATCCGACGGAAGACGGCCGCCGCCGCCGCGGACTGGGCGCTCTACACCGACGCCGCCCGCGTCGACGAGCGGGTGCGACCCTCGGCCGGATCGGATCCCGAGATCCCACTCGTCGCGGAACCGGTGGCGGTGCTCGTCCGCCGGGTCGAGGCGCTCTTCCGGCGGTCCGTCGCGCGCGGTCGACCTCCCCGACTTCCCCGGAGGAAGGTGGACCGATGAGCCTCGCCGGCGTCGTCGGGATCGCCGTCGCGGTGGCCCTCGTCGCGTTCCCCGTCGCGTACTACGCCTGGGTCTACTCCCGGAACCGACGGCTGGGTACCCCGGGGATCGTCTCCCGGGCGAGGCTCACCTGTCCCAAATGTGGCAGAACGTTCGACCTCGATTTCGTCCCCGGGGCCGCGTTCTCCGCGATCCGGCTGGGCAGGTCCCGATACATGGCCTGCCCGCTCTGCCACCGGTGGTCGGTGTTCCCGATCTGGGGCCACCAGATCCCGGCGGGCCCACCCTCCTCCCCGTGACCGGCCGGTCCGGGCCGGAGGCGGGGCCCCGCCGGGGGTCCGGACCCCCCGGTCCCGCGGGCCCGGCGTCATGGAATAGGGAGAATTCCCGCTCCGGACCTATAACGGTCGGTGCGAACAGTTACACTTTCCACCGGGCTCCGGGATGCGAACTGATTTAGCCTTCCTTCGGGTCGGTCCGCCGATGGCGAAACCCCCCAAGGCGACCGCGCGGACCCGGCACGGCGCCCGCAAGCTGATCGAGAACGCGTTCGCGTCGCTGAAACCTACCGGCCCGGTGCCGACCTCCACGATCCAGGCGAAGGTCGACGACCTCGCCGGCTCCAAGGTCCCCCCGCACTCGGTCTACCAGGCGCTGCGCACCCTCGTGAAGCGCAGAGTGCTGAGCGTCCGCCGGCAGGGCCGCGAGCGGGTCTACTGGCTCGCCGGGGTCGCGAAGGGTACCGCGTCCGCCGCCCTCTCGAAGGCGCGCGCCGCGAGGAGGCTGCCGAGGATCGCGAAGGCCTCGGTGGTCGCCGTCGCCGAGACCGTCCGCCCGCCCGTCGCCGCCGCGGCGATCCAGCACAAGCTCGCGCCGGGCGAGGTCGTCATCCTCGAGGTCGGACCGACGCACCTCGAGGTCGCGACGAACCTCCACGGGAAGCTCGTCATCGAGCGGCAGCGGCGACCCCAGTAGGACGGCCGCGGCCCGGGGGGGCCGGCGTCGTCACCCGCGGGGCCGGCGGAAGGTCCACCAGACCGTCCCGGCGAGCGCGGCGGCCGCGGCCAGGGCCGCCCCCGCGCCGAGGAGGTCGAGCGGGGTCACGGCGGAGGACGAGGGGACCTCCGCCGCACCGGCGACGCAGCTCCCCGTGGAACCGGTGAGGGTGATCGATCCGCTCGCGATGTCGCCCAAGAGGTCGATGGTCGTCGCGCCGACGGTGGCCGACGCGTGCGCGGAGACGTTCCAGAAGGTGACCGGCGCGTCCGACGTCCGGCCGTCGGGCCCGATCCACTCGATACCGTACGGTCCCCAGCCGCCCGAGATCGACGCCTCGAGCTCGAACTCCTCCGTCGCGCCGGTCGGTCCGCAGGCTCCGATCGATCGCGCGACGACCGCGGGGGCCGCCGCGAGCGCCCCGTGGACCTGGAGCCAGAAGGCGACCGCGTGGGCCCCGGCGGCCGGGTCGGTCACCTTGACCTGCACCCGGTACGCGCCGGGGACCGTCGCGTGGCACACGATCTGGGTCGCGTCGGCCGCGGGGCATCCCGGCGGGAGTCCGGTCCAGACGGTCGTGTACGGCCCGAGGCCCCCGGCCGCGTCGACCGACACGGTCGACCCGAGGCCGACGTCGACGTCCACGAACGGGGGAGCCGACAGCGAGAACGGGCGCGCTGTCGTGATCGCCGTCTCGGCGTCGGCGCTCGTCCCCCCGGGATACGTCACCACGAGGTGGACGAAGTACCGGCCCACGTCGACGAACGTGTGGGTCGGGGCCGGAAGGGCCGACGACGCGCCGTCCCCGAACGTCCAGGCGTAGGAGGCGTTGAAGCCCGCGAGGGAGCTATCGGCGTGGAACGCCACCGCGAGCGGAATGGTCCCGACGGCCGGGGTGGCGACCACGCCGACCGACCCCGGCCCGTCGACCCAGAGCGTCGGGAAGTCGATGTCGGTCACCTCTCCCGACGGAGCCGCGACCTCCGCCACGATGTCGTACTGCCCCTCGATCGTCGGCGCGAAGAACATCGAGGTCGGGCTCGGGACGTCGGGATTGAGGTCCGGCGGCAGGTCGAGCCAGGTGATCGCGTACGGACCCGCGGGCCCCGACGCCGAGAGGTTGATCCAGGCCGGCTCCCCGATCTGGACCGGGTCGGGCTGGAGGAGCCCGGACCCGACGAGGGGCACGTCGGCGTGGACGGTGAGCAGTTGGGTGACGCTGGTCCCCGCGGCGTCCTCCACCTGCAGGGTCACGTTGTACTCTCCCGCGGCGGAGTAGGCGTGGGAGACCGTGGGGCCGACGGCCGTGGTCCCGTCGCCGAAGTCCCACCAAAACGTGTACGTCGGGGCGCCGCCGGTCGCCGAGGTCGAGAAGCTGTACTCGCTCTCCGGATCTGGGATCTGCTTCACGGTGACGTTCCCCGCGATGAGCGGCAGGTCGTACGCCGACACCCAGTTACCGGCGACGCTGTAGACGAACCCCTGCGCGACCACGGGCGAGAACCCGCCGTCCCACTCGGCCGTGCCTCCCGTGGTCCAGGAGAGGTCCGCCGCCTTCGTCCCGTTCCCCTCGAGGAAGGCGGCGGGATTCGGTCCGAACACGAGCCCGTTCGCGATCGCCGAGCCGGACCACCCGGACGACCCGTTGACGAACCACCGGGCGGCCCCGGTCGACGGGTCGACGCACCGCAGGTTCCCGGCTCCGTCGCCGTACAGGGTGCCGTCGGCGGTGCCGATGCAGAGGGTCGAGCCGTCGTAGGAGGGCGAGCTCGTCTCGACGGCGGAGAGGTTGAGCGTCCACGCGGGGGCCGGAGGCGAGTCGCCCCGGAGGGCGCTCCGATCGAACGCGGCGACGTGGCCGTCCGCATCGCCGGCGACGACCATCGGAACGCCCGTCGACGATTGGGTCAGGACGACCCCGTCGTTGCGCGTGAAACCGACCGAGGAGGTCGACGCCGCGACCGACGCGAGGAGGGTGGAGACGTTGGACGCGCTCAACTCCAGGATAGAGCCGGGGAGGCCGACGGAGCCGTTCGTCGACGGTCCGGTCGTCGCCCACACCGCCGCGTCCGCGGCATCGGCGGTGAGCGGGGCCCAGACGCCCGCGCCGACCGTCCCGGCGGGGGTCGTCCAGAAGACGTGCTCGATCGCATGGGTCGCGAGATCGATCTGGACCACCGCCCCCCGGACGAGCTTCCCCGACCCGCTCTGGTTCGTGAGCCCGACGAAGATCGACCCATCGAAGACGAGCGGGCTGGACCAGCTCGCGGCGTACAACCCCCAGGGGGTGGTCGCCCCGGTGAGGTTGCCGAGGTCGAGCCACCAGAGGACCGATCCGGTCGAAGCGTTGATGGCGAACAGGCCCGGCGTCGGGCCTGAGACGTAGACCGTCCCGTTCCAGTACGTCGGCACGCCGGCGGAACCCGCGTACACGAGCCAGTCCGGTCCAATCCCGTGGCTCTTGGCGCCGGTGTGGTAGAGCGAGAAATTCCAGATCGGGGCCCCTGTCGCGGCGTCGAACGCCGCCAGGTACCCGAGCTGGGTGGTGAGGTATCCTCGGCCGTCCGCAATGATCGGGGCGCCCAGGAAGAAGCTGTCGAACCACGGGTCGCCGAGACGCTGGCTGTCGCTCGACCATTGGAGGCGGAGGGCGCTTACGTTCGCCGGAGCGAGGACGCTCTCGTCGGGATCGAAGCTAGTGCGGCTACCATCTCGGAAGAGCGTCGGCCAATCCCCGGGAGCCGCTCCGGTCGGACCCGAGCCCGCCGCGTCCGCCGGAGCCGCCGGCCCGGCGGCGGGCGCGAACGACGCCGGGGCGTTGCGGGCCCTCGCCATCAATCCGGCCGCCGCGTGGGGCGCGGCCGGGATCCCCGCGCCGTGCGCGAACGACGGGGCGGCGGATCCCAAGATTGTGCCGGCGACGGCCGCCGCGAGAAGGGCAAGCGAGAAGATGGAGCGCCCCCGCCGCACGCGACCTCCACGGCGGCCGACACTTTTAGGGTTGCTACGGTGTGGCACGCGTCTCTCGTCAGCAAGGGGAGCGCCGCCCGTCCGGCGATCGCCGATGCTCATGGACGCCCGCCTACGCTGACAGAGCGCCCCCTGTCCGAGTGTCCCGGACGGGGATCGGGGGGGACGAAATCGGACGTCCGCAGAGGGAGAGGATCACCGCGAGGCGGTCCAGACCATCGCGGCGAGGCCCGTCGCCTCGCACAGCCCGATGCCGAACAGGAACGGCACGAACGCCTCCGGGATGATCGGCATCGCGGAGAGGAACGAATAGACGGTGAGGGCGCTCTGGGCGACGAACGCCCCCGCGAAGACGAGCAGGGCGAGGCCGAACCGGCTCCGGTTCTCCGCGTAGAGGCGCCGGTAGAGGACGAACAGGCCGCCGGCGAGCAGGATGCTCGCCACGCCGACGACGATGCTCGCCTCCATGAGGAGGCTGGTCACGGACCCCCGATGGCGGACCGGGTCCCCCATCCAGGCGCCGGAGCGGGGCTCCGCCGGCGCCGCTCCGGCGCCGGCGCGGGGGGGTGGATCAGTTCGGCCACCGCCTCGAACTGCTCCGCGAGATACGGGGAGAGCTCGTACGGGGGGGCGTACGCGCCCGGGACCGACCGCGTGACGACCTGGTTCTGCTCCAGGAGCCGGAGGTGGTGGCGCACCGTTCGGTAGTCGAGCTCGAGGGCGCTCGCGACCTGGTGCGCGTTCGCGGGAGACCGGTGAAGGAGTTCGACGATGCGGCACCGGTTCGGCCCGCCGCGGGTACCGACGAGGAGGTACCACAGGAGGGACCGGAACGCGGGGTTCATCGGCACCAGTTGGGCGAGGGGGACGGCCCTAATGAGGGTCGCCCCCCGGAGTTGGGTTGGGCTCCCTCAGAACGCGACGAGGCCCTCCGAGGTGAGCGGGAGGCCGTAGACGCTCGTGGTGGCGGTGAGCGTGCCACCGGCGCCGACGGCGAACTCGTCGATCTGTCCCGCGCCCGCGTCGTAGACGAGGACGTACCGACCGGTCGAGGTCGTGACGGCCATGTCCGTCGGGGCGCTGCCGGTCGTCGCCCCCACCGACGCCTGGAGGACGAGGGTGCCGTTCCGGGCGAGGGTGTAGGTCGAGATCGAATCGCTGTGCGCGTTGGTGGTGTACGCCCACCGGCCGCCGCCCGCGAGGACGACCCAGCACGGGGCCGACTGGTTGTCGAGGACCGTCGGGGAGATCACCGAGATGGTGCCGGTCCCGCTCACCGAGTAGGAGGAGAGGGCGCCCGGGCCCGCCTCGCTCACGACGAGGGTACCGGACGGGGCGAAGGCGAACCCGTACGGGGTGCTGCCGCTCGAGTTCGTCGTCCAGGGCGCCGACGCGATGCCGTGCGAGTCGACCGTGTAGCTGTCGAGGAGGCTCGTCGCCTTCTCGGCCACGACGAGGACGGTGCCGGCCGGATTGAACGACACCTGGGCCGGACCCGTCGGCGCGCTCGAGCTGAGCGGCTCGTGGGACCCGGGGAGCGTCACGAGACCCGCGGCCGTGAGGCGGAATCCCGCGATGTTCCCGGCGACCGTCGCGTTGCCCGCGTTGAGGACGTACACCCAGGCGCCGTGGACCGCGAGGCTGACCGGCATCACGCCGCCGGACGAAACGCGGCCCGAGAACGAGAGGATAGGCGCGTAGCGGCTCGCCGGGTTCACGTGGAAGACGGAGATCTGGTTGCTGCCGCCGTCGACGACGAGGAGCCACCGGTAATCCGCGGTGAGCGCGAGCGCGCCCTGATCGGCGAGGCTCGCGCCCGTGCCGAGCCCGTGCGTCCGGAACGTGCCGGCGGCCGAGAGCGCCCCGGTGCTCCCGACGGTGTAGGCGATCACCGAGTTGCCGCTCGCGTTGTTCGTCATCGTGAACACCGCGCTCGCGGCCGGGGTCGTCCCGGTTCCGGCGAGGGTCGTGGTCGCGGTCGGCGCGACCGACGCGCCCTGCGCGAGGGCCGGGACCATCAGTCCGATCAATAGGCCGGTCGTCAAGAGCCAGATGCCTCGTGGTGCCTTCATGGCGGTCCGCCGACCCGCCGGTCGGGGTATATCGCTACGTCAGCGGCCGACCCGAGTCGGGGCCAAGCCGGGCCCGAACGTCGCCCCTGCCCCACCCCAGTCCCGCCCCAACCGTCCGGAGGCGTCCCCGGCCGGCCGAGACATCTCCGCGGAGCCGCGCCGATGAGCCGAACCGCGAGCCGGGGAGGGAGAGGTTAACCGTCCGACGGCTCCGGCCGTTCGTCCTTCCGGGGAGGACGCATGCGCTCCATGGACCGCCCTCGTCGCGCCGGCCCCCGCGTCGGTCCCCGCGCCCGGCACGGCCTGTACGCCCTCGGGCCGATCCTTCTCCTCCTCGTCCTTCCCGCCGTCGGCGCCCTCCCGTCGGGCCCTCCGTCCGCGCGGGGGACCCCGGCCCCCGGCGCCTCGGCGCTTCCGCCGAAGATCGCCTACGCGAGCAGCGTCGACGGCTGGAACCTCTCCTACTACGAGTGGCTCCCGGCGGGGTACAACGCGTCCCGGACGTACCCGCTGATCATCTACCTTCACGGCCAGGAGAACACGAACGGGACGTGGATCCCGGGCGGGCTCGACACGGACATCGTGTCCTACCTCAACGCGACCAGTCCGGTCGGGACCACCGTACGGGGACTCGTCAACACCGCCTCCGCCCAGGGGTTCATCCTCATCGCGCTCAACAGCCGGTCGGGCTCCGGGTGGTACATCAACAGCCCGTGCGGCGGTCCGCAGCAGCAGGACGTGCTCGATGCGATCCAGCACGAGCGGTCGCTCCGCCACATCTCGCGGCTCTATCTCTTCGGGATGAGCATGGGGACCGAGGGGACGCTCTCGTTCGCCGCCGCGCACCCGATCTTCAGCGGAATCGGGATCATCGCGCCCGTCACGGACCTGTTCGAGGACGTCGCGTACCGGCTCGCGCTGGGACCGAACGTCTCGTGGGCGGCGACGTCGCTCTCGGCGAAGGCGCAGCTGTTCTGCGGCGTCCTTCCGGGGACCGGCAACGCGAGCTCCCTCGCCCTCGTGCCGGTCTACGAGGCGATGAGCCCCCTCCGCTTCGACCCGACGGTGTTCCGGCACGTGCCGATCTACGTGACCGCGGGCGGGATCGACTTCCGGGCGCCGGACAACGTCTCGATCTGGCCGTTCTGGCTCAACATCAACAACACGTTCGTGAACGCGACGTGCAACGTGGCGCTGTCGCTCGGCGAGCCGCCGACGTGCTCGTCGACGATGGAGACCCTCCACCAGCAGGCGCCCAACGACTTCCGGTTCCGGTTCGTGTTCGAGCCGCACGCCTCCCACGTGTTCTCCCAGCTCGATCCGGCGGACATGATCGGATACTGGCAGAACGCGGTCCCGGGAGGGTACTTTACCGGCGGGTTCCCGTTCGCCACGATCAGCGCCGCGCCACACCTCGCCTACTGACCCCCGGGAGGGCCCCCCGGCTCAGGCGTACCGCACGATCGGGTTGGAGACGTACTCGAGGACCTTCTCGACCCCCGCGTCGAGCGCGACCGCGCGGGCCCGGTCCAACACGGCGCGGCCCTCCTCCTCCGACAACGGCGGTATCCGCTCGTCGAGCACCTCTACCGGGACGGCGTGCCGGTTGAGGCAGACGAGGTGCGCCTCGAAGCCGGGGAACGCGAGTTGGAACAGGCTCAGCTGCAGCCGGACGTCCGGCGGCGCGGGAACCGCCCGGTAGCTCTTCATCTCGAAGAAGCGCGAGCGGCCGTCCCAGTAGTCGGGCTGGGCGTACACGCCCGCCTCGGCGCCGATCAGGACGAGCCGGCTCTGGGGGCGCCGCAGCCCGTAGAGGGGGCTCTTCCGGAACGCGGCGATCACGGCTCCGATCTGGGCCTGGATCCGGTCGAGTTCCGCGGCGGGCGGGCGGAGGTCGATATCGCGCAGCTCCTCGTCGAGCGCCTCGGCCGCGATCCTCCGCGTCGACGCCGCCGTCGGGCGCAGGCCGCGCGAGGCATCGTTCGCGTAGCGGGAGAGCGCGTGGTCGATCGCCTTCCCGACGGCCATGCCCAGCTCGTCCCGCTCCGTCACCTCGGGCCGGGGGTACGTCGCCCGGACGACCTCGTGGGCGGCCACGGTCCGGACGGTGGTCATGGACCCGCCGGCCTACCCGCGGTCGTCGATCGAAGGAACGGGACCGCTCCCGAGGAGGATGGACCCTCGGGCGGGCGGGACGCCCGGTCCCCATCCGATAGTGCGGAGTCGTCCATAGGTCACCAGAGAGTACGAGGGCGACCTAGATACTGTCGCCCGGCATCGACCGTTCGGGGGCGCGGAGAACCAGAGGATCACGCTCGGACCTGCGCGATATCGGGCAGGAACGTTGGGTCGACGCTTCGGGGGGAGATAGACCCAACGACCGGGCGACCCCTCCGGGTGGGGCCAACCGCGCCTTCTCCCACCCCCGCCTCTATCTCGCTTACCCGGGGTCCCGGGAGTCCGACTCGGGACCTCGGAAGTAGCTCCGAGGCGCCCCGGGGCGCGGGGGGGCCCTGCCGGCGGGGAGCGGGGGTGCCGGCGGATCGACCGGAAAGGTCCGTCGCTAGGGCTTGGGTTCTCGGGTGAGCCACAGGCCGGCCCCGGTGACCAACGCCACGATGGCGACCCCGGCGCCGATCCACGCGTACGGGATCGAGCCTCCGCTCGGGCTGCCTCCCGATCCCGAAGGCGTGGACCGAGGAATGACGACGGAGACGGTCTGGATGTTCTGGCCGCCCACGCTATCGTTGACCCACACGGTCGCCGTGTACGAGCCCGGTAGCCGGTAGGCATGGGTGGCGTTCTGCACGTGGCTCGTGTTGAGGTCCCCGAACTCCCAGAAGAAGGTGTACGGAGGCACCCCTTGGTACACGTCGATCGAGAAGTGGAACGTCTGGCCCACGCTGCCTTCCAGCGGCAGGTTGGGCCCCACGGCGATCAGGATGGGCGCGACGACCACCGAGACCGTGGCGTTTCCGACGATCGTGTCGTTCGGTCCGATCACGTGGAGGACGGTGGTGAACGTCCCCGGCGCGATGTACGAGTGCGCCGGAGCGGCGTCGGCGCTCGTCGTCCCATCGCCGAAGTCCCAGACGTAGACGAACGGACCGGAGGCGGAGATGTGCGCGGCGAACGCCACCGGGAGCAGCTGCTCGGTGCTCGACGGCGTGGCCGAGACCGAGACGGGGGACGCGACGTCGCTCGTCACTCCGCGGGGACCGTCACCGGCGGCGGCCGCTGGCGGGGGATCGAGAGGGGGACCCGCCCGGGGCGGAGCCGCGCTCGGGCTCTCCCACGTCGACGGAGCGGACACGGAAGGCGACGGCGCGGAGACGGGCAGCGGGGCGAGTCCCGCGAGCCCCAACGCGACCGCCACCACCGCCGCCCCGACGAGCACGAAACGGACCGCCAGGGGGAGAGAACCCACGCGAACCACCGCCTAGGGCACCGCCGACCCCGGGCCACCCGTCGGGAGCGGCATGTAGCTTCGGCCCGGAGTCTATGGGGAACTACGAGGGCATCGCCCGCATCGGAGGACCGGAGCATCCGGCGGGGGGTGCGGGGTGGGCCGGCGCGATCCGACCGCAGTCCTCCCCGACCTCCGCCCGCCGAAGGCCCCTCCCGGGGTCCGGTCCGCCCCGGACGGCTACGGAGAATATGGGGCGCGTCTAGAAGCCGAGGCGACCGTCTGCGCACGCCGGGAGGCTCACCAACCCCCGGATGTCCCCGAGAGCGGCGGGAAAGGTCGCACCGTTCGCAAGGACGTGGACGGCGTTCGCCCGGCCGGGGCCCGACACCCGGACCCGCGACCCGATCCGGGGAAGGGCACCCGCTCCGCGAATGCCGCAGGGTCGGGGAAGGACGCGTGGGCGCGAGCACCGTTCGCTTCCCGAGCGGCTGCTTCCCCCCACGGCATTCCTCCTCGTGATCCTCCTCGTCGCCTCGTCCCTCGCGGCGACCGCCGCCCGGCCGGCGCCGGCCGGCCCGCTTCATGGCGCGGGGAAGTCGCCGGCCGCGAGTCCCGACGGAACGGCGCTCGGAAGGTCCCCCGCGGCGGACTCGCGGATGAACCTGCGCCCGGCCGACTCCTCGGCGCTCGCGATCCGCTCGTTCACGATCTCGCCGGCGACCGTCGTGGTCGCCTCCGCGACGAACGTCACGGTGAACATCACCGGCGGGACCCCTCCGATCACGTTCGCCTACCGGAACCTCCCGTTCGGATGCTCCAGCGAGAACAAGTCCGCGTTTCCCTGCAGCCCGTCGTCCACCGGCACCTACGTCGTCGACGTCCAGGTGACGGACGCGGTCGGGGAGGTCGCCACCGCCTCGGCGAACCTCACCGTGACGACCGGCCGGGGCTCGCCCCCCCTCATCACGGAGTTCGTCGCCGAGCCGGCCACCGTCGCCGAGGACCACCCGACGGTCCTCCACGTCGTCGCCGAATCCCAGAGCTCGACACCGACGTTCTCGCTCTCGTACTTCTTCTTCGACCTCCCGCCGGGCTGCGCGGGCTTCAACCAGACCGACCTCACCTGCGTCCCTCAGGCGCCCGGCGCGTTCATCGTCCGCGTGCAGGTTACCGACGGGTTCGGTTCCTTCACGTACGCCTCGACGAACCTCACGGTCACCGGGAGTCCGGCCGCATCGTCGTCCGGCGGATCCTGGTTCCAGGGACCGGTGCTGTATCTCTCGCTGATCGCGGTCGCCTCGCTCGCGGCCCTCGGGGCCGTGGCGGCCTACCGGCGCGCGGGTCGCCGCCGACCCCCGGGGGGGACGGCGGCCACCACCTCCGAGGACGTCTCCCGCCCTGCCCACGCACCTACGGAATCTCAATAGATTATCCTTTTAATCCGGAAGCTTCTGGGGCCCTCCGGAGAGAACGTCCATGGAGGGCCGCAAACTGCAACTTGCCGGGGGATCGACCTACGTCGTCTCGCTGCCGAAGCGGTGGGTCCAGGCAGCGGGTCTCAAGCCGGGGGACACGCTGTTCCTCGAGACCGAGAGCGACGGATCGGTGTCGGTGCGCCACCGGATGGAGGCGAAGCCGTCCGTTCGTCGGAAGGTCTTCGAGGAGAAGGGCGAGGAGGCCCGCGACCACCTGCTCCGGAAGCTGATCGGGGCGTACATCTCGGGATACGGCCTCATCGAGATCCGGTTCCCGCCCGATCGGGGGCCGTTCGTCCGCCGGGTGGCCCGGGAGTTCTGCCGTCTCGTCATCGGCCCCGAGGTGATCGAGGAGAGCCGGCACGGGATCCTCATCCAGGACCTGTCGGACGCCTCCGACCTGAGCTCCGAGAAGTGCCTCCGGAGGATGCACCTCATCGTCCACGCGATGCTCGACGACTCCATCGGGGCGCTGACCACGGGGGTCGCCTCGCTCGCCCAGGACGTCTCCCAGCGCGACCAGGACGTCGATCGCCTCTACTGGATGGTCGCGAAGCAGTTCCACGCGGCCCACACGCGCCCCTCCGACGGGGCGAGCCGGGCGCTCGCGAACGGCATCGACCACCACCGGCTGGTCGCGAAGCTCCTCGAGCGGATCGGCGACCACGCCGAGCGCATCGCCCGGACCTACCCCACGGTCGTGGGCGGCAAGTCGACCCTCGATCCGAAGCTCGCGAAGGATCTCGCCGAGGCGAACGCCTCGGCCGTGGCGATCCTCGACAAGGCGTTCCTCGCCTTCATCACGCGGGACATCGACTCGGCGAACGAGTCGATCGACGCCCGCGTCGTCCACCAGCGCCTCATCGACCAGCTCTCGCACCGGGTCGCCACGAAGAAAGGCGAGGAGCTCCTCGCCCTCGGGACGGTGGTCGACAGCCTCGCCCGGACGGCCGGGTACGCCTCCGACATCGCCGAGCAGGCGATCGACGTGGCGGTCCAAGAGGAGCCGGCGGCCGGGAAGGCGTCGTAGCGGGCGCCGGCGATCCGGTCTACGGGTCCTTCGGCACCACCGGTCGGAGCGGGGCCGCCGCCACGACGGCGACGGGCGGGGGCGCCCGGGCGGCCCCCGGCCCCCCGCTCCCGGGGGCCGTCGGAACGACCGGCCGGACCGCCGGGGCCGGCGGAGCGAGGCTCTCGAGCGTCGCGCGGGCGAACGGCCCGTCGATCCGGTACACCCGCTGGGCGACCGCGGCCTCCATGACCCGGTCGGCCGTCTCGAGGAGCCGGCGGGGATTCCCGCCGGCGGCCTGGTTCATCGCCTCGACCGCCTCCCGGTCGAACGGATAGAGTGGGTCCATCTCCTCGACGAGCCGCTTCGCGAGGAGCTTCTTCGCGAGCAGGAGGCCGGCCTCGTCGTCGGAGATCACCGGCAGCTCGAGGGTCCGGTTGATCCGGGAGCCGAGGGCCGGGTACGCCTGCGTGAGGGCGGCGAAGAACGACGGATAGCAGGCGAACATCACGAGGACGCCCGGTCGGATCGCGTCGGCGACGGCCTGGAGGACCCGGGCGATCGGCTGGACCTCGGCCGCGGGAGAGAGGTTGTGGAGGTCGTTGAGCAGGAGGAACGCCGGAGCGTGCTCGTTGAGCGCCTGGGCGATCGCCTTCCCGGCCCGCCCGGCGTCCCATTCCGCGGACTTCCCCGCGGCGACGCCGTGGAGCTCCCGGAGCCACGCCGGTCCCCCGAGCGCGGCGGAGAATCCCCCGACGTTCGACGCCTTGGAGAGGGCGTCGGCGATCGCCTTCACCGCGAGCTTCGACCGAGCGGGCACGTCGACGAGGGCCGTGAACGCGCCCCGTTCCTTCCCCTCCGCCTCGGCGAGACGGAGCCGCTGCGTCTTCCCGGATCCCAACGGTCCCGTGATCGCGATGACGGCGCGGTTCTCCTTCTCGAGGACCTCCTCCTTGACCCCCCGGAGCACGTCATCGACCTGGAGACGCACGTGGAAGATCTCCACGTCCTCGAGGCTCTCGCTCGCGAGGTCCCGGAACGGATTCGCGGTGAGACCGTACCGGTCGTACGAGACCTTCGCCATCGCCGCTCCCTACAGCACCCGACGGCGCAGGTCGACGGCGATCCGCTTCCCGTCGAACTCGTAGTGGATGTTGCGGTCCATGATGCGCCCGTCGAACCACTTGGGGACGCGCATGAACCTAAGAAGCCCCTCGGGCCCCTCCTTCGCGTGGAATTCGAGCACGCCGTCGGCGAGATGGGAGACGATCGCCGCCGTCCGGGGATCGAACATGCCCCGGTCGGTGGCGAGGACGATCGTCGTCCGCTGGTCCCGGCCCACCGAGCGGAGGTTGCGGAGCAGGTGGGCGACCGCGGGCCCCCCGGTGTCGAGGGTGAGGAAGGAGAACGAGTCGACCGCGAGGAGCCCCCCGAGGCCGCCGAGCCCCTCGAGCTCCCGGACGGAGTCCTGCTCCACGATCGTCATCTCCGCCTCGTTCCACGGATGCTCCCCGGCCTCGGCGGCGAGCTGCATCTCGAGCTCGCGCCGGTCGCGGCTCGTGACGAACGTGACGGGCCACCCTTCCCGGTGCGCCGTGAGCGCGATGCGCCGCACGAAATAGCTCTTGGCCGGGTCGGCCCCGCTCTCCACGACAATGAGCCGACCCTCCTCGAATTCGGGAATGATGGTGTCTAGACCCGGCACCTCGACAGGAAGTCCCACGGCATGGCAGAAGAGAGTTCGGTTTAATGGTGCCACGGGGTGAGTCCGGGGGACATCGTACCGCTACCGAGATTCCGTGGGGTTAGGCTAACCGTGCGCGGCCCCGTCGGCGCGCGATGCGCCGGGTGCGAGCCGTCCGGCCCAACCGGTGGGGGCTCTCCGAGATCGTCGGGGCCCTGATGCTGGTGCTCATCGTGGTCTCGGCGGCGACGGCGTTCGCCGCGTTCGCGGCGTCGTACCAGAAGCAGCTGCAGGCGGAGCAGCAGGTCACCCAGGAGCGGAGCCTCGAGTCGCTCGTGGTCCTCCACGCGCAACCGACCCTGTCGTTGGACGGGTCCCACTACGTCGAGTTCGACTTCACCCTCGCGAGCCTATCGCTGGACACCTCCTATGTCACGTCGATCAGCGTCAACCACCAGGAGCTCGAGCGGTACAACGCGACCGGGCTCAACCTCACGACCGGGCTGGTCCAGAGCTGGGTCGTGGGATCCGGGGAGCAGCTCGATATCGGGGCCCGGGACCAGATCACCATCGGGGTCGACCTCAACGTCGCGGATGCGGACTATTCGCCCTACACGCCGGGGTTCGTGCTGCACGACTCCGACTACGTCCAGCTCGACGCCTTCACGTACTACGACAACGACTTCACGAAGGTGTTCATCCCCCCGACGGCGATACCGATCGTGACCCAGCTCGAGACCGGCTCCTCCGGAGGCGGGCTGACGATCATCCCCGTGCTGGACGGAAGCCACTCGTTCCAGTCGGGCAATGCGACGATCGTCTCGTGGAGCTGGGCCGTTACGTCCGGCGGAACCACCACGATGTATTCCGGCGAGCTCGCCGAGGTCCCTGGGGGCCTCCACTCCGGGGATTCGATCGTTCTCACCGTGACGAACAGCGATGGCCTCCTCGGCGTGAGCGCGCCGCTCGTCTACACTTAGCCGCCCCGGCGCCGGACGGCGGATCGCACGAACCCCGAGTGGGCGAGCGGGCCGCACCCAGTCGTCGGTCGTTCGAGCCGGCCGGTCGACGCCTCCGCGCCCGGCCCGGTTTGGGTTCCGGGCGGCCGTCGAGCGTCTACCCAGGGAAGATGATGGCGAACGCAACGGCGGTCCCGAGCATGAGAGCGAGGGAGTGGAGAAGACCGTAGCGGGCCTTCCCCTCCGTGAACGCCCCGATGATCGCCCCGGTGCCCAGCGAGACGATCAGCAGGAGATCGAAGAACCGCTGCTTCAGGATGGTGGGGTCGAGCTTCGGGACCGTCGCGCCGGAAGCGCCCGAGTTCCCCACCCCCGGCGTCGCGAGCGGATTGGTGCCGAAGAACGACACGTTGATCGAGCCGAGCGTGGGGGCGATGTAGAGCAGCGCGAACAGGACCGCGGCGAGCACGCCAAACGCGACGTACAGGATCGCGACGGGCATCATCAGCTGCTTCACGCGCTCGACGTCGATCTTGAGGAAATCGTCGAGGTCCTTCGCGGCCCGGTACACGACCGCCGACGTCTCGCCCCCGATCGACGACGCCTCGGTGATCAGCTGGGCGTACCGCGAGACGAGAGGGCTCTTCATCGGAGCGACCATGTCCCGGAGCACCTCGTCGAACGGCCTCCCCAGGAGGATCCCGTCGGCGGCGATCCGGAGCGGCTTCCGAAGGATGTTCGCGCTGCTCTTGGACAGCTCGACGACGGCCTTGGCCGGGTCGATCCCGCCCCGCATCGCGTCGGCCATCTCGAACAGGAACTGGGCGAACGCGCGCTCGTAGGTGCGTATCCGCTGCTTTTCGCGCCGCGCGTCGATGGCGTACGCGGTCAGTGCGACGAAGAGGCCGGCCATGACGACGTACTCGGGCGCGAACAACGGAAGGCCCGGCGTCGTCGTCACCCAGAGGAGGCCGAGCACGACGACGACGAAGGCGAGGGCGGCCGGAACGTAGAGCGTCACGTACTCCTTCTTGACCGGGTGGGTCGCGAAGTACTTCCGGAACGTGAAATTCCTCGTCCGGCGGAGGTAGAGGACGTACCCCCCGACGCCGGCCGCGACGATCGCTCCCCCGATCGCGATCTCGAGGACGAGGGTCTCGAGGCTGAAGCCGGAGAGCTCGCTCGGGGGCGGGGCGGCGGTGTTGACGGTGAACGTCCACGACGCCTTCGCTTCGTGCCCGGAGTCGTCGGCGGCCGTCACGTTGACCATGTGGTCGCCGTTCCGGAAGCTGAGGATGATCGGCACGGCGTAGGTGATCCCGGTCGGGGTGATCGTGACCTCCTCGAGGCCGGTGACGTTCCGCCCGTCGACCAGCATGATGACCGAGTTCACATCGATCGTCCCGTCGCTGTCCGAGAACGAGGCGGAGATCGTGGGCGTCGCGGTGCGAATGGTCGAGCCCGGGGACGGATTCGTGAGCTCGATGGTGATCGGGCTCCCCGCGTCGGCCGGGTGGACCGCGCGCGCGGGCACGACGAAGGGGCTCGCGAGTCCCCCCCCGAGCAGGAGCAGCGCGAGCGCGAGTCCGACCGCCCCGCCCGCCCGCATGGTCACTCGGCGCGCGCGTACGCGACAGAGATGAGGACCGTGGTCATGACGACCGCGAGCGGGACGATCCCGTACGCGAGCAGCAAGAGGAGCTCGTTCGCGTCGAGGCCCGCGGCGGTGCTCCCGAAGGCGTTGATGAGGTAGGCCCCGACCGCGATCATCAGGACCCCGATCAGGACGAGGCTCACGTACATGTCGAGGTACGTCGTCAGCTGCTCGATGAACTCGCGCTGCCCGAGTCGCTTGAGCTTCAGCACGTCCTCGGACTTCGTCCGGAGGTACTCGTCGAGGTTTCCGCCCTGGTGGATGATGTTCGCGAGGTCCCACAGCGACTCCCGGAGCGAGTTCGAGGGGGACTCCTTCGCGGTCTCCGCGAGGGCGGTGATGAGGTCCTTCCCTTGGATGTCGGCCTTATAGACGATCTTCTGGAACTCCTGCGTCATCGCCGGGTCGTGGTCTCGATGGGCCATCCGGCGGACCAGCTGGATCGGGGGGGTGCCCGTGCTCGCCAGCACCGATAGCTCGCTCAAGGTGAACGGGAGCTCCCGCTCCAGCTGCCCCCGCCGATTCGAGATGCGGCTGCTGATCAGGAAGGCGAACGACGCGACCGTCGACGCGGCCGTCAACCCGACCAGGACGAGCGCGTAGAGGTACCAATTCGGGATCCCCAGGGCGAGGTCGAAGAGGACCACGCCCAGGACGGCGGCGGCGGCGACTCCGACGAGGGTCGTGATCGTGATGACCGCCCGGTGCATCCCCGGGGTGACGTTGACCCCCGCCTGGCGGAGCCGTTCGGCGAGAACGTCCTGGCCCTCGGACGCATCGAGGTAGCGCCCGAGCACGCGGTAGCAGAAGGTCCGGTACCGGACCAGGAGCGTCGGCCGCGGGGCCGACGGGACTTCCCGGCCGGCCTCCGCCGTCGGGTGCCACTCGCCCAAGGCGCGACGCCTTCGCCACATCGCCCCCACCCTACCGGGCGATCCGCCGCTCGAGCTGCCGGGTCGCCGCGGCCGCGTCCACGTAGTAGGCGGCGATCGTCTGGGCGACGTCCTTGTAGTACGTGACCCCGAGGTGGCTCATCATCTCGAGGTAGCGGGCCTTGCGCCGCATCTCCTCGGTCAGCTCGTCCAGGCTCCGGCCCGAGGTGGTGGAGATCTTCTCCAGGACGAAGCTGCGGCCCAGGTACGTGAAGGAGTCCGGCCCGGGCTGCCAGCGGAACACGTCGTTCGTCAGGAGCTCGTTCGTCCCGGCGTCGACCTCGAGGATCTCGGTCATCCCCATGACCCGGCGCACCCGCTGGTCCCGGACCGCGACCTGGGCCGGGAAGGCGACCATGTCGAGCGCCTGGAAGAGGACCCTCGGGATGTTCATCGGCTCGTTCTCCACCCGATGCAGGAGCTCCCCGATCGTCCCGGCGTGGATCGTCGACATCGACGCGTGGCCCACGGAGATCGCCTGGAAGAGGGTGAACGCCTCGGTGCCGCGCACCTCCCCCACGATGACGTACTCCGGCCGCTGCCGGAGCGCCGCCACCAGGAGATCGAAGAGCGTGACGCTCCCCGCGGTCCGCATCGTCCCGTGGCTGATGCCGGAGATCCCGGAGGCGCCCGTCAGCCCGCTGGGCATCCCGTAGCCCGACCGGGCGATCGACTGGATCCAGTTCTGGTGGTCGATGTGGATCTCGGGGGTGTCCTCGATCGAGACGATCTTGTCCTCCGGGCGGACGAACATGCAGATGGCGTTGAGGAGCGTCGTCTTCCCGCTCGCCGTCCCCCCCGAGATCAGGATGGACCGGTGCGCCTCGACGAGGGTCCAAAAGTACGCCATCTGGGCGGAGGAGACCGACCCGAACCGGAGCAGGTCGATCGGGGAGACGGGATCCTGGGAGAACTTCCGCACGCTGAACGTGGAGCCCTTGCGGGTGACCTCGGTCCCGAGCGTGAGGTTGATCCGGCTCCCATCCCGGAGCGTCGCGTCCAGGATCGGCTGGTAGATGGAGATGTGCTTGCCGGAGATCTGGGCGAGGCGCAGGATGTACTTGTTGAGCTCCAGCTCGCCGCCATACTCGACGTTCGTCCGCATCGAGCCGAACACCCGGTGGAAGACGTACAGCGGGACGCCCGGGCCGAGGCAGCTCACGTCCTCGAGGAACGGGTCCCGGAGGACCGGGTCGGTCCGCCCGAGGCCGATGAACTCCCGGAGCAGGTAGTACAGGAGGACCGGCCGACGCTTCGCCGGGACGTCGATGTCGTAGAGGTCCAGGACCGAGAGGAACCGGCTCCGGAGGTATTCCTGGAGCTCCGGCGAGTGGTCGAGGTTGAGTCCCTCGGTGACCGGGATCTCCTCCTGGGACATCATCGCCTCCATCTTCTCCCGGATGGTGCGGACCTTCTCCGGCTCTCCCTCCTTGAGCGACGGCTCGAGCACCGTGTAGGAGAATTCGGCCTTCTTCACGTCGAACGCGACGTGGACGAACGCGTACGGGGGGTTCACCGGGTAGGTCACGTCGACGGTGCGGCGGTCGCGGTCGAGCTGGTTGCGCATGTACGCGAGCTCGGCCTGGACGAGGACCTTCTCCGGGACCTCCATCCGGTGCACGAAGCGGGAGTCTAGCGCCGACGACTCCCGCCGGAGCGTCGCGCGGTCCTTGGGCTTCGCGTCCGGTGGGGGCCGTCGCGGGAGGTCCCGCTGTCGCTCGGGATCTCGGAGCCCCGGGACCGCCGGCGCGGCCCCCGGAGCCTGGTTCATCGGGCGGAGAGAAAGGCCGGCCCGGTTAAGCGGCGCGCCCGGAGATTTCGTAATCTCGGTGCGGCTCGGGGGGCCCCGTCTCCCAACCGTTGGCGGACCGCGCCTCCCCGGCAATCGCGCGCGCTACGGGTTCTATTTCGGCGACGGATATGCCGCCCCCGCAGGATGGCTCGGCCGCGGCGCGGGGCCCGACAAAGGGGCCCCAACCCCGCGGGAAAACAACCACACCGGTTGGGAAGGGAAGGAAGAAATGAGAGCGACGAACATGCGAACGAAGCTTCGGCGCCGACGCGCCCAGCAGATCCGTGAGGGTCGTGCGGTGTCGCCGGTGGTCGCCACGTTGATCTTGATCCTCGTGGCGGTCGCCGCGGCCGCGGCCCTCTATCTCTGGCTGGTCGCGTGGCAGGGTCAGGTCACGGGCGGAATCGGCACGCCGACGGCGCAGTACACGGTGACGATCGGGGGCAGCACCTCGGTCTATCCGTTCACCCAGGAGGCCGCGAAGGAGTTCCAGCAGAACAACAGCAACATCGTGATCTCCGTTAACCAGGGCGGAAGCGGGGCGGGCCGCCTCGCGGTTTGCTCCGGCGCGGTGGACATCGGCGAAGCGTCGTCCTACACGACGGTCGCGACGCTGATC
>DATJVB010000035.1:0-39063 GCA_035502055.1 Thermoplasmata archaeon | reverse complement strand
CTCACCGCCGACAATCGGAGCCCCCTCCGCAACTCCGTCACATCGTGGGCTGCGTAGCTAGCACGGGCGCCTCCCCCGACCTGACGACCACCTATCCGGGGGGGGAAGAGGGAACGCTCGCGAATTCCCGAGAAGCCCCGTCGGACAGACCGATGGACGACCGCCGCCCGTCGGGGGATCCTCCCGTCGGGGGTCGCAACCGCCTTCCGGCGTGTCGGGCAGGTCCACCGCTTCAAGCCAAACCCTTGAAGAGCTTTCGTCGAACCTCCGCATTTGTTCTAAGAGGATATCTCGAAGTACTTCCGTCGCCGTCATGATTCGATAACCGCCCACAGGGATGCACGGCTCTTGAACATCGCGGCCGACCGCTCAGCTCGTCGCCGCTTCCATAGCAGAAGTCTGCCCGAACCCGCGGGGCCGGTCGTTCTTTTGGAACGAGCCGAGACCCCGACGGCCGAAGCGGAAACGCTGATGTGGTAGACCCCCGGTCGGTCTCGCGTGCCGTCGATAACCTACGGCGAACTTCGCCGGCGACGGCGGATGGAGTTGGAGAGCGCACGGATCCACGTCCTCGAGGTAGGGAAGCCCGATGGGCAGAAGTGGACTCACCCGCTCCCCCGTGGCATCTACCTCGTCGCTCGCGGGGATCCCCGCCTCGAGGAAGGCGAGTACGACTCACATCTCGACACCGATGCGGCGTACGACCGCGGGACCCGAGCGCGGGGCCTCGGCTGGATCCTCCGAAAGGGGCCGGCCCTCGAAGTTCGAGAGGCGTGGTTGGATAATGAGGGAGTCGGGAACAACTGCGCCGAGCTTTCCGCCCTCCTCGGCGGCCTACGCCGGGCCCAGATCGAAGGGTGTCATCGGCTCCTCGTCCGGACCGATAGTCGGCTTGCCTCTCACATCATAACGAGGGTTGACGAGCCGCGAAAGCCGACGGTGGTGGATCTCGCCGGCAAGATCGGCGTCCTCGTGGAGTCGTTCGAGGCGGTAGCGGTCCGGTGGACTCCCGAGAAGGAGTTGAAGGAGGTCGACCGCCTCTCTAAATCGCTTCTCCGATCCTCTCGAGAGCCACGAGGGTCCGAGGTCTATCAATACTCTCGTCGGGACAAGAACTGGACTCCACCTCCGAGAGACCCGGTCCAATCGGGCCTCCTCGGCGGCCGGAGGGAGGAGATTCCGTAGGCACTCCCCGCCCGAGACGGCGGTTGGGACGGGCGTTTTGCGCCAAGTTGAAATCGTAGAGGGTAGGTCCCTCCGCCGTGCCAGTCATTCGAGACGTCCCTCGGGTATTCCTCGCGCATAGTTGCCAGAGCGATGGCCTCGTCCACCAATTCGCTCGCGAACTCAAGGTTCGGTCGGTGAACCCCTACGTCGCCGAGTGGGATGATCGTCCCGGCCTTACGGTCGATGAGAAAACCCTCCCCGAACTCGACGGGGCCGATGGAGTGGTGGTCTTTTGGTCCGAGTCCGGCCGTGCCTCGGACCGAGTAAATATGGAATACGATCGCGCGCTCCTCCGCGGGATACCGATAGTGCTTCTTCTGTACGACGGAGTCGATCGGCCGGCGAGCTGGGGGGACCGCATCTACCTCCGCGTCGAGATCTCCCGAGACTTCTTCGGCCGAACGTTCGTCTCGCCGATTACTCGGCTCCGCCTCGTAGAGCGCGTCACAAAGTACGCGTTCGAGTGGCTCGCGGGGGCCAATCGGCGAGCCAGGGGGACGACTGGCCCGGTGCCTGTCTAACCCGTCCCACCTCGTATCCTACCCGCACGCCGTTCCCGCGAGGGTACCCCACCCCTCGTTGAACACGACGAGGGCGCCGAGGAGGAGGACGACGCCGAACCACGATCGGCTCGCGAGGAGATCGTAGAGCCCCGCCGCCGCGACGACGATCGAGAGGCCGACGAGGGCGTCGACCCACCTTCCGAGGGGCGTCCTCTCCTCGAGCCGGTCGATCGAGGCGAGGAGACGGCGAACCTGGTCGGGAGTGAGTGAGCCGCTCCCCGCGTGGCGAACGTCCGTCCCGGTCCTGAGCACCCGCCCAGACCGATTTGCGCGCGAGAGAGGCTTATCGACTCGGATCCGGCCTCCTGGCGGTTGTGTATGGGGCGTTCCTATTCCCGCAGCTGCAGAAATCGGAGCGGTCATATGATGGGCCCGAGTCCCGGGGGTGTGGTCGACGCGTCCCCGCTGGGCCGGACGCCGCTCTTCAGAGAGGGGCATGGGTGCGAAGCACGAGTGCTCGCCCTCTGGCTCGACCCCTTGGGGATGAACCCTGCGCTCGTCCACCTGCACAAGAGCGACTGCCCCGCAAGGAAGACAGCGCAGGGCGGCCCCGCTTTCGGCGGGGCCACGACCGAGGCTTGGCTTTGCTCCACCCACTTCCTGATGTTCAGCACGGTTCCCGCCGACGTCGCTGCGAGGAGCCGGTCGACGAAGGGGAGGTAGCGGAGTCGGCCCGGGCGATCCCTTATCGAGAATCGCTCCGGCCTTGTCTCATAGCCACCACCAAGCGGATGGAGTGAACACGAGATCTTGCGTGAAGACAACGACCGGGGTCGGATCGGACTGCGAGTTGAGCCAGAGAAGGGTGTAACCTCCCGGGCCGAGGTGTTCGGAAACGGACCCCTCTGATATGTTTCGCGCGCTCGTCCATATCGGGGAACCCCCACAGACGGCATCTGCGCCCGTCATGCATTGCGAACTCGGGTAGAGTTCTACTGTCGTCGGCCCTGGGTGATAGGGGTCCTCATTGGGTGAGTCCATCCATGCCCCTGATAAAGTTCCCGGGCGGCCAACTTGAAATCCGAGCGTGGCGTTGCTGTATAATTCCGGAATCCCAACACAGTCTCCGTGTGACCGCATCTTGACGGATTGAGTTTCGTAGGTGTTAGTCTCCCAAAGGGAGGCGAGCATCACTGAGACAAAGATAGCGGCGACGATTCCGATTGTCAGGATGCGCCGTCGGCGGGAGGGTCGAACGAAGACCCACTCGGGAAGATCTTCGGGAACCCTACGGTCGTTCATCGCGCGGGGGACAGGTTTCGAATCTGCTACCAGAGGAGGGCCTGGACGCTCCACGCCTTTCTGTTCCGGGGGCGGCCGCCCTCGAAGGGACTTCGGGAGAATGGAGAGAGGGCCGGTGCCCCGAATGTCGACGTTTGCGCACCGGCCCCCGGTCCATCTCGGACCGACCCCTCGGTTTCGGAGGGGGGTGATTCGGGACGGTCGGCGGGGAGGGAACCCCACGACCGGGGCTTGACCCGCAATCGCCCGTATTCGTATCGTCGCCCCATGGGTGGCCGCCCGCCCCACTCGAGGAGCGTAATCCGTTCATCAGGCTCCAAACGAACGGCAATCCGCCTTCCGCCCCCCAAGGTCATTAGAGACCCCGGAATCTGGACGGACAATGCCGGGCGCGCCTCCCGAGGCTGGCGTCCCTGGTCCCAAACCTCCCTCGTCGGATCCCGCCCTTGAGGTCGAGGCAGCCGAGTGGAGCGACCGGTTCCTACCAGATCGACCCCTACGCTTCCTAGCGGAGTCTCAGCTCGGGACATGCCCCTGGGAGGAGATTGCCGAGCGTACCGTTACTGCGTTCCAGGAATGCGGACTCGACCTCGCCGAGGTCCGCGCGCCGCCGTACTCCAAGGAGGACCTCTCTACGCTCGGAGCGGCGGCCGGCCATGGCTACCTGGTCGGAGAGTCGGACCTTCGGCGGGCGGCGTTCGGGTTCTTCGACTCCAAGGGTTACGCGAGCTTTGTTGCGTCGGTCCACGCATGGATCGATCCCCCGCTGCTAAAGCACGAGCCGGACTCGGAACAAGCGGTCCATCGTTGGATGGTCAGGGTGCGAGCGGGCCGGGTCCACTCGATCGAACCCGTCTCGAGACAGGGGCGCGTTCGTCAGTACAGCGGGATCGCCGAGACCGAGGAGGTCTATGGATGGATCGCTCCGTGGATTCTGTCGCAGGTTACTCGGGCGCATTTGCCCTAGTCCCTCGCCCGGCGGCACGCAAGACCTTGGAGATCGTGCCGAGGGAGAGCCCGGTGTCCGCGTGAATCTCCCGGTAGGTGTGCCCTGCCCCGTGAAGATTGCGGATCGTACTGACGTCCGTCGAGGCTGCCATGTGGACTCGGCCCCACTTCGCCCGGCCCCGACCTACCTCGGCCCGGTTCCGGTTCGCGGCGGCAACCGTGCGCCGGAGCGCTCCCCTCCCCGACCGATCGTCGTCGGGACTTGGAGACGAAATCCAGCGAGCTCGTCCCGGGACCTTGGGTCCGATTCCGGACGAGACGCCCGGCGCGACAAGGCGCGCCGTTTCACGACCTCCCCGGCCCGCTCATAACGCATGGAAAGTTCGGGGGATCGATGGCGACGATCGCTGAGGCGAAGACCCTTGACGTTCCCGGCGGGAAGATCGCCTACGAGGCGGCGGGTCGAGGAGTCCCCATCGTGCTCCTTCACGAGGGGATCGCGGACCGGCGGATGTGGAACAGGGAGTTCCCGCGCCTCTCGACGAGTCACCACGTGGTGCGGTACGATCTGAGGGGCTACGGTGGTTCGACCCCGGCGACCGCGCCGTACTCGGCCGTGAACGACCTCCGGTCGATCATCGACCACCTCAAGATGGACCGGCCGCTCGTGGTCGGCCCCAGCATGGGCGGCCGGATCGCCCTGGACCTGGCGCTCGCCGATCCCGGGAAGGTCGGGGGGCTGCTGCTCATCGCCCCGGGGTACTCCGGAATGGATTACGACCACGTCCCCGGGGGAAAGGCGACGTTCGAGCTCGACGAGCGCCTGTCGAAGGCCTCGGCCGACGCCTGGGCGGCCGGGAAGCTCGACGAGGCGACCGAGCACGCGCGTCAGCTGTGGGCCTCGCAGCTCACGGGAAGGGAGCTCGAGCTGTTCCGGACGATGGTCCACGACAATGCGGCCGAGGTGTTCGGGGACCGCTCCGGCCAGCACGAGACGAGGGAGGGACCGCCCGCGGCGAGCCGGCTCGGCGACGTCCGCACCCCGGTGCTCATCCTGGTAGGGGACCACGATAACCCCGCGATGCCCCACCTCGCGAACTACCTCGGTCGGGGGATCTCGGGGGCCCACGTCGAACTGGTCCCGGGGGCGGACCATCTCCTCAACCTGTCCCGCCCCGACGCGTTCGATGCGGCGCTGCCGAAGATCCTCTCCCGCCTCGCGTCGGGTCCTTCGTAGGCCGAGACGGCTGCCGGGATCGCTCCGGGCGGATCTCCTCGCCAACGACCCCCTACGGGGCGTCTGGGAGATACCGGCGCGGCGCGGACGGCGCGGTCGGGTGGGGGATGCGGCCCTCGAACCGACCCGTCGGTGCGAGATCGCCGGGGTGAGCGTCGAGAAAGGCGCTCGGCGTGGGCCCGCGCCCTCCTCGCGCCGGTAACCGGTGCCGTGGGCCCGTTCCCTTGCGTCCCGTCGACCGATACGCCCGCCGGGCCGCCGTCCGATGGCGGATGCCGAGGCTCCTCGTCCGTTGTCCCGGGTGCGGTACGGAGAACGATACCGGGTTCCGGGTCTTCGCGGGTCCGGGCTGTCTCGGAACCCCAAGCGTGCGCCACACGTGCCGAGTGTGCGGGGTCCTGTTCGCGCTCCGGGACCTCGATGCCTTCGATCGTCTCGGCCCGGACGCAAGCACCGGATCCCCGGCGCTCCCGGGAGGGGATTTCGAAGGCGGCCGCGCCGGCTCCGGGCCGACCGGCCCCGACGTCGGGAGGCCGGTCGGGCCGGCCGGCGGAACTCCCGGCGAGGCGGTCAAGCCGGCCCGACCGGTGGGTTATGAACGGTCGGAAGCTCGACGCTCCGCGAGCCCGATGCACGCGAACGCGCAATGGGAAGGTCGCTTCCGGACCGCGCTCGACGATGCCCGGGGGCACCGGGTCGTCGTCGACCTTCCCGTAGAAGAGGACGGCGCCGACGCCGGCGCCTCCGCGCTCGAGCTCTCGGTCCTGTCGCTGGCGGGCTGCATCACCACCATCTTCGCCCTCGTCGCCCGCCGGCGTCACCTCTCCGTCGAGTCCCTGCGCGTCGAGCTCGAGGCCGTACGACCCCGCGGAGCGCGCACGATCACGCGCGTGGACGGCACGGCGCGGTTCGTCACCCGCGCCCCGCCGGCGGAGATCGCCACCGCGCTCGCGATCACCCTGCGCACGTGTCCCGTCGGAGTCCTCTTCGAGCAGGCCGGCGTCCCGGTCCACGTCGAGCCGAGGATCGTCGAGCCGGCGGCCGCCGCTCCGGCGTCGGGGGACTGACGGTGGATCCGTCCCCCCGATCGACGCACGACGCCGAGCGAATGCACCACCGGCCGTGGACCCGGCGCGAGGCGCTCGACATCCTCGAACGGCCGGGACGGGCCGACAGCGAGGACGCGGAGGCGCTCTGGGACCGGGCCGGGATCGAGGCGGGGGACCGGATCGCGGAGGTCGGCGCCGGGTCCGGCTACTTCGCGGTCCCGGCTGCCCGCCGGGTCGGACCGACCGGACGGGTCTTCGCGATCGATCTGTCGGAGGAGCTCGTCCGGCTCGTGTCGGAGAGGGCGACGGCGGAGGGCCTCCCGTGGCTCGAGGCGGTGCGCTCGTCGGTCGACCGCATCCCGCTCCCCGACGGGGCCGTCGATCTCCTCCTCCTCGCGAACGTGCTGCACGACCTCCCGGACGCGACCGTCGGCGAGGCGGTGCGGCTCGTCCGGCCGGGGGGCCGGGTCGTGAACGTCGACTGGGACCCGCGCGCGACCGCCATCGGCCCGCCGCTCGCGATCCGCCTCACGCCCGCCCAGGCGACCGACCGGCTCGCCGGGTTCGGTCTCGTCGCCGGCGCCCCTTGGCGGTTCGGTCCCGAGCACTACGGCATCACGCTCGCGCGCCCCTGACCCGGCCCGATCGTCGCGGGCCGCCCACCCGGCGGGTCAACCCGGGCTGACCGTCGGTTTATCTCGGCCGGTCGGGGTGGTTGGCACGGGGCCACCGTGATCGAGATCCGGTTCCACGGACGCGGCGGGCAGGGGTCCGTGGTGGCGTCCGAACTGCTCGCCGAGGCCGCGTTCGTCGCCGGCCGCTCGCCGCAGAGCTTCCCCTTCTTCGGCGTGGAGCGACGCGGGGCGCCGGTCACCGCCTATTGTCGGGTCGACGACCGCCCGATCCGGGTCCGGACCTCGGTCACGACCCCCGACATCGTCGTCGTCCTGGACCCGGGGCTCCTCCGGACGATCCCGGTCACCGACGGGCTCAAGGAAGGCGGGCTCCTCCTCGTCAACTCCGGGCACGGTCCCGAGAGCCTCGCGACCCCCGTGCGGGCGGTCCGGGCGAGCGTCGACGCCGACCGGATCGCGGTCGCGCTCGGGCTCGGCTCGCCGACGATGCCGATCGTCAACACGACGATGCTCGGGGCGCTCGCCCGGGTCTCGGGGATCGTGCCGTCCGTGGCGCTCGAGCAGGCCGTCCGGGCGTCGGCCCCCCGGGAGGTCGACCGGAACGTGGAGGCGATCCGGCGGGGGTTCGCCGAGGTCCGTGTGGCCGAGGGGGAGTCGCTCCCGCTCGTCCGCCCCCGGGCGGTGCGTGCGGCGACGGTCCTGCCCGACGCGCCGCTCGCCAGCCGGCCGAGCGACGAGCTGCACACCGCGAGCTGGCGCACCCTCGTGCCGACGATCGACCGGGCTCGGTGCACGCGGTGCAACTTCTGCTGGAAGTTCTGCCCGGACGACGCCTACGGGTTCGACGCGGACGGGTACCCCGTCCTCCGGGCGGCGTACTGCAAAGGGTGCGGCATCTGCGCCGTCGAGTGCCCGCCCCACGCGATCGCAATGGTCGCCGACGAGGGGGGGCTCGACCCGTGACGCGCGAGCTCCTGTCGGGGAACCACGCCCAGGCGCGGGCGGTCCGGCTCGCGCGCGCGCAGGTCGTCGCGGCGTACCCGATCACGCCGCAGACGACGATCGTGGAGGCGCTCGCCGAAGACTTCGCCGCGGGCCGCCTCGCGGGCCGGTACATCCCCGTCGAGTCCGAGCACAGCGCGCTCCAGACGTGCCTCAGCGCCTCCGCCCTCGGCGCCCGGACGTACACGGCGACGTCGAGCCAGGGCCTCCTCCTCATGCACGAGCTCCTCCACTGGGCCTCCGGCCTGCGGGCGCCGATCGTGATGGGCGTCGTCGACCGGGCCGTCGCCCCGCCGTGGTCGATCGGGGCGGACCACACCGACGCGATCAGCCAGCGGGACACCGGCTGGATCCAGTTCTTCGCGGAGAGCAATCAGGAGGTCCTCGACACGGTCCTCGTGGCGTACCGGGTCGCCGAGGACATCGGCATCCGGCTCCCCGCGATGATCGCCGAGGACGCGTTCTTCCTCTCGCACACGTACGAGCCCGTCGACGTCCCCGAGCCGGACGTCGTGGACCGGTTCCTCCCCGCGCGCGGTCCGACCGGAACGCTCGCCGTCGACCGGCCCGAGCGCCTCGGCTCGTTCACCGGCCCCGTCGAGTGGGTCGAGTTCCGGCGCGCCGTCGCGAAGGCGATGGAGGCGGTGCCCGCGGTCCTCGCGGCCGCCGAGGCCGACTACGGGCGCGCGACGGGACGTCCCCCGGAAGGACCGGTCGCTCTCTACCGGACCGACGACGCCGAGGCGGTGCTCGTGACCGTCGGTACGATCTCGACGACCGCGCGGGCCATCGTGGACGAGCTGCGCGCGTCCGGGAAGCGCGTCGGGCTCGCGAAGCTGAGGATGTTCCGGCCGTTCCCGGCCGAAGCGTTCCGCGCCCTCGCCGCCTCGGTGGACCGGATCGGGGTCGTGGACCGGGCGTACACGTTCGGGGGCCGCGGCCCCGTCGCCGGCGAGGTCGCCGCGGCGCTGTACGGCTCGGACGGACGGCCCCGGCTCGAGAGCTATCTCGCCGGCATCGGGGGCCGGGACGTGGGACCCGCCGAGATCCGGCGGATGTTCGCGCTGCTGCTCTCCGACGCAGCGGGGCCGAGCGCCCGGTGGATCGATCTCGAGCCCGCCGAGGAGGTGGCGACCCATGGCTAAGCTCACGATCCCCGCGATCGAGCTCCTGCGCTCGGGCCATTCGGCGTGCCCGGGGTGCGCCCCGGCGCTCGCGATGCGCCTCCTCCTGAAGGCGCTCGGGCCCCGGACCGTCGTCGCGGTCCCCGCGTGCTGCTGGACGGTGATCGCGACCCCGTACCCGACGACCGCCCTCGGCGTCCCCCTCCTCGACAACGCGATCGAGGCGACGGGCGCGTCGGTGTCGGGGATCCGCGCCGCCTGCGACGCGCTCGGCCTTGAGGACGTCACGGTCGTCGGGTTCGCCGGCGACGGGGGGACGGCGGACATCGGGCTCCAGTCGCTGAGCGGAATGCTCGAACGCCGGACCGATGCGATCTACGTGATGTACGACAACGAGGCGTACATGAACACCGGCGTCCAGCGCAGCGGGGCGACGCCCGCGGGGGCCTGGACGACGACGACGCCCGTCGGCGGCTCGTCGCACGGCAAGCCCGAGCCGAAGAAGGACGTGATCGCGATCGTCCTCGCCCACCGGCCGGCGTACGCCGCGACGATCAACCCGAGCTTCCCGGAGGACCTCGTCGCGAAGGCGACCAAGGCCCGCGCGGCGAGCGGCGCCCGTTTCCTCCACGCGTTCACGCCGTGCCCTCCCGGCTGGCGGTACCCCTCCGAGGAGACGATCGAGATCGGCCGCCTCGCGACGGACACCGGGCTGTTCCCCCTCTACGAGGTCGAGGCGGGACGGTACCGGATCACCCGGCGCCTCGGCCGGTTGAAGCCGATCCGGGAGTACCTCGAGCTCCAAGGACGGTTCGCCCACCTCCCTGACGCGGCGATCGACGCGATGCAGGCGAGCGTCCGGTCCCGGTGGGAGACGCTTCTTGCCCTCGAGGCGCATCCCCCCCTCGCGGAGGCGTGACGACGATGGCGGAGATCAAGCCGGTGTCGAAGATTTGGCAGGACGGACGGCTCGTCGACTGGCCCGACGCCCGGGTCCATGTCCTCACGCACGGCCTACACTACGCCTACTCCGTCTTCGAGGGGATCCGATCGCACCGGACCGACCGGGGGACGGCCGTCTTCCGGCTGCCGGAGCACCTCGCGCGGTTCGAGGACAGCGCGAAGATCTACCGGATGCGGCTGCCGTACCGGCGGAGCGAGCTCGAGGCCGCCGTCGTCGATCTCGTCCGCGCGAACGGCGCCGGGGACGCGTACATCCGGCCGATCGCCTTCTCGGGGTACGGCGAGATGGGCCTCGACCCGACGCGCTGCCGCATCGAGGTCGCGATCGCGCTGTGGGAGTGGGGGCCGTACCTCGGGGCCGCCGGCCTCGCGAACGGGGTCCGGGCGACGGTCTCGAGCTGGTGCCGGGTCGACGCCCGCGCGCTGCCTCCCCAGGCGAAGTGCGCGGCGAACTACGCGAACGCGGCGCTGGCGAAGATGGAGGCCGTCGCCGGCGGCTACGACGAGGCGATCCTCCTCAACAGCGCCGGACGCGTCGCCGAAGGACCGGGGGAGAACATCTTCCGCGTGAAGCACGGCGTGGTGAGCACGCCGCCCGCGAGCTCGGGAATCCTCCGGGGCGTGACGCGCGACACGGTGATCCGGTTCGTCGCCGACGAGGGCCTCGTCTTCCAGCGGACCGATTTCACGCGCGAGGAGCTGTTCACCGCAGACGAGCTGTTCTTCTCGGGGACGGCGGTCGGCATCACCCCGATCCGGGAGGTCGACGGCCGGACGATCGGGACGGGGCAGTACCCGATCACGCGACGCCTGCAGGCGCGGTACGACGACGCCGTCCGCGGGCGGGCGCCCGAGTACGCGGGGTGGCTCACCTACGTGCCGCCCGTCGAGCGGGCCCCCGCCCCGGCCGTAGCCCCGGCCCGTTAGACGGGCGCGCCGACGGCGGCCCCGATAGGGACCGTCTCCGTCCACGTCACGCCGACGATCGTCCCCGGGGAAAGGGAAGGGGCCGCGGCCGGCCGACGGGCCTCGATCCGGCGGCCGTCGCCGGCGAGCAGGTACGTCCGGCGCTCGGACCCGGTCGGCCCGTCGGCGAGGACCTCGGCGTCGACCGCGCCCGTCCCGGGCGGCCCGAGCCGGACCGCGTGGGGTTCGACGGCGACCGGTCCGTCGGCCCCGGGGAGCACGTTGTAGCCGAGGAACCGGGCGACCGCCGGGGTGACGGGCCGGCGGAGCACGGCCTCCGGGGGTCCCGACTGCACCAGGGCGCCCTCCCAGAGGAGGAGGACGCGGTCGGCGAGGAGGAACCCCTCCTCCCGATCGTGCGTCACATGGACGGCCGCCGTGCCCGTCGCGCGAAGCGCGCGCCGGAAGTCGCCGAGGAGCTCCGCCCGCCGCTCGACGTCGATCGCGGCGAACGGCTCGTCGAGGAGCACGAGGCGCGGGCGCGGGGCGAGCGTCCGGGCGAGGGCCACGCGCTGCCGCTCCCCGCCCGAGAGCGCCGTCGGGGGCCGGTCGTCGAACCCGGCGAGCCCCACGAGCGCGAGCATCTCCCGGACCCGGTCGCGGACCTCCGCGGGCGGCCGCCGCCCGACCTCGAGCCCGTAGGCGACGTTCGCGGCGACGCTGCGGCGCGGGAACAGCGCCGGCTCCTGCGCGAGGAGACCGATCCCCCGCCGGTGCGTCGGCCGGTCGCGAAGCTCCTGGCCGTCGAACCAGACCCGGCCGGACGAGGGGCGCTCGAGGCCGACGATCGTCCGCAACAGGGTCGTCTTGCCGCTCCCGTTCGGGCCGAGCAGCACGACGAGCTCGTTCGCGCCGACGCGGAGCCCGACGGACCGGAGGACCGGGCGCCCGTCCCAGTCGACGCACAGCCCGTCGACGCGGAGGAGCTCAGAGCTCGACACGGCGGCCTCCGAGGGCGACAGCGGCGAGGACGGCCAGGCTGACGAGGACGAGGAGCCCCGCGACGGCGTCGGCGGCGGCGAAGAGACGGACGCCCGGGCCCTGCAGATCGTAGAGGACGACCGGGAGCGTCGCGAACCCCGGCGTCGCGAACGACGTGAGGAAGTACGTGGCGGTGAACTCGCCGAGGCATAGCGCGAAGGCGAACAGCACCGCCGTCCGGAGCGCTCCCGCCGACCCCGCCACGTCCGTATCGAGGTACGCGACGAACGGCCGGGCGCCCAGGATCTCCGCCGCCTCGCGGGGCCCGGCCGGCCGGGACCGGAGGGCGACCCAGAGGCTCTCGAGCGCGAACGGGAGGGCGAGCGTCGCCTGGGCGGCGACGACGAGGCCCCAGCTGCCGGGACCGGCGACGACCGGCCCCCAGACGGTCGCGAGGGCGAGCGAGAGGACGATCGGCGAGATGAGGAGGGGGGCGAACAGGAGTCCCGGGAGCCCGCGGGCCGCCCCGGGGGCGCGCTTCAGGGCGAACCCGGAGACGATGCCGAGGAGGAGCGCGACGAGGGCGCCCGCGACCGCGAAGCCGACCGTGTTCGCGACCGCGCCGGCGACGCTGACGCCCGTCGCGGCCGCGATGCGCGGCGATCCGAGCGCGAGCCAGCCGGCGGCGGCCGCCCCCGAACCGCTCCCGCCGCCCGCGAGGGACCGGTAGAGGACGCTCCCGAGGACCAGGACGACGACGCCGACGACCCCGACCGTCACGGCGACGATGCCGCAGGGTCCGGCCCCGCGGATCGGGCGCGGGGGCCGCGGGCGACCGCTCCGTCCGACCCGGAGCCGGTGCGACAGGACGAGGTACAGCGCGGTCGGCACGGCCAGGAACGCGACGGAGACGGCGGCGAGGGCGCTCGCTGCGTTCGGCTCGAGCAGGACGGTGTCGAGCGACCAGACCCGCGCCTCGATCGTGTAGCACCGGGCCCCGCAGAGCAGGAGCGGCGCGGCGAAGGCGAGCGCCGAGAGGAGGAACGTGACGAGCGCCCCGGCGGCCGCGCCGAGGAGCGACGGCGCGGCCCACACGTCGCGGTAGACCCGGGACGGGGGTGCGCCGAGGGCCGACGCCGCGTCCTCGAGCTCGACCGACGCCGACTCGACGCCGACCGCGGTCAAGAGCGCGACGAGCGGGAGGTTGAAGATCACGTTCGCCGCCACGATCCCGCCGAGCCCCGACCCGAGCGCTCGGACGGCGGGGACGACGGCCCCCACGGTGCCGCCGGGTCCGAACAGCCCCTCGATGGCGAACGCCATCACGACGCTCGGCAGGAGGAACGGGACGAGGAGCACCGCCCGGAGGACCCCGCCGCGGGGACCCGCGTACCGCCCGAGGTAGAGGCCGACCGGGTAGCCGAGGACGACGGCGCCGGCCGCGCTCAGCGCCCCCTGCAGGAGGGAATTCGCGACGGCCGTCCGGTTGAGCGGGTCGCCGAGGAGCGTCGCGAGCCCCGCGATCCCGCCGCCGTCCGCGATCCCCCGGCCCAGGAGGATCGCGGCCGGGCCGATGGCGACCGCCACGACGAACGCGGCGGCCGGCAGGAGCGCGAGGAGCCGCCGTCGCTCCGTCATCCGCCGTACTGGTTCTCGAGGGTCTGCCACTCGTCGATCCATCCGGGGAGCGACGACGCTATCGTCGACGGCCCGAGGGCGCCGTTGAGCGGCGTGATCGATCCGGGGTCGATCGCGTACTGGAAGACCGGCGGGAGCGGGACCGTCGAGTTGGCGGGATACTCCCACTCGTTCGTCGGGAGCTCCTCCTGGACCGTCGGGGAGAGGAACCAGTCAACGAACGCCCGGGCGAGCGCGCTTTGGTGCGTCCCGTTGACGACGCCGACGCCGTAGACGGAGCGCCAGCCGTACGCCGTTCCGTTCGACCAGCTCACCGTCGCGTTGAATCCGCTCGCCGGACCCGGCGGGTCGGCGGAGGCGGGGTCCGTCGAGTAGCTCACGACCATCGCGGGCGGGTCGGTGGGCCCGAGGAACGCGTCGTAGGCGTCCGACCAGTCGGCCGCGACGCGCAGCTCAGGGTCGACCGCCTTCCAGAAGCCGGTCCAGTCGCCGTGGACGACGGAATCGTAGTACGCGATCTCCCAGAGCAGGAACTCCTCGCCCGTGATGTCCTGCGTCGGGTCCTCGATCATGAGGTCGTGGGCCCACGTCGCGTTCGACGCGAGGGCCGGGAACGACATGTGCTCGATCGCGCCGCCCGCGCCGGCGGCGAACGTTTCGTTGTAGTCGATCGCGAGGTACCCCCATTCGTACGGCGTCACGGCGTGGTCGGGACTGAGCTCCGCGGCGATCGCCGGATCGATCTCCGCCTGGGCGGGCGACGCGTACGGCGCCAGGAGCCCATTGGCCTCGGCCTCGGGGGCGGTCACCTCATCGAGGCCGACGACGACGTCCGCGACGGGGGCCGCCTTCTGGGCGAGGAGCGTGTTGACGAGGGTCCCGGTCGGACAGACGATGTCGACGGTCACCCCGTGCGCGCTCTCGAACGGGGCGAGGACCCCGGCGAGCGTCGGGCTCGCGGGGCAGGCGCCGCCGAGGAGGGAGGAGTAGGTGTACACGGTGAGGGTGCCGTTCGGTCCCGGGCGGGGGGCGGTGAGGAGGGCGTAGCCCGTGTACCCGGCGAGGACGACCACGAGGGCGATCATCCCCACCAGGAGCCATCGGCCGATCGTCCATGGTCGCCGCGCTCTGGCGCGCCCGCTATCCGGTCCGTCCACTCATGCCACCAGCCACCGCCGGTGGAACTGCTAGGTCGCGCATCGCAGTCCCTTCGCGGGCATTACCCCGGGCAGGTTCGTGGGGTCGACGGGCGCCGCCCGTCCTCTCAGCCGGTTCACAGCTCCCCCAGCGGTGCCCGACGGACCGCGCCGGGCCGATAAACCCCTTGCGGACCGGGCCGCGCCCGGGGAGCCGGTTCTTATAGGCGCGGACGGTCCCACCTCCCCGATGGCCCGGAAGGCCCCCGAGCTCAAGGTCGGCAGCGACCGACTGAAGCGCGGATTCGCCCGGATGCAGCAGGGGGGCGTCATCATGGACGTGACCACGGCCGACCAGGCGAAGGTCGCGGAGGACGCGGGCGCCGTCGCGGTGATGGCGCTCGAGCGGGTCCCCGCGGATATCCGGGCCGCCGGCGGCGTCGCCCGCATGGCCGACCCGTCGCGGATCCGCGAGATCCAGGAGCGCGTCTCGATCCCCGTGATGGCGAAGTGCCGGATCGGGCACACCGCGGAGGCGCGCATCCTCGAGTCGCTCGGCGTCGACATGATCGACGAGTCGGAGGTGCTCACGCCGGCTGACCCGTTCTTCCACGTCGCGAAGGCCGGGTTCACCGTGCCGTTCGTCTGCGGCGCCCGCAACCTGGGCGAGGCGCTCCGCCGGATCCACGAGGGGGCCGCGATGGTCCGGACGAAGGGCGAGGCGGGGACGGGGAACGTCATCGAGGCGATCCGGCACATCCGCCAGGTTAGCCAGGAGATCGAGGAGGTCCGGCACCTCGCGAAGGGGCCGCTCGCCGAGTGGGCGACCCACGAGCGGGTCCCGATCGCCCTCGTCAACGAGGTCCGCACCCTCGGGCGGCTGCCGGTCGTCAACTTCGCCGCCGGGGGGATCGCCACGCCCGCCGACGCGGCGTTCTGCCGGCTGCTCGGCGTAGACGGGGTGTTCGTCGGCAGCGGGATCTTCAAGGCGCAGCATCCGGTCAAGGTCGCCCGCGCCATCGTGGAGGCGTCGCTCCACTTCGACGACCCCGCGCTCCTCGCGCGGGTGTCGACCGGCCTCGGCGAGGCGATGCGGGGCCTCGAGATCGCCGCGATCCCGCCGGGCGAGCTCCTCCAGGGCCGCGAGTCGTCCCCCGAGCCGACGACGCGCCGGCCGCTCCCGCCCGCGGCGTGACCGCGGAGCGGGCCGCGTCGCCCCGAGGCTCCGCCCGCCGGCGGGGGTGGTTCGGCTGCGCATCCTCCAGGTGACCCCGTACTACCATCCGCACGCGGGCGGCGTCGAGTCGCACGTGCGGGCGATCGCGACGGAGTTCGTCCGCGAGGGGCACGTCGTGACGGTGCTCACGTCCCGGTTCGACCGACGGCTGCCGGCCGAGGAGACGATCGACGGGGTCCGCGTCGTCCGCGCGCCCACCCTCGCCGTCGCCTGGAACACCCCGATCGACGCGGGGACCCGGCGGCTCATCCGGGCGATCCCCGCCGACGTGATCCACCTGCACTACCCGCCCCCGCTCACGGCGCACTTCGCCCTGCGCGGCCTGGGGCCGGACCGGCCGCCGGTCGTCCTCACGTACCACTGCGACCTCTATCTCGCGGGTCCGCTCGGCCGGCTCGCGACCGGGCTGTACGAGCGGCTGATCCTGCCCGGGACGCTCCGCGGCGTGGACCGGATCATCGTCCACACGCGGAGCTACGGCCAGACGTCGCGCGCCCTCGCCGGCCGGCCCCTCGAGATCGTGCCGTCGTCCGTCGATCTCGCGCGCTTCCACCCCGCCCCCGCGGACCCGGCGCTGCGCCGCGCCCTCGGCCTCGACGGCCGGCGGCTCCTCGCGTTCACCGGCCGGCTCGTCCCGCACAAGGGGCTCGACGCCCTCCTGCGCGCCGTGGCGCAGCTGCCGGAGGACGTCGCGCTCCTCCTCATCGGCCGGGGGCCGGGCCGGGGCTCCCTCGAGGCGAGCGCCCGTCGCCTGGGCGTCCTCGACCGGGTCCGGTTCCTCTCCGAGGTCGGCGACGACGCGCTCGCGGACCACCTCCGCCTCGCCGAGCTGTTCGTCTTCCCGTCTCAGAACCGGCTCGAGGGGTTCGGCCTCGCCGTCGCGGAGGCGATGGCGGTCGGGCTGCCGGTGCTGATCGCCGACATGCCCGGCGTCCGGGAGGTGATCGAGCCCGGCACGGAGGGGCTCCTCATCGAGCCGATGAACCCGGACGACCTCGCGGAGAAGGTCCGCACCCTCCTCGGCGACCCCGCGACGCGGGCCCGGATGGGCGCCGCCGCGCGCCGGCGCGCCGAGGCGCGCTACGGGGTCGAGACCGTCGCGGGCGAGCTCATCCGTCGGTACCAAGCCCTGCGCGCAGCTGGTTGATCTGCCGGCGCAGCCGGTCCGACTCCATCGCCGCCGCCTTCTTCCAGTCCGCGCCGGCCGACGCGTACAGGATCGACCGGGACGCGCTCACGAGGAGCGCCCGCCCGCGCGCGTCGACCCCGTCCCGGACCGTCGCGGAGAGCTGTCCCCCCTGCGCGCCGATCCCCGGGACGAGGATCGGGACGCCGTTGCCGAGCTCGGTGCGGGCGAGCCGGATCGCCTCGGGGAACGTGGCACCGACGACGACCCCCGCGTTCCCTTTCGCCGCGGCGAGACGTCGGACCTCCCCGACGATCGCGAGCCAGAGCGGGCCGCGCGGCGTGGGGATCTCCTGGAAGTCGGCGGCCCCCGGGTTCGACGAGTGGGCGACCAGGAAGACGCCGTGCGCCTCGTCGTCCTGGAACGGTTCGAGGGTCTCCCATCCCATCCACGGGGTCACGGTGATCGCGTCGAACCCGAGGGACCCGAACGCCGCGTCGCGCACCATGCGCATCACGTGGGGCACGTCGTTCGCCTTGAGGTCCAGGATGCGGAGCCGCGTCGGGCCGATGCGATGGGTGAGCCGCGCGAGCAGCCTCGGCCCGGCCGGTCCGAGGCCGAGGTAGCACCCGAGCTGCATCTTGTACGCGGCGGCGCTCGGAAGGGTGGCGCGCACGACGCCGTCGAGGAACGTCGCCGCCGCCCGTTCGGGCGGCTGGCGTCGCAGGGGCCTCGGGAACTGGGCGGGGTCCGGGTCGAGGCCGACGCAGAGCAGGGAGTCGCGGGCCTTGAGGATCCGGTCGACGCGCTGCTCGAACCGCACCATCCGGAACGGTCGGGAGCGGACCCGGCGCAAAAGGCTTGTGCGGACCGCCGACGGGCCGTCCCCCTCCCGCCGGCTTCCGCCGTCGGTCCGGAGGGTCCCCGCCGGGGCGCAGCGCTCGCGCCCCCCATGAGGCTTTTACCCCCCGCGCTCCCTCCGCCCCGGGGGAGCCGATGGAGCCGAGCATGGCCTCCCCCACACCGACCCGCGAGGTCCGCCTCAACGAGCTGCGCGTCGGCCACGACGGGGTCGTCATCGTCGCCCGGGTGGTGACCGCGAGCCGGCGCGAGATCACCCGTCGGTCCGACGGCGGCCGCCGGCCCGTCCTTTCCGGGCTCTTGAGCGATGGGAGCGCCACCGTGCGCTTCACCTGGTGGGACCCGCCGGCCGCCGACATCGACCGCGGCACCGTCCTCCGGGCCGGCCCGGTCTCCGTGAAAGAGTACAACGGCCGGGTCGAGCTCGCGTTCTCCTGGCGGACCCGGGTCGAGCCCGCGGCCGAGGCGGAGCTCCCGGCGATCGCCGCCGACACGCTCCCGCTCCGGCCCGTCGCCGAGCTCCGCCCGCCCGACGAGGGGTTCCGGCTCGAGGTCCGGGTCGCGCGCGTCCGGCCGAAGAGCGTCACCGTCGGACAGGAGCGCCGGGAGATCCGGGAGGGGATCGTCGGCGACGCGAGCGGGACCCTCGCATTCACCGCGTGGACCGACTTCGGGCTCAAGGAGGGCGAAGCGATCCGCGTCACCGGCGCGTACGCCCGGGCGTTCCGGAACCGCCCCCAGCTCGTCCTCGACGAGCGGGCGACGGTCGAGCGCATCCCGGACGCGCCGCTTCCGCCGGTCGACGTCCTTCTCCCCACGGGCCCCGTGACGCTCGCCCGTCTCGAGGCGTCGCGCGGCGCCGAGCTCGCGTCGGTCGAGGGGATCGCGATCGCGCTCCTCCCGCCGAGCGGGCTCGTCTACCGGTGCCCGACGTGCGGACGGAGCGTCTCGAGCGGGCTATGCCGGGTCCACGGGGCGGTCGCGGCGGCCCCGGACCTGCGGGCCCGCGTCGTGCTGGACGACGGTTCGGCGAGCGCCACCCTCAACCTCGATCGCGCGCAGACCGAGGCGCTCTGGGGTCGCACGCTCGGCGAGGCGCTCGATCGCCTCCGCGAAACGCCGGATCCGACGCTCCTCGAGGAGGAGCTGTTCACGGCGGTGTTCGGACGGCGACTCGCGGTCTCGGGCCGGGCCACCGTCGACGACTTCGGCCTCACGATCTACCCGGAATCGGTCCGCGCGGTCGCTCCCGGCGCCGCGGAGCGGGGGGCCGCGCTGCGTCGGTCCCTCGCGGGAGCGAACCGATGACCGGCCGCGAGCCCGCGTGGCGGGTCATGGCCCAGGAGTTCGAAGCGTCGCTCGAGGAGGAGCGCGGCGAGGGAGAACGCGTCGCCGCCCACCTTCTGAGCCCGCTCGGGGCCCGGATGAACCGGGTCCTGCTCGTCGGCGATCTCTCGCCGGCCGACTCCGTCGGACGGGACGACGCGCAGCCGTTCTTCCGAGCCCGCCTTACCGACCCGACCGGTTCGGTCACCGTGACCGCCGGGGGCTTCCACCCCCGGGCGCTTGCGGCGCTCAAGGCGTGGAGCACGCCCGGCCCCGCCCTGGTCGTCGGGAAGGCGCACCTGTTCCGGGGCCGGGACGGGACCGGCCGCCCGTCGATCCGCGCCGAGGCGATCCGCGGGATCCCCGAGGAGGAGTACCGCCGGTTCCTCGCCGACGCGGCGGAGGCGACGATCGCGCGGGCGGCCGTCGCGCGCGCGGTGCGCGCGGGGTCGGCCCCGGACGACCCGGCGACCGCCGCCGCCCGGAACGCCGTCGACCGGTACCCGTCGCTCGAGCCGGGGACGTTCCTCGCGGCGATCGACCGGGTCATCGCCCGGATCGAATCCGGTCCGGCGGTCGCTCCCGCGCCTCCCCCGGCGCCCGCTCCGGCGCGGGTCACCCGGGCTCCCGCCCCGACCGGCCCGGCCCCCCTCTCGGCCGCGGACCGGGCGCACGAAGCCGCCTTCCTCGACATCCTCGACGAGCTCGCCGGGCAGGCGATGGACGGGTACGCCGACCTCCGCGATGCTCTTGAACGGGCCGAGGCGCGGGGGCTCTCCGAGGCGGCGGCGGAGGAGATCCTCAACCGCCTCGAGGAGGCCGGCACCGTCGAGGAGCCGGTCGTCGGGAAGCTCCGGCGCGCGTAAGGCCCCTCCGGGAATCTTCGCACCGACCGACAGATGAGACGGCCGCCGGTCGGGGCAAAGTCTAAGACGGCCCGCGCGCCAATCAACGCCGTGCACCGTCCGGGTACGGTCGTCCCCCCCGCCGGGACGCCGCGTCGCCGTGCGCCGATCGCCGCGATGGGTCTCGTCGCCCTCGTCCTCCTCCCGGCGGGGACGATCGCGGCCGCCTTCGCCGGTGGACTCTTTCACCCCGCCGTGCCGCCGGCCCCCGCGGGCCCTCTCCACCGCGCGACCGCCGCCCCGGCGGACGGGAGCTCCTCATGGGTCAACATCACCCTCCTGCTCAACGGCACCCCGAGGCCGCGGAGCGGGGGAATGATGGCGTACGACTCGACCGACGGCTACCTCCTCCTGTTCGGCGGGCTCTCGGGCAGCGGGGCCCTCCGGGACACCTGGACGTACCAGAACCACACCTGGCAGAACCTCTCCGGCACGACGGGCTCGGCCCCGCCGGCACGGTTCAAGGGCGTCCTCGTCGACGACCCCGCCGACGGCTACGTCGTGCTGTTCGGCGGTCAGGCCGGCGGCGGCACGTACTTCAACGACACCTGGACGTTCAAGGCGGGGACGTGGTCCCACCTCGCCACCTCGACCGCGCCGAGCCCGCGGGAGGATGCGGTGGCGACGTACGACGGCGCGCTGGGCGATGTGCTCCTCTTCTCCGGAGAGCAGTCGAACCTCGGCTACACCAACGATACCTGGACGTTCCACGCCGGGCAGTGGACGAACATCACCGGCGACATCACCACCACCTCGCCTCCGCCGCGCGAGTCCGGCACGATGGCGTACGATCCGGCCGACCAGGAGACGGTGCTGTTCGGCGGGAAGCCGACGGAGACGTCGACGTTCGCGGACACGTGGACGTTCGCGAACGACGCCTGGACGAACCGGACGGGGTCGCTTTCGACCGCCCCGAGCCCGCGCGAGGCGTCGACGATGGTCTGGGACGCGGCCGACGGCTACCTCCTCCTGTTCGGCGGCCTCCACTACCCGAACGTGCTCAACGACACCTGGTCGTTCCTCAACAACAGCTGGACGCACCTCGCACCCGCCGTCTCCCCGTCGACCCGGTTCGCGGCGTCCCTCGCCTACTACCCCGACCAGGGGTTCGGCTACGTCGTCCTGTTCGGCGGCCAGTCCGAGGCGACGATCACCGAGGGGAACTCGAGCGCGAACGGCTACAACGACACCTGGTCGTACAAGTCCCCCCTCGCCGCCTCCGTCTCCGTCACCCCGTCGCCGATCGACGCGGGGCAGACGATCACCGTCTCGGCGTCGATCACCGGGGGCTACCCGGCGTACACCTGGTCGTGGCTCGGGCTCCCCGCCTCGTGCCCCGCGGGCAGCGATCCGACGTTCACCTGCGCTCCGACCGACACGGGCTCGTTCGCGATCTCGATCAACGTCTCCGATGCGTTCGGCAACGCCGTCCTCTCCGGACCGGCCGCCCTCGTCGTGAACCCCCTGCCGGCCGTCTCGGCGACCGTCTCCGCAACGATCGGGGCCGCGCCGTTCTCGGTCGCGTTCTCCGCGAACGGCACCGGCGGGAGCGCGCCCCTTGCCTACAACTGGACGTTCCGGGACGGCGGCTTCGCGACCGGCGCGAACGCGACGCACACCTACGGCGCGGCGGGGAGCTACACGGCCCTCGTGACGGTCGTCGATGCGACCGGGGCGAGCGCGACGGTCGATGCCCCGACGGTGACGGTCGTCAACCGGTTCACGGTCGTCGCCGCCGCCTCGAACACCACCGGGTTCGCGCCGCTGGCGGTCGTCTTCAACGCGACCCCGGTCGCCGGTTCCGGGCCGTACAGCTACGCGTGGAGCTTCGGCGACGGCAGTACCGCGACGACCGCCTCGCCGTCGCACACGTTCGCCGCGAACGGGACGTTCACCGTGACGCTGAACGCCTCCGACGCGATCGGCGAGACCGCCTCCGACGCGGTCACGATCACGGTCCTCCCGGCGCTCGTCGCGAACTTCTCCTACACCCTCGGGGCGCCGAGCTGCACCAACGGCGTCTCGGTCCAGGGCGCCGATCTCACCGCGTCCGTCTCGGGCGGATCCGGCGGCTACCTCTACATCTGGACGTTCCCGAACACGTCCCTCGAGGGCGGGTCCGAGATCAACTACTCCGTCGTCGCCGGGCACAACTACTCGATCGAGCTCACGGTCGCGGACTCCTCCGACCACCAGGTGTACGCCTGGCAGATCATCCTCGCGAACCAGCTCACCGCGACGACCTGCGCGACGACCGCCGGGCAGGGCGGGGGGGCGTTCCCGTGGATCTACGTGCTGATCGTCATCCTCGCGATCGCCATCGCCCTCGAGGTCGCCTACATGCTCCGCCGACGCCGGCGCCCCCCCGCCGGTCCGCCCCCGCGCGCGCCGCCGGCCGGCGCGCCGCCCGCCGCGAGCGCGCCCCCCGCCGGCGGCCCCCCGCCCGCCGGCTGAAGACGGCGCCCGCGGGCCGAGGATTTATATCACCCCCGGCGTCGCGGCCCCCGGGGGGGATGAGGACCACCTGTCTCTCCGAGTCATGACGAGACCCGCGACAGACTGACCCCCCGATCCGATGCCGAGCTCCCCGTCCCTCACCGCGCTCCTCGCCGTGGTCGTCGTCGCCCTCGTCGCCGGCGGCGCGATCGTGGGGTACCTCTACTTCCGCGCGCTCCCGGCCGGCCCCACGGCGCCGCTCGCCGTCGCCCTCGACGACAACGTGACGGTCAACTACATCGGCATCCTCGGGAGCGGCGCCGACATCGGCCACGTGTTCGACACGTCGATCTACTCCGTCGCGACCGACTCCGTGAGCTACCCCAAGTCGCTCGAGTTCCAGCTGCGGGGGAGCGCGGCCAACTACACACCGCTCGCGGTCCACGTCGGGACCGACACCCCCAGCGGCGGCTATTCGCTCGGCGGGCAGTCGTTCGTCCAGGTCGTGACCGGCTTCTGGCAGGGGCTCGTCGGCCTCGAGGGGAACCAGACCCGGACCCTCGTCCTGCCGCCGTCGCTCGCCTACGGCCCGCTGAACCCCGCCTGCACCGTCACGAAGAACCTCACCTACACGCTCCCCATGCTCGTCACCGTCCCGCTGTCGACCTTCGTGTCGACGTACGGGAACGTCGCGGCGCAGACCGGGACCGAGTTCCTGGATCCGCTCTACGGCTGGCCGGACTACATCCTGAGCGTCAACGCGACCTCGGCGACGGTGGAGAGCCTCCCGAGCGTCGGCGCGACGGCCCAGCCGTACGGGTGGACGGTGATCGTCCGGTCCGTCGACCCGACGGCGAACGGCACGGGCGCCATCACCCTCGAGAACGAGCTCACGCCGGCCGACTCGGGACTCGTCCTCGGGCACGTCGTGCCGGGCACCGGGCTCTGCTCGGGTTCGTCGAACGGCCGGTTCATCGTCTCGGCGGTCGACCTCGGGAACGGCACCTTCACCGAGAACTACAACAGCGAGGTCCAGGGCCAGACGCTCCTCTTCATCGTCACGGTCGTCGACATCTACGTCCCGGTGGCGACCGCGTAGGGCCGCCGGACCGGCGCCGCGTCGCGCCTACCCGCCCAGCGAGACCCGGCCGCGCTTGAGGAGCTCCTCGAGCGCCGCCTCCGCGTGCTCGTCGGCCGAGGCGCGGCCCGCGCCCCGCGCGGCGGGGCGGAAGCTCTCCACGGTGCGGCGCGCCTCCTGGCGCCGGGCCCTCGACTGGGCGAGGAGCTGGCGGGCCTCGGTCTCGAGCGTCCGTCCCTCGGTCATCACCTCGCTCAGCCGCGCCATCACCTCGCTGCGCTCCCGGGACCGCTCGCGGATCTGCGCCATCACGGTGCCGACGTCGACGAGCTGGGAGCGCATCGACGCCATCCGCTCCTCGCGACCGCGACGGGCGGCGTCGAAGTCGGCGGCGATCGTCGCGAGCCGCGCCCGGATCGCCTGCACGGCCGCCTCCTTCTCGCGGGCCGCCTGGTGCCGCGCCTCGACGGCGGCGTGGTTCCGCTCCGCCTCCTCGAGCTGCCGACGGAGCTGGCGGAGCCGCCCGATGAGGGCGTTCTCCTCGGAAAGCGGGAGCGCCCGGGTCTGCTGCTTCAGCTCGAGCTCCTGCATCTCCCGCCGGAGCGACTCCGGTCGGAGCGCCACGTCGCGGGGGACCGCCTGCCGGGCGAGCCGCGCCTCGACGACCGCGGCGTCGAGGGCGACGCGGGCCGCGTCCCGCGCGGCCCGGAGCTCGGAGAGCCGGTGGCCGAGCTCGCGGTGTTCCTGGTGCGTCGCCTCGAGCTGGTCCTGCCGAGGCCCCCGGGACTCGAACAGGGTCCGCTGGGTCTCGGAGACCGCCTGGAGCTGCTTCAAGAGCTGGTCGCGGCGCCGGTCGAGGTCGCGCAGGCGGGAATCGATCTCCCGGAGGCGGTCGGACCCCGCGCGCTCCTCCTGCTCCGCTTCGTCGGAGAGGTGGTTCCGCACCGGCACGGCCGCGGGAGGGAACGAGGGTGTCAAAAGGCTAGCGTGAGGTCGCCCGGGGGTCGCCCCCGGGGCGATTCGGCTCGGCGGGCTCCGGGGTCCGCCGGTACGCCGCGAACAGCTCGTGGTCCGACGGCGAGCGGCTCGTGGCGACACGGACCGATCCCGCGCCCACGGCGGCGTCGAGGTCCTCGAGCGCGAAGTACCGGTACGCGACCGCGTGCGGACCGCCAAGGTAGGTGCGGGGCCCGACGCGGGTGCCCTTCCCCGCGAGCGGATCGCTCGGATCGCGGAGCCCGATGAGGTGGATCCCCCCGGGCCTAAGGACGCGGTGGACCGCCGCGACCGTGGCGGTGAGCTCCCGCTCCGAGAACGTCGCGTAGAGGAGGTGGGCGAAGACGGCGTCGACGCTCCCCGGGGACTCGGTCGCGAGGTACCGCCCGACCTCCGCCTCGACGATCGTCCAGCGCGACCGGGCCGGCTCGGTGAGCACCGACCGGGCCTCGAGCGCGCGCGCGACGGCCGTCGGCGAGAAGTCGACCGTGCGGACCTTCCACCCCCGCCCCGCGAGGTACCGGGCGTCGCGGCCGGGCCCGCCGCCGAGGTCGAGGACGACGCGGGATCCCACCTCGTCCTCGAGCCGCTCCGCGGCCCACCGCGCGAACGCGCTCTCGGAGCCGGCGAACCGACTCGGATCGTCCCGGTACTGGTCCTCGGCGAGGCGCCATCGTTCGGCCCAGGGATCGGTCATCGGCGGTGGGGAACCCTCCGGTCGCCGGCGAGGAGCTGGAGCGCGAACAGCGCCGCCGGGACCGCCCCGTCGATGTTCACGACGGCGATCGGCGCGCACGACTGGAGCATCGCCGAGAGCGCCGCCTCGCCGCGTCCGCCCCGACCGTACCCGGTCGAGGTCGGGACGCCGACGACGGGGGCCCGGACGAGCCCCGCGAGGACCGTGGGGAGCGCCCCTTCCCGGCCGGCGAAGGCGAGGTAGACCCGGGGCCCCGCGCGCTCGAGGCGGGCGGCGGCGCGGGTGAGCCGGTGCAGCCCCGCGACCCCGACGTCGACGGCGAGGTCGACGGTCACCCCGCACGACTCGAGGAGCGCCTTCGCCTCCTCCGCGAGCGCGGCGTCGGAGGTGCCCGCCGTCACGATCGCGACGCGCCCGCGCGCGAACCCGTCGACCGGACGTCCGGCGAGGATCGCGTACTCCCCGCCGGCGGGCCGGCGCAGCGGAAGGACGCCGTCGCGGACCCACCGGTCGACGGCCCGTCGCTGACCGGCCGTGAGCCGGGAGACGAACGCCGCGCGGCCCGCCCGCGCGAGGGCGGTAAGGAGGAGCTCGAGGTCCGCGACCCGCTTCCCTTCCCCGAGGATGACCTCCGGCACGCCGGTGCGGTGCGGCCGCCCGAGATCGTACAGCGCGACGCGACCGACGGGCAGGAGGGCGGTGCCGGCCGCCGGTTTCCCTCGGCGGCGCCTCGGCACGCCGGTGAACGACCCAAATATGATATAGCGCATTCCGCTTGGCGCGCCCGGTCCCACCCGATGGCCGACTTCTCGCTGAGTTCGGAGCAGGAGGGCCTTCGGGACCTCGCCCGCCGGTTCGCCCGCACCGAGATGCTGCCGAGCGCCGCGGCGTGCGACCGGGAGGGCCGGTTCCCCGAACCGATCTACCGGAAGGCGCACGAGCTGGGCCTCATGAACCTCAACATCCCGGTCGAGCTCGGCGGCAGCGGGCTCGGGCTGTTCGACCAGTGCCTCATCGTCGAGGAGCTCGCCCGCGCCTGCGCCGGGATGACGACCACGATCATGGCGAACTGCCTCGCGCTCGAGCCGCTCCTCCTCGGCGGGACGGCCGAGCAGAAGGAGCGTGTGCTGCCGCCGTTCTGCGCGAGCTACCATCTCGCGTCGTTCTGCCTCACCGAACCGAGCGGCGGGAGCGACGCGGGCGCGCTCACGACGCGGGCCCGCCGGGACGGCGACGGGTACGTCCTCGACGGGGAGAAGTGCTTCATCACGAACGCCCCCCAGGCGAGCCTCTACACGGTGTTCGCGACGGTCGACCCGTCGCTCAAGCACCGGGGGATCACCGCGTTCCTCGTCCCGCGCGACGCCGCCGGCGTCCACCTCGGGAAGGAGGAGGAGAAGATGGGCCAGCGGGCGTCGTCGACGGCGACGGTCCGCTTCGAGGGCGTCCGGGTGCCGATGCGGGACCGGATCGGCCCCGAGGGCGACGGGTTCTCCCTCGCGATGCGGACGCTCGATCAGACGCGCACGCCGATCGGCGCGATGGCGACGGGGATCGCCCAGGCCGCGCTCGACTACGCGGCCGACTACTCGACGAAGCGCCAGACGTTCGGGAAGCCGATCTCCGAGCACCAGGCGATCCAGATCAAGCTCGCCAACATGGCGCAGGACGTCCACGCCGCCCGGCTGCTCGTCTGGCACGCCGCGTGGACGATCGACCACGGCGCCCGGGGGACCCTCGAATCGTCGATCGCGAAGTGCTTCGCCTCCGATGCGGCGATGCGCGTCGCCGACGAGGCGATCCAGGTGTTCGGGGGGTACGGCTACATGCGCGACTACCCCGTCGAGAAGCTGCTCCGGGACGCGAAGCTCGCCCAGATCTACGAGGGATCCAACGAGATCCAGCGGATCGTCATGGCCCGGGAGCTCCTGCGCGCCCGCGCCTGAGGGTCGCGCGCCGATGGAGATCGTCGTCTGCGTCAAGCCGGTCCCCGAGGGCGAGACCCGGCTGCGACCGGCGGCGGACGGACGGAGCCTCGACGAGGACGGCGTCAAGTTCGTGCTCGCCGGCTACGACGAGTCGGCCGTCGAGCAGGCGCTCCTCCTCAAGGAGGCGAACCCCCCGTCGGCGGTGCACGCGATCTCGGTGGGCCGCCCCACGCGCTGCGAGGAGGTCCTCCGCCAGGCGATCGCCCTCGGGTGCGACACCGGCACGGTCGTCGAGGGGCCCGCCGACGGCGGGCTCGACCCGATCGGGGTCGCCGCGGCCCTCTCGGTCGCCGTCCGCCGCCGCCGGCCGGACCTCGTCCTCGTCGGCAAGCGGGCCGCCGACGACGAGGCGGGGCTCGTCGGCCCGGCGCTCGCCGGATTGCTCAAGCTCCCCGACTTCCCGGCCGTCACCGACCTCAAGTGGGACGCCGCCGCCGGTCGGTTCACGTTCGTCGAGGTGGTGGAGGGAGGGACGATCCGCGGCGCCGCGCCCGGCCCCCTCGTCGTCGCCCTCCAGCAGGCGTGGAACGATCCGCGCACCGCGAAGCTGCCCAACATCCTGCGCTCCCGCCGGGCCGCGCTCGAGCGGATCGCCTTCGCGGACGTCGCCTCGGCGGTCGGGGACCGGACCGTGCGGCGGGCGACCGACCGCGCCTTCCGCCTCCCGCCGCCCCGGACGGGCGCCCGCCTCATCGAGTACAAGACCCCTGACGAGGCGGCGGCGCGCCTCGTGAAGCTCCTCACCGAGGAAGCGAAGGTGCTCCCGTGACGGGCCGCCCGGTCTTCGTGGTCGCCGAGCGGGCCGGGGAGCGGCTCGCCGTCGGCACCCGCGAGGCGATCGGCGTCGCCCGCCGTCTCGGGGGAGCGAAGGTGGTCGGCGTGATCGCCGCGTCGCCCGACGCCCCGGCCGTCGGCGAGCTCGCGCGCGCCGGCGTCGACGAGGTCGTGGCCGCGCCGCCGGCGGGCGACGGGCCGCTTACCGGCGCCCAGGAGGCGGCCGCCATCCGCGCGGCGCTCGGCGAGGCGGAGTCGGGGATCGTGCTGGTGCCGGGGTCGGTCCGCGGCACGGCGCTCGTCGGCCGCCTCGCCGCGACGTGGGACGCGGTCGGCGCCTCGGGCGTGACCGACCTCGCCGTCGAGGGCGACGACCGGGCGAGGGCGACCCGTCCCGTCTTCGGCGGCCGCGCGACGCAGGAGCTCGATCTCCCCGGTCCCCGCCTGGTCGTCGGGCTCCGGCCGCACGCGTTCCCGCCGGCCCCGGCGGCCGACCCGGTCGCACCGGTCACCGGCCGGCCCGCGCCGGCGCTCCCGGCGCCCGAGGGCGCGGGCACCCTGGGACCGGTGGAAGCCGTCGCGCAGTCGGCCGGCCCCGACCTCCTAGAGGCGACGATCGTCGTCTCGGGCGGACGCGGCGTCCGCGGCCCGGAGAACTTCCCGCTCGTCGAGGAGCTCGCCGCCGCCCTCGGCGCCGCCGTCGGCGCCTCGAGGGCGGTCACCGACGCGGGCTGGCGTCCCCCGTCGTACCAGGTCGGGCAGACGGGGAAGTCGGTGAGCCCCCAGCTGTACGTGGCGGTCGGGATCTCCGGCGCGATCCAGCACCTAGTCGGGATGATGAGCTCGCGCGTCATCGTCGCCATCAACTCCGACCCGTCGGCGCCGATCTTCAAGATCGCCGACTACGGGATCGTCGGCGACCTGTTCCAGATCGTCCCGGCGCTCACGCGCGCGGTCCGCGCCGCGCGGGCGACGCCCTCCTAGCGCGACCCGCCCGGCGCGCCGCGCTGCGCGAGGTTCTGCGCCGCGTTCTCGACGAGCCGCTGGAACTCGAACGGGCGGGGGATCCCCTTCCACGCCTCGTTCCCGATCTTCGTCATGCCGTACTCCGAGCTCACCCACATTGTCCCGTACCCGAGGAGGCGCTGGCCGACGGTCTGGTGGACGTCGATCCCCCGGACCTGCGGGATCGGGATCTCGTCGAAGTCCCGGGAGAAGATCCCCGACTGGACGATGATGCGGAGCGTGGTCACGGCGTACACGGTGGAGATCCAGCGGAGGTACTGGATGAGGAGATAGAGGAGGGCGAGGAGCGTGAGGAAGAGGAGGGCGTCGAGCACGTAGCCGGAGGCGCCCCCGAGCCATCCGTCGACCGTCTGGAAGCCGCCCGTGAGCCCCGGCACCGCGGGCCACGACCCGTGCTGCGCGGTGTAGGCGCCGTAGTCGAGGAATCCGAGGACGAGGAGGAGGAGGATCGGCTTGGGGAAGTAGTACAGCGCGGTCCCCCGCGTCTCCCGGAGCATCGTCTCGCCGCTCGCGAGGTACGCCTTGCGGAGCAGTCGGGGCTCGGGAACCGCCGGTCGGCCGATCGGACCCGCCACGCGCGGGCGAGCAATCCCGCGCCGCTTAAACCCTTGGACGGCGGGGAACGGGGCCGCCAAATACCGCGACCCAGTCCCCTCGGCGATGGGCGTCACCGACTGCCACGTCCACATCAACCCGATCTGGGAGATGCGCCCGGAAGCCCGCGCCCTGTTCGGCAGCCGCGCCGAGGCCGCCGACGTGGAGTGGTACGACCGGGAACCGGCCCGGTTCCTCGAGTACCTGGACCGGTGCGGCGTCGAACGGGCCGTCCTCGTGAACTACGTGAGCCCGGACATCATCGGCTACACCGAACGGGTGAACGAGTTCGTCACCGAGTACGCGACGGCCGACCCCGACCGGCTCCTCCCCGTCGGCGGGGTCCTCCCGAGCCACCCGGACCCGGCGGGGGAGATCCGTCGGCTCGTCCGCGACCACGGCCTCCGCGGCGTCAAGATCCATCCGCCCCACCAGGGGTTCTCGCCGAACGCGTACCGGGACGGCGGGCTCGCCGGGCTCAAGGCGATCTACACCGCCTGCGAATCGCACGGCATCCCGGTAATCATTCACACCGGCACCTCGGTCTTCCCCGGCGCCCGGAACCGGTCGGCCCAACCGATGCTCGTCGAGGACGTCGCGATCGACTTCCCGGACCTCACGATCGTCCTCGCCCACGGCGGCCGGCCGCTGTGGATGGACGAGGCGATGTTCCTCGTCCGCCGGTTCCCCCGGGTCTTCCTCGAGGTGTCGAGCATCCCGCCCGCGCGCCTCCTCGAGTACTTCCCCTCCCTCGACCGGGTCCGCGAGAAGGTCCTGTTCGGGTCAGACTGGCCCGGCCCCGGGGTCCGGGACATCGGCGAGAACGTCCGGGCGTTCCGCGCGCTGCCCCTTCCCGACGAGACGAAGGAGCGCATCCTCGAGACGAACGCCCGGGTCGTCTTCCCCGCGCGCGGCGTCAGTTGAAATACCCCCCACTCTTGGCACGGACGTGCCCGACGCGCCGACCCCGCCGGCGGAGGAAGAGCCCCGTCCGGCCGCGGAGGAGCCGCAGACCGAGACCGTCGTCGTCGAGGGCGGCGAGGAGCTGGGCCGGCTCCCGTTGCCCCGCCGACCGCGCGGGGAGATCTTCGGCATCGCGAGCCAGCTCCTCGGCGCGGCCCGCATCCGGGTCATGTGCGAGGACTCGTCGTCCCGGATGGGGCGGATCACCGGGAAGATGAAGAAGAAGATGTGGATCCGCGAGGGGGACCTCCTCATCATCCGCCCGTGGGGCTTCCAGGAAGGGAAGGCCGACATCCTGTTCCGCTACTCCCGGACCCAGGCGATGTACCTCTCCCGCCGGAACCTCCTCCCGGCGTCGATCGACGTCTTCCAGGCGCCCGAGGCGCCGGCCGAGGAGTCGGCGACGCCGAGCTAGCCGACGATGGCGTTCGCGGCGGAGGGGCCGATCTCTCCCGCCGAGATGGCGGTCATCGAGCGGAACGCGATCGCGCTCGGCGTCTCCCTCGACGCGCTCATGGAGAACGCCGGCCGCGCCGTCGCCGAGGAGGCGGTCCGCCACCTCCCGTCGCCCCCCGCGCGGGTCGCCGTCCTCGCCGGGACGGGGAACAACGGCGGCGACGGGACGTGCGCGGCCCACTACCTCGGCCAGTGGGGGTACGCCCCCGAGATCTGGATCGTCCGCGCCCCGGCGGAGATCCGGTCCCCCGCGGCCCGCCGGTGCTTCGACCGGGCCGCGCTCGAGTTCCCGGTCCACGTGGGGGTTCCGCGGCCGGTCGAACTCGGCGAGTTCGCGCTCGTCATCGACGCGCTCCTCGGCACCGGACAAGCGGGGGCGCTCCGGCTGCCGTACCGCGACGCCGTCCACGCGGCCCGCGAAGCCGGCGCGCCGATCCTGTCCGTCGACGAGCCGACCGGGCTCGGCGCCGACGACGCGCTCCGACCCCGCTGGACCGTCGCGCTCCACGGCCTCAAGACCGGCATGACCGCCGAGCGGTGCGGGGAGCTCGTCGTGCGGGCGATCGGCATCCCTCCCGAGGCGCAGGCGTTCACCGGCCCGGGGGAGTTCCTGCGGTACCCCGCCCCGTCCGGCGCCGGCGGGCATCCGCGGCCGGGACGGGTCGTCGTCATCGGCGGGGGCCCGTTCGCGGGGGCCCCCGCGCTCGCCGCCCTCGCCGCCCTCCGGGCCGGCGCCGAACGGGCGACCGTCCTCGCGCCGCTGCCGGCCGCCGACCGGGTCCAGGGGTTCTCGCCGGATCTGGTCGTGCGCGCCGTCGGCGAGGACCACTTCCGGCCCGCCGACCTCCCGACGCTCGAGGCGGGGCTCGCGGAGATGACCGTCGACGCGGTCGTGGTCGGCATGGGCATCGGACGGGCCGCCCCGACGGTCGAGGCGATGGGGAAGCTCCTGCCCGCGCTCGTCGCGCGGTTCCCGACGGTCATCGACGCGGACGCGCTCGATGCGTTCGCGGGACCTCTCCCGGAGGAGGCCGACCGGCACCCGGTCGTCCTCACGCCGAACCTCACCGAGTTCGCCCGCGCGCTCGGCGGGGAGGCGTTCGGGAGCGCCGACGAGCGGCTCGAGGAGGCCCGCCGGCGGGCCGCGGCGCGCCGGGTCACGCTCCTCGTGAAGGGCGAGGAGGACCTCGTCACCGACGCCCGCCGGTCGGCCCGGAACCGGCACCACCCGCGCGCGCTCGCCGTCGGCGGGGCGGGCGACCTCCTCGCGGGGGTCGTCGGCGCGCTCCTCGCGAAGGGGCTTCCCGGCGTCGCGGCCGGCCGGCTCGCGTCGTACTGGGTCGGCGAGGCGGGCTACCGCGCGGCCGCCCGTGCCGGCCCCGGCCTCACGGCGACCGACGTGCTCGAGGAGCTGGCCCCCACGCTCGTCGCCGGACTGGAGCGCGTGGGCCGGCGCGCCGACGTCGAGACCGGTCCCGAGTCGGGCTGAACGCCCGGTCCCTCACGCGTACCGGATGCGGCCGCGGATCGCCCGCGCCCGGGCGCGGACCTCCCGGTGACGGTCGGGGTTCCCCTCGGCGTAGCCGGCGTAGAACGACTTGAGGAGGACCGGCGCCTTCGGGTGGAGCGCCGCGAGATCCGCCTCCACGAGGTGGAGGTCGATCCCGAGCTCCTCGACGCCGGCGGACCGGTCCCCCATCGACAGGTCGAGGAACGCGGGCTCGCCGCCGGGCCCGTCGGGGAAGAGGACGTTCGAGCTCGTGAGGTCGCCGTGCGCGATGCCGCCGGCGTGGAGCCGGCCGAGCGCCCGCCCGAACCGCGCGACGGCGGGGGCGACCCCCGCGGGGTCGGCCGCGTACTGCTCGAGAAGCTCCTTCAGCGTCGGCCCCGGGAGCTCCTCGAGCACGAGCCGGTGCCGCGCGAGGTCGATGTCGTAGACGATCGGCGTCCGGACCCCGAGCCGCCGCGCCTCGACGAGGAGGCGCGCCTCCGTCCGGGTCCGCTCCCGGCGCAGCCGGTCGTCGAGCGCCTTCGGACGGTACGTCTTCGCGTCCCGTTCCTTGAGGAGCGCGGGGCGGCCCATCCACTCGACCCGGCGAAGCGCCGCCTCCGCGCCGCGGGAGACCGGCGGACCGCTCGGCGCCTCCTCGTCGGTCACGGGGCTCCCCTCAGGCGCGGCGCTGGGCGGCGGCGGCCCGAAGGATCGCCTCGCGGGCGAGCCGGGCCGCGAGTCCACTCGTGTTCCCCCGGTCCCACGGCGGGCTCACCTCCATGATGTCGAGCCCGGCGAGCCGCGGCGCGACCCGGTCGATCGCCACCTTCACGTCCCGCGGGGTGAGCCCGAACGGCTCGGGGGTCCCCGTCGCGGGGGCGTACGCGGGGTCGATCGCGTCGATGTCGAGGGAGACGTACACGCGTTCGGCGTTGAGGTGCTTCAACGCCCGGTCGACCGCCGGCCCGATCCCCTCGTCGGCGACCTCGTGGGCGGTGACGAACGGCATTCCGATCCCCCGGTTGTCGTCGACCTCCTCCCGGGAGACGGAGCGGACGCCGACCACGACGATCCGGTCGGCCCCGACCTTCTCGAGGATGCGGCGCGACGAGCAGGCGTGGCTCCGGCGGTCCCCCAGGTACTCCGCCCGGAAGTCGAGGTGCGCGTCGAGGTACAGGACGCCGACCGACGCCCCGTCCGGGAGCGCCTCGACGCACGGGGGGGCGCACGCGTGGTCGCCACCGAGGGTGATGGGGATCTTGCCGGCCGCATAGACCGGTCGAAGCTGCGCCCGCACGGCGTCGACCATCTCCGCCGCGGTGCCGAACTCCGGCATGTTGCCTAGATCGTGGATCGGCACGTCGGCGAGGTCGAGCCCCGTCTCGAGGTCGTACGTCTCGAAGTTCCACGACTCCTGCCGGATCGCATCCGGCCCGAACCGGGCGCCGGGACGGAACGAGGTCGTCCGGTCGAACGGGACCCCGAGCACGACGAACCGGGCGTCGTCGTACGCGCTGTCGGCGTCGGCGAACGTCGAGAGACGCGGCACGGCCGCGCGACGGGGGGGCGCGTATATCAGGCTGCCCTCGGCGCGCCCGGCGGACCCCGGTCGCCATCGCCCGGAGCGGCTCCCGGGCGCGGCTCCGCGGGCGGCCGGGCCCGGGCCAGGTAGACGACCTCGAGCACCAGGAGCGACACCAGCGTCGTGCCGATCGCGAAGGCGAACAGCCCCGCGGTGCCGGCGGCGTCGAGGGCGATGCCGCCGGCGAGCGGGCCGAGGCTCCAGAGCGTCGAGTTGACGAGCGCGAACACCCCCAGGTACTCCGCGCGGTGCCCGGGCGGCGCGAGGTTCGAGACCCACGCGAGCATCGCCGGACTGAGGAGCGAGACGCCGAGCATCCGGACGGCCTGGGCCGGCAGGAGGAGCCACCACGTCGGGGCGACGAGGAAGAGGACGATCCCGCCGAGACTGAGGAGCGTGCCGTACCAGACGCCGCGCACCTCGCCGATCCGGTCCACGAGCCGGCCGAGGGGGACGGCGGCGACGGACGCCACGGCGAGTCCGGCGATGGCGACGATCGCCACGTCCGCCTCGGTGGCCCCGAGGTCGGTCGCGTACACGCCGTAGAACGTCCCCACGGCGCCGATCCCGAGCGCCCGGATCGACACCGCGACCGAGAACGAGACGACCGGCCGGGCCCCGGTCCAGTCGAGGGTGCGCGGCGCCGTCGGCACGGTCCGGTCCGGCACGGCGAACCCGAGGAGGGTGAGGGAGCCGAGCATGACGACGACGACGAACGGGAACAGCGCGTCGATGCCGAACGGACCGACGAGCAGGCCGACGGCGACGAACCCGAGCAGCTGGCCCACCGAGCCCGCGGCGTTGAGGAGGCCGTACCCCGCGCCCCGCTCCGAGGAGCGGGTGAGGTCGCTCACGTACGCGTTGAGCGCCGGCGACCCGAGGGCGAGGACGGTCTGGGCCCCGAGGAAGAGCACGCCCGCCGCGACGTACCCCGGCGCGAACGGGATCGCGAGGAACAGGGGAAGGGATCCGGCCTCGGCCGCGAGCAGGAACGGCCGCCGGCGACCGATGCGGTCCGACCAGCGGCCGGCGAGCGGACCGGTCAGGCTCGCGGCGACGTAGGCGCCGCTCACCAGGGCGAGGGCGACGGCGACGGGCGCTCCCCGCGCGTCGACCAGGAAGACCGGGAAATAGACGAGGAAGAGGCCGGACCGGTTACTCGCGAGGAGCGAGTAGACGGAGAGCGTGAGGAGCTCCCGGTCGACCACCGCCGGGCGAGCGGGCCCGGGTACATAGGCTCGGTCGCCGACCAACAGATTATCCGCCGGCCGCGGCTCGCCGGGCCGAGCCGCCGCGATGACGACCGACGAGATGGTGACGACGAGGACCGATGGCGACGGGGTGGAGATCGTCGTGCTGCGGCACCCGCCGGTCAACGCGCTCAACGCCGCGCTCCTCGGATCGCTCGCCGACCGCTTCGCGGCGATCGAGGCCGACCCGCAGAGCCGGTGCGTCGTGCTGACGGGCGACGGCGCGTACTTCAGCGCCGGCGCCGACCTCAAGGAGCTCGCCGCCCTCCCGGCCGCCGACGCCCCCGCCGTGGTCGCGCGGGGGCTCGACGTGTTCGGCCGGATCGAGCGGGTGCGCGTCCCGGTCGTGGCGGCGATCAACGGGCTCGCCGTCGGGGGCGGGCTCGAGCTCGCGCTCGCATGCGATCTGCGCGTGGCGGGGGAGTCCGCGAAGCTCGGGGCCCCCGAGGTGAACTACGGGCTGATGCCCGCGTACGGCGGCTCCCAGCGCCTCTTGCGCCTCGTCGGCCCCGCCCGCGCGCGCGAGCTCATCTTCACCGGCCACCTCCTCTCCGCGGCCGACGCGCTCAAGGTCGGGCTCGTCAACCGGGCCGTGCCGTCCGGGCAGGAGCTGCGGGCCGCGCGCGACCTCGCCCACACCATCGCGAGCCGGGCCCCGCGCGCCGTCGCCGCGGCGAAGCGCGCCCTGCTGGCCGGACGGGACCGACCGCTCCCTGAGGCGCTCGCGTCGGATAGCGAGCTGTTCCTCCGCGAGGTGCTGCCGACCACCGACCTCGTCGAGGGCCTCACCGCGTTCGCCGAGCGCCGCCCGCCCAAGTTCAAGGGGGAGTAGCGGTGGGATTCGATTTCTCCTTCTCGCCGGACCAGGAGGCGTTCCGGGCCGCGGCCCGCGCGTTCCTCGAGCGGGAGGTGGCGCCCCACGTCGCCGCGATGGACGCGACGGAGACGTTCCCCCGGGAGAGCATCGCGCGCCTTCGGGCGGACGGCTACTTCGGCATCCCGGTCCCCGAGGCGTGGGGCGGGCTCGGTCTGGGCAAGGTCGGCTACTGCCTCTTCCTCGAAGAGCTGGGCCGCGTCGACGCATCCCACGGCGCGATCGTCGGCGCCCACACGTCGCTCGGGACCACCCCCTTGCTCGCGTTCGGGACGGACGACCAGAAGCGCCGATGGCTCGTTCCGGCGGCCCGCGGGGAGCGGCTCCTCGCCTTCAGCCTCACCGAGCCGGGCTCGGGGAGCGACTCCGGCGCCCTCACGACCGCCGCCGCCCCGGACGGGGACGGGTTCCGTCTCACCGGTACCAAGCTCTACGTGACCAACGGCGCCGAGGCCGACACCGTCGTCGTCTTCGCGGCGACCGACGCGGCCCGGGGCGCGAACGGCGGCGTGACGGCCTTCCTCGTCGACCGCGGGACCGACGGCTTCACCGTCGGCCGGCAGGAGAAGAAGATGGGTCTCCACGGGACCTCCACCGCCGAGCTCCGCTTCGACGGCGCGCGCGTGGGTCCTGAGCACGTCCTCGGCGGCGTCGGCCGGGGATTCATCGTCGCGATGACCGCGCTCGACGTCGGCCGCGTGTCGCTCGCGGCGAGCATGCTCGGCGCCATGCAGGCCGCGCTCGAGCAGGCCGTCGGGTTCGCGCGGGCACGGACGCAGTTCGGCCACCCGATCAGCGAGTTCCAGGGGGTCCAATTCCCGCTCGCCGACATCGCGATGCACGTCCACGCGCTCCGCTACCTCGTCTACCACGCGGCGGCCCACCAGGATGCGATGGGGCCGGACCCGGCGGCGTGGAGCCGCCTCGACCGGCACCGGAAGACGACCGAGTCGGCGATGGTGAAGTGCCTCGCCTCCGAATGGGGGGGCGCGGCGATCGACGCCGCGCTCCAGGTCCACGGCGGGCTCGGCTACATCCAGGGAACGCCGATCGAGCGCGCCTACCGCGACGCGCGGGTCGCCCGGATCTTCGAGGGGACCAACGAGATCCAGCGGCTCCTCATCGCGCGGGAGCTGTTCGGCCGTCCGTAGGGGCCGCGCCGGCGCCGCCGTCGCGCAGCGCCCGCCTGAGCACCTTCTGGATGACGCTGCGAGGGAGGGCGTCCCGGAACTCGACCGACCGCGGGGCCTTGTAGTGCGCGATCCGCTCCCGGACGAACGCGATCAGCTCGTCCCCCGAGACGGAGGTGGCGGGTCGCCGCACGACGTAGGCGATCGGCACCTCGCCCACCGCCGCATCGGCGCGCCCGACGACCGCCGCGTCGGCGACGGCCGGGTGCTCGAGCAGGACCTCCTCGACCTCGCGCGGGTACACCTTGAAGCCGCCCACGTTGATGAGGTCCTTCTTCCGGTCGAGGATGAACGCGTAGCCGTCGGCGTCGATCGTGGCGATATCGCCGGTCTTGAGCCACCCGTCGGCGAGGACGAGCGCGGTCTCGTCGGGCCGCCGGAAGTACCCGCTCATCACCTGCGGACCCCGGACGACGAGCTCGCCGGGGCGCCCCGGCTCGACGATCGGGGCGCCGGTCTCGGGATCGACCAACCGCTGGTCGGTCCCCGGGAACGGGAGTCCGATCGAGCCGATCCGCCGCTCGCCGGTGACCGGGTTGGCGTGCGTCACCGGCGACGCCTCGGTGAGCCCGTACCCCTCGATGAGGTGCCCCCCCGTGAGCGATTCGAACCGCCGGGCGACCTCGACCGGGAGCGGCGCGCTGCCGCTCACGCAGACCCGGATCGATCGGACGTTGTAGCGACCGACGCGCGGATGCTGGTTGATCGCCTGGTACATCGCGGGGACCCCGGGGAACTGGGTCGGACGGTACCGGTGGATGAGGCGCAACGCCTCGGCCATGTCGGGCCGGGTCTGCAGCACGATCGTCGAGCCCGTGAGGAGGGGGTACGTGAGCGCGACCGTCATGCCGTACACGTGGAAGAACGGGACCGACGCGAGGACGACCTCGCGGCCCGTCGAGGCCGGCGAGAACCACGCGTCGCACTGGAGCGCGTTCGCGACGAGGTTCCGGTGGCTCAGCATCGCCGCCTTGGGGACGCCGGTGGTCCCGCCGGTGTACTGGAGGACGGCGAGCGCGTCGCCCGTATCCGGCCCCGGAGCCGGCACGGAGCCCGCCCTTGCATGGACGACCTCCCGCCACGGAGTGACGGTCGGTCCGACGGGCATCGCCGTCGGGTGGCCCTTGCGACGCAGGGCCGAGTTCACGAACGGTCGGAGGAGCGCCGGGTAGAAGTCGCGCAGGCGGGCGACGAACACGCGGGGGATCCCGAGGGAGCGGGCGACGGGCTCGAGGAACGGGTACAGGATTTCGAGGGTGACCGCCGCCCGCACGTCGGCGTCCCGGAGGAGCCGGCCCAAATCCTCCGCTCGGTAGAGCGGCGACACCTGCACCACGACGGCGCCGGCGCGCAGCGCGCCGAAGAACGCGATCGGGTAGAGGGGGCAGTTCGGCAGGTAGAGCGCCACCCGGTCGCCGGGCCCGACCCCGTCGGCCCGGAGGGCGGCCGCGAACGCGCCCGCCTCGTCCCAGAATCGCCGGTAGCTCCACCGGGCCCGGTAGAAGAGGAGGGCCGGCCGATCCGGCCAGCCCGCGAGCCGCTCGCCGACGAGCGCGTCGAG
>DATJVB010000034.1:0-2604 GCA_035502055.1 Thermoplasmata archaeon | reverse complement strand
GTCGCTCCCGCTCACGGACCGCACCATCGCCACGTACTCGCGCTGGTGGAACCGGAGGAGCTCCTCGTCCGTCGCGGGATCGGCCGAGTCGATGCGGACAGGCGGGGCCGCCCCGGGCCCCGGCCCGAAGAACCCGCTTTCTTCCAGGAGCCGGACGGCGAGCCACCGGCTCGACTCCGTGAACGGGTGCCCGGGGCCGAAGTCGTACCCTCGGAACCGGTCGTCCCACACGACGGCCACGGGGCAGCCCGCCGGGCCCATTTCTCCGTCACCGGGGAGCGCCCTATGAGGGGTTCTCTCCCGGGAACCCGGCCGCCGGGCGGGCCGCTCCTACGGCCGGCTCCCGACCGGCCCGACGGCCTCGGGCCCGCTTGTTCAGAGACCGACGTCGCGTGCGACGGCCGCCCACCACACGGGGTCGACGCGCGCGCTGCACAGCTCGGTCACCGCCCGGAACGCGGGCGGGGGCATCGCGTCCCGGACCGAACGGAGGAACCCCACGAGCTCCGTCGCGTTGAGGGACGGCAGCATCCACCCGAGGATGGCGAAGATCCGCTCCGGCGGCATCCGGCCCAGGATCGTGCCCCGCATCGCGGCCATCTGCGCGTCGGAGAACCGTTCCCGCATCCACGGCACCAGGTCGGACTCCTCCCGGTTCATTTGCACGAAGTACGCGGCGAACAACTCGTTCGCCTCCTGATTGAGCCGGATCCCCGCGGCGATCCGCTCCTCGGGACGCTCGCGCGCAACGCGCACGCGACCGGCGCGTGCTTTCGCCATCTCGCGGCGCTGAGCGCCTGATGTTCGGCGACGAGGAGGCCGACGAGGGGGCTTCCGGCCTTCGCGGCGTCCGGGAAGATCGCGTCCTCCTCGTCGGACGCGTGGTGGCTCAGGTTGCACAACACGCAGCCCGCCGACCGAGCGATCGCGAAGTCGCTCTCGAGGTAGGCGAGGAGCGACGTCGCCGCGGAGACGTCGGCGAAGTCGTTCGTCTGGAGCCGGCTCGAGAGCGCGTACAGTATCGAGCGGAGCGCCTTGTGGATCGGCGTGAACAGGTCCTCGGTCGCATGCATTTCCTGCGCCGCCTCGCGCGACGGACGCCGTGCCCGGAGCGGCTACATGACCGTTCGACCCGCACGCGGTACGACGGGGCCCCGGTCGCCGCGTGTCTCGGCGGCGACGCCGTTATTCTCGCCGCCTCCCTTCGGTCGCGGCCATGAAGGCCGCCCTCAAGTATACCGGTCTTCGAGTCAAGGACCTCGACGAATCGATCCGGTTCTACACGCGGGTCCTCGGCCTCACCGTGCGGTCGCGCGAGACGATCGCCGAGACGGGGGGAACCGTGGTCGACCTCGTCGACGAGGACGGCCGGCACCCGCTCGAGCTCAACCACTACGCCGCCGGGAGCCCGTTCGACACGCCGTACACCCCGGGGGAGGGAATCGATCACCTCGGCTTCCGCGTCGACGACCTCGACGCGGCGATCGCGGAGGCGACCCGGGAGGGCTTCCCGGTTGTCCAAGAGATCCGGGTCGGTGCGAAGCGGTGGGTCTACATCCAGGACCCGAACGGGATTTGGATCGAGCTGTTCGCCTGAGCTCCGGCCGCGACCGGATCGGGCCCCCTGGGATCCCGGACCTCCCGGGTCTCGGCCTCGACGGCGGAGACCGCCGGCCGGAGGGCGGGGTCAGTAGACCACGAACGGGACGAGCGTCTCGGCGTGTCCCCCGCGAGCGGCGTCGAGCGAGGCGGTAGCGTTCCCTGCGGTGTATCGGAACGATTCGACGGCGATCGACGCCGTGAGGCCGGTCTCGAGGACGTACCGGTCCGACGAAGCAAAGGTCCCGTTGATCCACCACGTCGGGGCGAGAAGGCCGGACACGGACGAGGACGTTCCGAACGTGTAGTTGAGAGACTGCCAGTCGGTGTAGTTCCACGCCCAGTACGAACGGTTCGAGTACGACCCGAAGAAGCCGTACGTGATCGTCTGGACTCCGGACGCGAGATGGAGGCCGGTCCACGAATTCGCGCTCGACAGCACGACGCCGGTCGTGAGATCGATCAGCTCGGCCGATCCCGAGACGTCGGCCACCGCCTCCACGTCGCACCACTGGTAGTCGAACGAGTAGTAGAACGTCGTGGACGCGTTGACGATCGTGTAGTTGGTTTCCGTGAACGGGCAGCCGCCTACCGTCGCCCCGTACGACGCGCGCGTGCTCGCGGCCAGATCGAGGTCCCATCCTACCCGCACGCCGTGGTCGGTGGCCAGGAGGCGGATCGGAGTCGAGACCGTGAGGTTCTCGCTGCTCAGCACATACGAATCCATCCCCGGTCCGCCGCGACCGGCCCCGCACGCGACCGCCTCGGCGGAGGCGGCCCAGGTCCCGACCAGCGTCGCCGAGGAGAATCGCGGCACCGACGATCGTTCGGTCGAGCAGTTCCAGACGAGAACCGAGCCCGACCTCGACGGGACCCAGTGGGCCGACGCGGCGGACGTCGGATGGCTCGCCCCCGCGACGGGAAGTGTCGCGAGGCCGAGCAGCGCGACGGCGAGCAGGACTCCCACCAGGCTCCCGCCGCGCATGATCGGTATCGAGCTCTCGA
>DATJVB010000033.1:0-19143 GCA_035502055.1 Thermoplasmata archaeon | reverse complement strand
TCTCGTCCACGAGGACGTGCAGTCGATCTATGACTCCTGGGAGGAGCTGGCCGCTCGTCACCGCCAGCCAGCCCAGGCACTCTGGAGGAGTTTGCAGGCGGCGCTCGACCGGCTCCGGTCGGACGCCCAGTGGGGCGAGGTCGTCCGTCAGGCCTCGATCCCCACCTACTTTCGGGAGAAGTACGGGGTGTCCAACCTGTACTGCCTGGACCTGGCAGCGTTCCACCGGTGCTTCTACACGATCGCGAACCGGTCCGTAGTCCTGCTCGACATTGTGGACCATCCGACCTACGACAAGTGGTTTCCGGGCCGTCGGCAGCGCTGATCGACTCCGGCTCGCTCAGCTCAGCGACCTCTGCGCGGGTGAAACTCGCAGGCCGTCGCCCACGCGAGAAGGTTCAGGACGGACAGGATTCGGTCCGCGGGAGGTTCAGGTGCGGGGAGAGGTAGTCGAACCGTCCGGCGGTTCGAATATCGTGGAAGGTGCGCCCGCCTCGTACCGTCTCCGCGCCGGAACAGTGGGAGTGCGTAGCTGCTCACGTTTCTGGCTCGCCGGATCGACCTGATTCCTGTCAGCCGCACGAACTTTCCGGACCTCTGCGCCTTCGCTTTGCGAGGGCGATCACCGCGCTGCTCCTGATCGAGGGAAGGCTCGACGAGGACCGAGAAGGTGATGTCCCCTTCGCAGAAGGAGCGTTGCGCCTTCCTTGGACGCTTGCGGAGGGCGCGGCGGGGCTCGAGGAAGAGGTCCCCGAGCCCGGTGAGAAGCGCCTTCTGATCCCGGGCCGAGCGGCTGCACTCCGATTCCCGATGCTCGTAATCGGGCCAGGAGTCGAGCCCTCGGGCTTCCGGCGGGTCTCCTACCACCGGACGGTCACGGACGAGACCCCCGAGCACCCGCGCAATCGTCACCCTCGGGCTCCGCCGGCGGAACATCCGGTGGCCGATGCGGCGGAATCCTCCCGCGCGTTCACCTGTCAAGAGCGGGCCCTCGGATGCCGGCGTCGGGCCGTCTAGGGGCGTGCTGCGCCCTTCGATCTCACACTATCGGGTCAAGGGGTAGTAAGGAGCGCTTCCCGCCGCGTTGCACCGCCGCTGGACGACTCTGTGGCTCACGGTGTCCCCGAAGCGATCATCGAGCCGAATAGCGGTACGGCATTCGACGGTCCACCTCCGCATCAGACCGCACGGCAACCCGTTCGGTCACACAGGTTCCCCTCTGGCCGAAGCCGAGCGACAGAGTCCCCCGCTGCCTGCACCGACCTTTTTGGGACGCTGGCCGCCGGAATCTACGGGAGTACGTGTCAAGACCGGCACAGTTGGACTCAGAGCAGGAGGGGGCGGAGGGTCAGCCGCAGAACCACTGGGCGAAGCGATCGGGTCGAGATACGGCACGGGCTGGGCCGCCTCTCCTGACCGCGGCTGGGTCGAGCCAAACGGGCCTATGCTCCGCGTCTTGCCGCACTCTCGCTCGCCCGTTCGGCTTGGACAGCTCTCTCGAGATACAGGAGAGCTTGAGCGGAGGTCGAACGCTTCTCCCGTTCCGCGATCTCTTGAAGCCTCTCGAGAAAGCTTGGCTCCATGTAGACGGCCAGTACGGCTGAGGTCGTCCCCCGACGCCGCGTGCTCTTCGTCAACGTGGACCTCCCCGAGGATTCCCGGCGTTCCCCGGACCTGCCCGCACCCGGTGCGGGCCGATCGAAGTCGGTGATTCGACCCGCGTCGTGGTATATGAGCCCTCCGGATTTCTCGCACCCCCGTCGCGAAAGGGCCGACAGGGCTCGGGCGGCCGGCGGCTCGACCTCAAGGAATACGCATCGATAAGCCCGGAATCATTGGGAGCTGTCCCCGCCCCAACGGAAGTGCCGTCGTCTCCCCGGGGGTTTGTGTTCCGGAGGGGTGACGGCAGCTCCGTGCCAAGGGGCCGAAGCCAGGGTAGAGAGCCGGATGATTCGCCGATTCCCTCCCTCTGGGCGGAAGAGCGGAGTCGTCCGTCAGGACCGTGATCGGCGGGTGATGTGGGTGTCCGGAGCGCTCAACGGACATTTGGGTGAGGCGCTGGGGAGGTAGCAACTGGGCCCCCCGCGAGGAGTCGCCTCGACTTCGCGACCGAGGCACGCCCGTTCACGCTTCGCACGTTGTCTAGAGCCGTCGGTCCGCGCAACACCCGCGCTCCATCCAACCGCCGTTGAATCCTAACCCCGCCGGGAGGCTATTCTGAGTCGAACTCCCGTCGGCGTGAATCAAATCGTGTGGGTGAGGGGAATCTTGGAGTCAAAGACCGTCGATAGATGTGTGTTGTGATGTACAATTCCCCGTTTCGCTGTCTAGTCGAACAATACTTATACGATGTGTCCGTGCGGAGCCGCATATGCGGCGGTGGCTACACGAGTCGTCGTTGGAGGGTCGAATGGCTCAGGCCCCGGCGAGCCCGTCCGCGGATCATCGGCGGGCGCGGGAGGACCCCAGATTCCCCAGGGCTCTCCCCCGATCGTCCATCCGAACAGCGGCCGGAGCCGTGGGTCTGGTGGCCCTCATGGTCGTCAGCGGTCTTGCCCTGACCGGACTCCACGCTTCCGGCTCGGTGTCCGAGCCGCAGGTTGCCCGCAGCGCCTCGACGGGAGGGTCCGACGAGTCGACCATCATGCAGGACGCGATGGCAGCCTTGGCGGCCGGCCAAGGCCCTGCCGGCGGCTCAACGATGACCTGCGCCCAAGCGGGCGGAGGGTACTCGTGCTCGTCGGGCCCCGAGAGGGCCCCTCTTGCAACACCAGAACTGGGAGGGGGAGGCGGTCTTGGCGTCCCCGGTCTGTTCCCGTACAATGCCACGCCGAGCCCACGGTACGGAGCGGCCCTCTCTGCCTTCGGGGATCCGACCGCCTTGGGCGACCTCTCCGCCGTCCTCTTCGGGGGCGCGGATGCCTTTGGCCGTGTCTACAACGACACTTGGGAGTACGAGGCCCGTAACGCCTCCTGGTGGAACGTCACTCCTTACCTCCAGTGCAACGCTACGTCCTGCCCCTCGGCCCGACACGATGCCAGCGCGATGATCGATATCGAGTCCGGGGCGAACGACGAAGTCGTTCTGTTCGGAGGTTGCACGGTCTCTGCGCCCGAATACACGCAGAGCACTCCCGGATGTGACACCTCGAGCTCGCATATCTTGGGGGACACCTGGACCTACTCGGACACCACCGGGTATTGGGGGAACTGGACCCAGCTATCGCCGAGCTCACCACCCCCTCCACGGTACGGGGCAGCAATCGCCGAAGCCCCGACCAGCATCGGCGAAGCGCTCATTCTCTTCGGCGGATGTGGCGTCGGGACCCATTGTCCGCTCAACGATACGTGGGGGTTCAGCCTAGGGGCTTGGACCAATCGGACCCTGACGCATTCGCCGCCGGCCCGCTACGGCGCGGCCATGGGGGTGCTCAAGATCACCAGCGGACTCATAGACGCGCTCTTCGGCGGCTGCGGAACCGCAGATGCCGGGTGTCTCTCCGGCGGCGTGTCCGACGCGCTCGACGACACATGGACGTACGACGGCAGTGCGTGGACCCAGCAGATCGCCTCGGCGAGTTGCTCGACCGGGACCGTGTGTCCTGCACCCCGGTACTACGCGGGATACACCAGCGACTTTGCGACCGGGAGTCTCGAAGTCGTCGGCGGGGCGGGCGCCGGCGGGATCGTCCTCGGTCCTGAGTCCGACTCTGGAGGCTTTTGGGACCTGAGCGTCGGAACGAGTTCACTGGTCTGGGCGGTCTATTCGACGCCCCAGGGAACCGGCACGGGGGGTATCGCCGCGTGGGACGGTCCGGATCCGTTGGGACCGTTGGCGGACCGGTACGACCCTATGCTGATGAGTCAAGACGGGTACGGAATCCTCCTGTTCGGGGGCTCGTCGCCCACCGGCTCGACCTTGGGAGACACCTGGTTCTACGGCGTGCTGCGATCGGCACCCACGGTTTCCGGATTGGGGTGGCCTCCGCCCCTGCCTTCCCCCGAGTACGGCGGATCGATTGCCGACGATTCGGCGGACGGATACGACGTGCAGTTCGGAGGCTGCGGCGCCCAGTGTGGCAATGCAACGACATGGACGTTCGCCTCGGGCCGGTTCGGGCCGACGGGGACGAACATGCCGTGGGAGAGCCTGTGGCCGACGTTGAATCCGTCCAACTCTCCCGTTACGCGCTTCAACGCGAGCATGGTCTACTTCGACAAATCGAGTTCTCCCGTTGTTATCCTGTTCGGCGGGATAGCGGGCGACGGGACCCTGTTGGGAGATACTTGGGAGTTCACCGGCGGATCTTGGACACCGCTCTCCTTCACGGGCAGCACCCCCTCTCCACGGCAGGGAGCAGCCTTCGCGTTCAATGATTCTGTCGGATCGCAGTACGCGGTTCTCTTTGGGGGGTGCGGCGCAACCTGTCCCTTGGGCGACACGTGGACCCTCACGTTTGTCTCCTCATTCTCTTGGACTCTAGTAACTCCGACGTCTTCCCCGTCTGCACGGTGGGGAGCGGCCATGGCGTACGACCCATGGAACGCCAGAATCGTGCTGTTCGGAGGCTGCGGCTCCACCTGTCCGCTCGGTGACACGTGGTTCTATTCGGACTCGCTCCTAACGTGGACCCAATGCACCTCCAGCGGCTTGGGATGTTCAGGTTCGGTCGCGCCCCCCGCGCGATGGGGAGCGGCGATTGCGACCGATTCAGCGGATGGATTCGTGGTCATGTTCGGGGGAATGGGCGCCTCGGGGGTGTTGCAAGATACCTACATTTCAGGTGACTTCCCGGGGGCTAGGGTGTGGTACGCACCCACCCTTCTGTCGTCGCCCGCGGGTAGGTACGGTGGGTCTCTGGCTGACGATCCCCGAGATGGTTATGTCGTGCTCACGGGCGGAGCGAACGCGACCGGTGAGCCCATCGGGGGATTCGGTTGGCTGTTCCACAAGAATCACTCGCCGGCGATCGGATACAGCTGGACTAGTGGTCCCGCGATCCCGAACGAGATCCCTGCCGCCACGGCTCCCTCCGCCCGCTACGGGGGGAGTCTGGCCTACAACTCCTCAGGAGACTACGTGCTTCTCTTCGGAGGATGCCAAGACACCGGGATTGGAGCCTGCGGTCCCCTCTCGGGATCGAACGACACGTGGGAGTTTGTCAACGGCTCGTGGCGATTGGCGTGCACCGATTGCGGACCCTCTCCCCGGTGGGACGCTGGCCTCGCGTTCGATCCGGTGGATGACTACTTCCTTCTCGTCGGGGGTTGCGTATCGAGCCGGGTCACGTGCAATTCGAGTACCGTCCTGAACGATTCTTGGACATTCGGGGCGCATCGATGGACGGCTCGAGGTTCTCTCCCGTTCTCGGCCCGCGGCGACATGAGCATGGCGTGGGACGCTCATGATCTCGAGGTTATCGTTTTCGGAGGCGTCGGGTGCGGAAGCGCCTGCGGAGATACGTGGCGATACGTGTCAGGAACGTGGCACCATGTGGGCGGCGCCGGTCCTTCAGCCCGAGCGGGGGCCGCATTTGCCTACGACGCGCTCTCGTCAGACCGCTACATGCTCCTATTCGGCGGCCAGCGATCTACGGGCACCATGCTCTCGGATACCTGGCGCTTCACCGTCGGCGGTGGGTGGGTCAGCGTGACCGGGGGCTCGTCGCCCTCGGCACGAAGGGATGGGGCGATGGCGTTCGATGGTCTCGATGGGTACGTCCTCCTCGTAGGGGGCGAGGATGCCGGGGCCCCTGTGTCGGACGCGTGGTCCTTCGCAGCGGGCTCATGGTCCTCGTCCGTCACGGTACTACCCAGCGGGCAGGCAAGATGGGGAATGGGGCTGGTCTTCGATGCCGCCGTCGGCCCCAACGGGTTCACGCTTCTGTTCGGCGGGTCGAACGGGTCCGCCTATTCTGCGGGCGGTCCTCCCGTGGTGGGTGGGAGCTCTCCCGCGCAAGGGAACACGTGGGAGTACCTCGGGACGGCGGTCCCGACGGCCGCTCCGGCGTGGCAGGACGTGAGCATGTTTGCGTGATCGCCCCGTCGGAATGCGAGGAATCGGCACGCCCCCTCTCATGCCTCGGCGGTAGGTGTGCGCCTTCGTCGCAGAGCTTTTCCCTTCCGGGGAGGTAGGATAGGTCCTGAGTCCCGGTTCGCTGGGACGCTCCAATGTTTCGCGAATGCCTCGCAACGCAACGTAGGCCCGTCTCCGCCGCTCGGGCCGCGACGATGTTGGTTCTGGGACTCCTAGTCGTTGCCTTGCTCTGTATCCCAAACTCGGGATTGCCCTCCGGGTCGAGGGATTCGCCCGCTCGTTCCCGGTCGCTCGTCGGCGAGCAGTCTGCCGCCGGGGCAACCGCCATCCGAGCGGCTCAAGGTGCTTTGCTCAACCCGACCGCGAACGGTCCACGCGCCGCCGGCGCGTCGGACTCGATGACGCCGTCGCCGGGCTCGGGTGCATCGTGGACGCAGTTGACCGAGGGGACGCAACCGAGTCCGCGATCCGCTGTCGGAATGGCGTACGACGCCGCGGACGGCTACGTGGTGCTCTACGGGGGTTTCGCAGGGATCAGCAAGGTGGGAATCTACGACGACTACCTCTGCCTGAACGACACCTGGGTGTTCAAGGACGGGGTGTGGGCGAACCTCTCGATTGCCGGCCCCCCGTCGGCGTGCGCGCCCTCCATGGCGTATGACGCCTCCGACGGATATGTGGTGGAGTACGGGGGATTCCAAACGACGGCCCAAGACCACTACACCCCATCCCCCAACAACGAGACATGGACCTTTGAGCATGGAAGGTGGACGGAGCTGGTGGGCATACCCAACCCATGGGTTGAATTCGCGGGAGCATCAAGCGTAATGACATACGACCCCGCGCTCGGGTCTGTGATTCTGTACGGAGAGCATTTCCAGAACACGTCACCTTCCATGGTCGGAATGACTTGGGGCTTCAACGCAGGGTTCTGGTCTCGGATCGCGACTGCGAACGACCCCATCAGCATCTCGGCGACTCTTCTCTGCGGTTTGACGTACGACAGGGCGGACGGATACCCCGTCCTTGTGACGGAGGACCAAACCTGGGGGTTCATCAACGAGGACTGGATCCGGCTCACGAACCCACCCGACCCCGCAGAAAGCCTCGTCGGCTTTTCCTTCGACGCGAAGCTGAACGAGACCGTCCTCTTTGGGGCGGTGTTCCCTCCGGGAACCGACTCTCCGCCCATGAATTACACCTGGCTCTACGCGGATGGGAGCTGGGCAAACGCCTCCGTCAATGGTCCGCCGTACCGGTTTAGTAATGGGATGGTCTTCGACGGGCACGATGGATACACCCTCTCCTTCGGAGGAGAGGGCTGGGGTCCCGAGGCGAACAACCTCACATCGAGGATGCGGAACGACACGTGGATCTTCACGCCCCCCCCCACCGTGCTGAATGTTTCGGTATCGGCCGAGCCGCAGCGGATCTGCAGCCGCAGCTCGCTCGGATGTGGGCTCGGGACCGACGAGACCCGCGTGACGGTGACCGTCGTGGGGGAGACGGCCGGCCCCGGGCTGTCGTCGGGTACCGACGAGGGGCAGGGATGGGTCGCGTGGGGCCCGTACGCCTGGATCCCGCAGCCGACGGTGAACTTCGTCGGCTGGCAGGATCTGGTGCCGGCGGTGAACCTCGGTCCAGCCGCCGGCTGTACGCTGGCCGACACGAGTCCGAGGAGTTGCGTCGCGAGTCCGGCGGTGGTCTCGCTGAACGGGAACCCGGCGCAGGAGGTGCTATCGTGGTCTTGGAACGGGCTGGCGAGGTACACGTCGTTCGGGGTGGGCGACGAGTGGACGATCTCCTTCAACGAGGAGGCCGTGGGACCGCCCTACGGACTGGTGCCTCTCGACGCGTGCATCACGTCGGCCTGCACCGGCGCGGGGTCGGGGAAGGTCCAGGGGCTCCTGAGCGGGATCGTCTTCTCGCCGTACGGGAATGCGTCGATGGACAACCTCTCGGCCCCCCTGGCGGAAGTGACGGTGATGCCGAGCCCGACGCAGTCGGCATCGACAGGGACCAATAGCCCGCCTCCGCCCCCCGCCGTGATCCCGACCCCGCTTCCCGTGCTCGCCCCGCCTTCCCCGGTGCCGGTAGCGACCCCCGCGCCCGGGATACCGGCGGTCGTTCCGACCACGATCCTTTCCGGTCTCTCGTTGACGAGCCTGGCCGCTGGGATTCTCGCCGCGGGGGTCACTCGCGGCGTCCTGTCAAGGGTAGCCCACCGGGCGAGGGTCGCCGTTCCGCTGGGTCGTCGCCGCGCCGGGCCGAGACGAGTCCGAGGGTCGAACTGACCGTGAGGGCGGTCCCGACGTACGACGATCCGCCTCCCACGCGTGGCCCAGAGGTTTCCAGCCCCTCCCCGGACGAGACGGGGAGGGGCCGAGCGCCGTTCGCCCGGGTCGGGGGGTAGGCCGTGGGGCGGGGGCTTCGCCAGGGGCGATCGTGAGGGGAACGTCCCGCGCCGTGAATTCGAGGCGTTCCGCGGGCGGGCGTCGTTGGCGAATCGTCGTGACTTCCACCCTGGTCCTCGTTGGGCTGGTGGGCGCGGGCGGAGGGCTTCTTGCGGGGCCGGGGGTCCCGTTCTCCGGAGGGCATCCGGTCCCAGTAGCGGCCCCGGACCGTGCCTCCCTCGGAGCCTCGAACGGGCCCGGCCGGACCTACCCCGTGGCGACGGCCGCCCCGGGTCCGTTACAGCCCGGGGCGACCCCGGACGTTTCCGCCACCGGCATCGGCGCGAGTGTAGCCCCTCCTCGCGTTTCCCAACAACCTTTCCCGTCGGATTTCACCGGCAACACGACGGCCGTGAATGCGGCGTGGCGGAACGCGTCGGAGCCCACCGGGGAATCGCCGGGGAACCGCTCGTACATCCAAGGACAGATGGCGTACGACCCGGCGGACGGGTACATGGTCCTCTTCGGCGGCTTCGTCGCCGGGACCGGATACGTCAACGACACCTGGATCTTCGAGGGAGGGAACTGGACCGAGCTGCATCCGACGACATCCCCCCCGCCCCTGGACCACGCGTCGATGTCGTGGGACCCGGCCGGAGGGTACCTGGTCCTCTTTGGAGGGATCGCGCCGAACCATCCATCGTACGATGCGACCTGGGACTTCCTCCACGGCGACTGGACCGAGTTGACTCCCTCGCCCTCCCCCTCCGCCCGATGGGGATCGGCTCTCGCGTGGGATGCCGCCGACGGGTATCTGCTCCTCTTCGGAGGGTGCGGGGGTTCGGCCGAACTGAACGACACGTGGGCGTTCTCGAACGGGACGTGGACGGAGATCGCCAACCGGAGCGCTCCCTCCGCGCGGGAGGATGCCGGCATGGCGTACGACCCGGGCCTCGGCAGGGTGGTCCTGTTCGGTGGGGAGAACACCACCGGCGGGGTCGAGAAGTTCAACGACACGTGGGAGTACGGCGGGGGCACGTGGACGCGGATGACCACCCCGAGCGCCCCGTCGAACCGGTCGGGATTCGGCTTCGCCTACTTCGCCCCCTTGGGGGTGGAGGTGCTGTACGGCGGGTCGAGCCCGTCGCTGACCGTCCTCGCCGATACCTGGGAACTCGATGACGGGCGCTGGACGAACGCGTCCTCCCTCGGCGGCCCCCCCGCCCCCGGGCCTGCCGTGCTGCAGGGCATGGCGTACGATCCTTCGGCGACATCCATCGTGATGTTCGGCGGCGCCGACTCGACGATCGGCTACTCGATCGACGGCACGTGGGCGTACTACACTCTCAATCTCACGCTGGGGGCGACCCCCTCCTCCGGCGACGCCCCGCTGAATGTCACCTTCGCCGCATCGCCATCCGACGGGGTCGCCCCGTACCAGCTCAACTGGACGCTCGACGACGGGAGCTCGGCCACCGGCCCCACGGTCGACCGGACCTACTCCGATCCGGGGACGTACTCCGTCGAGGTGACGGCGACCGACGCGTACGGGGTGGCGGCCGTCTCCGTGGCGTCGGTGACGGTGTATCCCGGCCTGCTCGCCAGCGCCGCGCTCTCCCCCGCCACCGGGAGCGCCCCGCTCGCGGTCTCGTATTCCGCCTCCTTCGGCGGGGGGGACCCGCCGTACACGAGCGCGTGGACGTTCGGGGACGGGGGGGACTCGGGCTCGCCGAACGGGAGCCATGTGTACCTGACGGCCGGGAACTACACGGCGCGTCTCGCGCTGAACGATTCCGGCGGAGGGACGTGGTCCCAGACGTTCGCGATCGCGGTCACGGCGGCGATCGCCCCGGCTCCCCCGCTGTCGATCGCCCTTTCCGTGAACCGGAGCGTCGGCGATGCACCGTTCCCCGTCGCCCTGACCGCCTCGGTCGACGGGGGCACGGGTCCCTACACGTACGCGTGGGAGCTCGGGGACGGTAACGCGTCGACCGCCGCCGCGGTCTTCCACACCTACGCTTCCGCGGGAGGCTACGAGGCGTCGGTCCGGGTGACCGACTCGGCCGGCACGTCGGCGACGGCCAACGCGACGTTGTCGATCTACGCCCCGCTGGCGGTATCGATCGAGTCGTACCCTCCCACCGGCCCGGCCCCGCTGACAGTCACGCTGACGGCACAGGAGATGGGAGGGGAGCCGTCTGTCGCGTACACGTGGGAGTTCGGGGACGGGTCCGTGGCGTCGGGGAACCCGGTGAGCCACCGGTACGTGCAGGGGGGGAACTACACCGTGGATGTGGTGGCGGTCGACGGGGCCGGGTCAACGGCCCAGGCGACGGCGACGGTGGAGGCCGCGGCGATGGGGGCTTCGGGAAACAGCCCGCCGTCGTCGACTTCGGGCGGCGGGGTCTCGACCGAATACGCGGCGGCGCTCGCGGCCGGAACGTTCGCGGTGGGGGCGGCGGTCGGCGTCGGGGCGATCCTGCTGTCGCGTCGGGCGCGCCGGGACTGAAGGGTCCCGCCGCCGGGCCTCGGACCCGACCGCCGAGCCTCCAAGGCCATCCGCACTTCTTCTGGCGACGTGGCTATGAGGCGCCGTGCGCCGATCGATCCGATGGAAGCGACCGGCGCCGCAGTCCCTTCGAAGCTTCTTCGCATTGTCCGGAAGCGGCCGACGAGCGAACGGACGGGTCGGATCCGTGGGTTCAAGTCCCGCATGCGGGGAGAGGGATTTGAACCCACGAACTCCTACGAGACCAGACCCTGAATCTGGCGCCTTTGGCCAAGCTTGGCAATCCCCGCAGCGTCCCCTCGTACGTGGCGCGGGTCTTGAACCCTGCGATGGGGCGGCTCGCCGGCGCGGTTAGGCGGGTGCGGGGGAGGCGGGCGGGGGCGCCCGGCCCTTCTCGCCCTGGAGGACTTGGAGCGCCTCCTCGACCGTCGCCTTCTCGTGCACGATCGCCCGGAGCGCCTTCAGCATCGCGACGGGATGGTCCGACTGCCAGATGTTGCGGCCCATGTCGATCCCCTTCGCTCCCTCGGCGATCGCGTCGTGGGCGAGCGCGAGGGCCGCCCGGTCGGAGTCGAGCTTCGGGCCGCCGGCGACGACGAGCGGGACAGGGCAGCCGTCGACCACCCGGCCGAAGTTCTCGCAGTAGTACGTCTTCACGATGTGGGCCCCGAGCTCGGCGGAGACCCGGCACGCGAGCGAGAGGTAGCGCGCGTCTCGCTTCTCGAGCTCCTTCCCCACCGCCGTGATCGCCATCACCGGCATCCCGGCGTCCTCGCCGGCCGTCACGAGCTCGCCCAGATTGACGAGCGACTCGTGCTCGTGCGGGGCGCCCGCGAACACCGAGAGGGCAACGGCGGCGCAGTTGAGCCGCAGCGCCTCGTGGACCGGGGTCGTGATCGTCTCGTGGCTCAGGTCCTCGTGGAGGACGGTGACCCCGCCGGAGACGCGCAGGACGATCGGCACGTGGGCGGTCGGAGGGACCGACGTGCGCAGGATCCCCCGCGTGAGCGCGAGCGCATCGGCGTGGGGGAGGAGGGGACCGATCGTCGCGGCGGCGTTCTCGAGCCGGCGCGTGGGTCCCATGAAGTAGCCGTGGTCGACCGCGAGCATCACGGTCCGTCCGCTCCGCTCGAGGAAGATACGGGACAGCCGGTTGCGCATCCCCCAGTCCATGCTCGCGCGCCCCGGGGGCCACCCGGGCGCGGGCTCTTAGGGATTGCCGGCGCCGCGGGCGGCCGGGCCCCGGACGGAGACCGGGACGCGCCGTTCCTCCTTCACCCGGTTCAGGACGACCTGGGTGTAGGTCCGCTCGACGTACGGGTCCTGGAGGGCGTGCTTCACGAACCGGTCGAGGTCCCGGCGGTCCCGGAACCGCCCGATGAGGAGCGCGTCGAAGTCCCCCGTCACATCGTAGATCGCGTACGCCCGGGGGTCGCGCGCGAGGCGCTCCTCGACCTCCCGGAGCCGTCCCTTCGAGATCCGGATCCCGATCGTGGCCGTGAGGTCCCATCCGAGCTGCTCGTCGTCGAGGACCGGGATGTACCCCCGCACCACCCCGTCCCGCTCGAGCCGGGCGATCCGCTGGCTCACCGTCGTGGGCGCGACGCGGAGCCGCCGGGCGAGCTCCCGGTGGCTGCGCCGGGCATCGATGTTGAGCTCCTCGAGGAGGGCCCGGTCGAGCTCGTCCATGCTGGACGAATGGCCAACTGATAGATAAGTCATAGGACGGAGGTCACGTTCCGAGTGTAGAATCACTAAATTTGTATGATTCCGGCGTCCGAGGGTTGATGTAGGCCGTCCGGGTTCCCGACCCCGGGGGCGCGGAGGTTGGCGATGCAGGGGTCGGTGGCGGCGGACGGTCAGCGGTCGGCGGAAGCGGCGCTCGCGGCGATCCAGGAGAGCCGCGTGCGGTGGGTCGAGCTGTTCTACACGGACCTCTTGGGCGGGTTCAACCACCTGCACATCCCCGCAGACACGCTCGACGCGGAGGCGTTCGCGTCGGGGATCCCGAAGCTCGACGGCTCGTCGGTCCGGGGGTTCCGGGAGATCCACGAGTCGGACATGCTCCTCCTCCCCGACCCCACGACCTTCGGCATCATCCCCTGGGGCGCTCCCCAGGGGGGCTCCGCCCGTTTCATCGCGGACATCCTGGTCGGGGGCACCAAGGAGCGGTACGGCCACGACCCACGCGGGATCGCCCGGCGGGCCGTCGGCACGCTCGCGGAGGCCGGGTACGACCGGTCGTACTGGGGCCCCGAGATCGAGTTCTTCATCTTCGACAGCGTGAAGCTCCTCCCGACCGCGGACGCGGTGCGCGACGCGTGGGGCGGCTCGGGCTACGCGATCCAGAGCGCCGAGGCCCCGTGGCAGGCGGTCGACGGGCTCGGATCGATCCGGTTCAAGGAGGGGTACCACAAGGCGGCCCCGAACGACGCCCTCGAGGGGCTCCGCAGCGAGGTGTGCAACATCCTCGCCGACAACTTCCACATCCGGATGGACGCCCACCACCACGAGGTGGCGACGGCGGGCCAGGGCGAGATCAACATCCGGTTCGACGAGCTCATCCCGGCCGCCGACCACGTGCAGGACGTCCGGTTCGTCCTCAAGAACGTCGCCCGGCAGCACGGCAAGATCGCCTCGTTCATGCCGAAGCCGGTGTTCGGCGACAACGGCATCGGGATGCACATGAACCAGTCGCTCTGGAACGGCGGAACGAACGCGTTCTTCGACGCCGCCGACGCGTACGCCGAGGTGAGCCAGACGTGCCGGTACTACGTCGGCGGGCTCCTCGCGCACTCCCGGGCGCTCTGCGCGATCACGAACCCGACGACCAACTCGTACCGGCGGCTGGTGCCGGGCTACGAGGCGCCCGTCTTCATCGCGTGGAGCCGCGCGAACCGGTCGGCGAACGTGCGGATCCCGTTCTACCACAAGGGGCACCCGGCCGCGAAGCGGATCGAGTACCGGACGCCCGACTCGGCCGCGAACATCTACCTCACCGAGGCGGCGCTCGCCCTCGCGGGCCTCGACGGCATCCGCCGGAAGATCGAGCCGCCGGCCCCCGTGGACACGGACATCTACAAGCTCACCCCGGCGCACCGGCGCGAGCGGGAGATCCGGGAGCTCCCGGGGTCGCTCGGCGAGGCGCTGGAGTGCCTCCGGTCCGACGACGCGTTCCTGAAGCCGGTCTTCGGCAGCACCGTCCTCGACACGTTCGAGGAGATCAAGCGCGAGGAGCAGCTCCAGCTCAACCTGCGGCCACACCCGTACGAGTTCTACCGGTACCTCGACGTGTAGGCTCGTGCCGCGGCCCCCGGCGGCCCCGCCCGGGCGGTGGAAGGTTATCCCGCGAGGGCGCCTCCGGGTCCCGATGGTCCCGCGTCGAGCCGCCCCTCGGAGGGGCCGGTTCGCCGTCGTGCTTCTCGTGGCGCTCCTCGCGCTGCCCGTGCGGCTGGGAGGGTCCTCCGGCCCGCCCACCCATGGGGCCCCGGCCTCCCCCATCGGGGCCGGACCGTGGGCGCCGTCGGTCCAGTCCGCGACGGCGACGTCGCCGTCCTCGGCGGGGTCGTCCTCCGGGATCCGCCTGCCGCCGGGACCGGCCCCCTCCGCCGCTCCGGCCGATCTCACCCTCGCCGGCACGACGGTGCTCAACGTCACCCACAACCTGACCGTCGGCAACCTCACGGTGGAGGACTCGGCGCAGTTCGATTTCGGGACCGGGTCGTGGTCTGCCACGCTGACCGTTGAGGGGAACATCGTCGTGTCCGGCGACGCCCGGGTGAACCTGTGGGACGCGTTCGTGGTGGTGGCGTCCTCGTACAGCGGCGAGCGGTCGATGGCCCTCTACGACAACGCCTCGGTCGCGCTGCACCCCGCCTTCGTCTCGTCGATGGGGTACCCGTTCGACGTGTTCCTCTACGAGGACGCCAACCTGTCGATCCTCAACTCCGAACTCGGCTCGTGGACCGTGGTCATGAACCACGACCACAGCTCGACGTACTGCGTCAACTCGGAGGTGTACGCGGACCTCCAGCCGGAGGACTCGAGCCGCCTCGCCCTCACCGACTGCGCGGGGGGGACCCTCTGGCTCATCTTCCCGGACGGGGCGACCGGGAACGTCTCGGTGCCGGCCGCCAACACCGACACGACCTGGAGCTTTCCGTCCGCCGGCACGACGTCGGGCGTAGGCTACACGATCCAGCTCGTCGACACGTGGCCCGGGCTCTACGCGGTCCTCCTCAACGACGGGGCCACCGTGACGCTCCACGACTCCGCGGCGGTCGACGTGAGCCTGCTCCCCGTGAACGACTCGATCGCGGCCTCCGGCCTCCGGGAGACGCACTACGCCGCCCTCTCCGTCGTCGCGTCGTCGATGCGGCTCACCCTCGAGAACGTCTCCGTCGAGTCGTGGAACTTCTACCCGGTGGGGGGATCGCTCGCCCTCGACAACAGCGATCTCGGCGAGGTGATGGGCTGGTCCGGGGCCGCGATCGCCCTCGCCGCGTCGAACCTCACCGGCGATGGGGGGTACTACGCGACGTTCGACAACTCCACGATGTCGATCACGGGCTGCGCGATCGCGTCGGAGATCCTCGCGTACGACGCGTCGCGGATCGTTGTCTCGAACTCGTCGCTCGACGCCCCGGGGCCCGAGAGCGTCCTCGCCGTCGGGACCGCCACGGTCGTCGCGGTCAATGATACCCTCGCGGGCGACGCCGCGTACGCGGCCCAGGACGGCGGACAGGTCATCGTGGAGGCCCCGCTCACGCTCGTGGCGACGCGGCTCGACGGGGGCGGGCCGGCCGCCGGCGCGGTGGGCGCCGCGACGTGGGTCGCCAACGGGACCTCCGCCGGATCGTTCTCGGCGGGGGCGGACGGACGGGCCCTCCTCGACCTGGTCATCGAGGTCGTGACGGCCACCGGCGTCACGGTCTCGGGCGACGTGCTCGCCGTCGCGACCGCCGGTACCGCGGTCGGGAGCGCCGAGGGACGCGTGACGGGTCCCGCCCTCTGGTCGATCGTCCTCGTCCCGTTCGTCCTCGGGACGGAGCCGGCCGACGGCAGCGCGGCGGTGGATCCCGGGTCGCTGTTCATCATCACCTTCGGAGTGCCGATGAACTCGACCGAGACGGTCGCGGCGCTCACGATCGTTCCGGCCACGACGGTGGTGACGAGCTGGTCCGGGAACGGCTCCGTCCTATCGGTCGAGCCGGTGGGCGGCTGGGCACCGTCCACCGCCTACTGGCTATCGCTCGGCCCGCCCGCCGCCACGCTGACCGGTGTGGCGCTCCCCGCGGGGCTCGGCTGGGGCTTCACGACGGCGGCGGCCCTCGCGACCGTCGAGGCGGTCGCGACGGATCCGGCCGCCGGTTCGACGGGAGTGGGGCTCGTCGCGGGGGTCGGAATCGACTTCTCGGTCCCGATGGACGCCGTCTCCACGACGGCCGCCTTCTCGATCTCCCCCGCGACCCCCGGGAGTGCGAGCGTGCTAAACGGGACCGACCTTCGGTGGGTCCCCCGCCAGCCGCTGGTACCGGGGACGACCTACGCGGTCGCCGTATCGACCTCCGCCGAGAGCGCCGACGGCCGGCCGCTCTCCAAGGCGGTCGATCTCTCGTTCACGACGCTCCTGGCGAGCGCGATCCCGAGGGTCGTCTCCTGGAGTCCGGCGAACGGATCGACCGTCGACGGACCCCTCGCCACGGTCTCGATATCGTTCAACGTGCCGATGGACCCCATGACGACCGCCGCCGCGCTCCGGATCGAGCCGAGCGACCCGGGCACGGTCCGGGTGAACGGGACCACGCTCACGTGGACCGGCGCGCTGAGCCTTCCGGAGAACGCGAGTTACCTCCTCTCCGTGGATGACTCGGCGACGAGCGCGTCGGGCGTCCCGCTCCTCGCCCCCGCGTGGGCGAGCTTCTCGCTCGTGGCACCGACCGTCCCGTCGCCGTCTCGATCGAACGCCAGCGCGGCCACGTTCGCGAGTCCGGCGGTACTGTTCGCGGTCGGCGTCGGGGTCTTGGGGTGGGCCGTCGCCGCGGTGCTCCTGGTGCGATTCCGTCGTACCGCGCCCGGCGCACCCCCGGACTCCGAGCCCTCCGCGCCCGACGGTCGGTAGCCGAACGATCCCCGCGTCTTACGGGGTCGCCTGGGACGAGACTCCGCGCCTCCGACGTCTCGCTCGTCCGCCGGGCGAGCGAGCCGGAGCGTCCCGGGCGATATACGTTGATATACGCAGTCCCGAATCCGCGGCCCTCTTCCGGGGTCCCATGAACGCTCGACGGCGATCGCGCGCGCTCGGACTGGCGACGATGCTCCTCCTCTCGGCGGCCGGCGCGGGCGTCGGCGTCGGGCTGGCGGCCGCCCACCACGGCGGCGGGTGGGGCGGCTGGGGCGGCGGCAGCGGGAGCGGCGGCGGAAGCGGCTCCTCGACCGGACCGTGCCCGAACAGTACCGCGCTCGCGGGGTACGTCGAGTCGTCGGAGGTCGGCGCCTCCGTGGTGAAGAGCTACGGGACCTGGACCTTCTACTTCAGCTCCCTCACCGACACCGGCCCGTCCGCGGGCGTTCCCGGCTTGACACAGTTCTGCGTCTATCCCTCGGGAAGCCTCCCGAGCTCCGAGTCCGCCTCGATCAAGGGCGCGAACGGATCGACGTTCGTCACCGGCTCCTCCTCGTCCGGCGACTACTTCGACTACCAGCACGCATCCGGCGACGGCTCGAACGTCCCGCTCGACGGCACGCACGAGCTCAAGGTCGGCACCGCGAGCTGGTCGAAGTCGTCGAGCTCCAACGAGACGATCCTCTTGGGGATCCACGATGCCGCGGAGTGCGGCGCGCTGTACGGCGGCTCCGCGACGAGCTGCTTCGTCTACCCGCTCGGGTGGCTCTCGGCGCCGTGCGGGGGACAGCCCGCCTGCAAGCGGGTGGCGATCGACGAGGCGACGTCGACGAGCCCCCTCACCGTCCCCGTCGGCACCGTCCTCCACATCCACTACACCTACTTCATCGCCGACCCGAAGTGGAGCGGGAACGACATGACGTTCGGGGCGAAGTCGTCCGTGACCGCCGGCTCCGCCACGCCGGGGCTCACCGACTCGTTCACCTGCGAGCAGAAGGTTGACCCGGCCGGGAGCCCGGGCGCGACCGGAGTTTCCCCCGACTTCGAGGGGACGGGGTTCGACCTCGCGATGACGCAGGGGCCGTCGCCGTGCGACCGGCTCGCGATCACCATGGTCGCGGCGTCCACGATCGTCCTCCACCCGGGCGACGTGATCGAGTTCACCGTCGACCTCACCACCGGGGCGCACGGGTTCACCGGGCCGGGCGTGCACTGCATCAACAACGGGCTCGAGATCCGCTGGACCCAGTCCGGCTGCATGGGTTCGAAGTCGCTCAAGACGTATCACTCGCCGATGGTCGACGTGACCGTCGCCTAGGTAGGGTCGACCGCGAGCGCGCCCCGGGCGCCTTGAAGAACGGCTGACCCCGTCCGGCCGGCGTGCCCGACGCGCGCCCCCTCGCCTACCTCGAGGCCCGGGTCCTCTTCGCGCCGCGGGGGACCGACGCGGTCCTGATCGACGGCGGGACGATCGCCGCCGTCGGTCCCGAGTCGGAGGTACGGCGCTCGGCCCCGGCCGGCACGGAGTTCGAACGCCTCGGGGGACGGTGGATCCTCCCCGGACTCATCGACCCGCACCTCCACTGGCTCGCCGCGACGCTCGGCCGCGCCGGGGTCGACCTCCGGGAGGTTCGCGGGCCGGAGGAGATCGGCCGGGCGGTTGCCGCCGCGTCCGACCGTACCCCCGGTGGACCCCTTCTCGGGGGCGGGTGGGATCAGGAGCGGTTCTCGCGCGTCGAGTACCCGACGCGGGCGGCGCTCGACGGCATCGGGCCGGACCAGCCGGTCGCCTTGTACCGCGTCTGCCATCACGTCGCGCTCGTCAACGGCGCGGCCCTCGACCGGCTCGGCATCGGCCGGTCGACGCCGGACCCTCCCGGAGGTCGGATCGGTCGGGGGCCCGACGGCGCTCCGAACGGCCTCCTGTTCGACGCCGCCCTCCGCGTCCTGCGGCCGCTGGAGGAGGAGTCGTTCCGGTCCTGCGCGGCGGAGGCGACTGACTGGCTCGCCCGCCTCGTCGGTCGCGGGCTCACGACGGTCGGCGTGCTGAGCGCGCTCCCGGCCGAGGTGGACGCGGCCC
>DATJVB010000032.1:0-22069 GCA_035502055.1 Thermoplasmata archaeon | reverse complement strand
CCGCGGGGCCGCGCTCGCCGCGGACCCCGCGCTGTTCACGACCCCGCTCCCTTCCGGGAGCAGCTGGGGCACCGGCGTCGCCGGGGCCGCGCTCGTCTACAACGTGATGGGATTCCTCTGCGGGCTCGCGAACGCGTCGTCGCCCGCGCGGGCGCTCACCGACTTCGGCGTCGCGGAGACGGCCCTCGTCGGCATGAACCACGCTCAGCTGACCACCGTCTACGCCGGCGTCCGCGCGAACGGGCCCGTCGGCGGGCCGGTTTCGGTGACGCTCTACGTCAACGGCACCCCGGCCCTCTTTGGAGGCGTCCCCGTGGTCGCGACCGGGACGGTGTCGGCGAACGGCGGCTACGTCTTCGTGACCCTCGTCTGGCAGGCCCCGTCGTCGGGCCGGTTCTCGCTCTCGGTGATCGTCTCGCCGCTGGGAGCCGTCGACCTGTACGCGAACAACAACGTGCTCGGTCTCTCCGTGAACAACCCGGCGATCAACTTCGGCTAAAGGCGCGCCGCCGCGGGCGGCCGCGCTACGGTCGACCGCCCTCGAGGGGCGGGGCGGCGGGCGGCGCCGTCTCCGGGACGGGGGTGCCGCACTTCCAGCACGTCGTCTCCTTGGGGTAGATGACCGCGTTGCACTTGGGGCACCGCCGCTCGACGACCGTCGGAGCAGCGGGGGCGGCGCCCTCGGGGGCCGTCGGGCCCGCCACGCCTTCCATCGACGGGCCGGCCCCGCCGCCGCGCGCGGCCCTGCGAGCGGCCTCGCGGCGCTTGAAGACGTAGTAGATGAGCAGCGCGACGAAGAAGACGGCGCCCGGGTAGAGGAAGACGATCGTGTAGAACAGCGGCACCACGAGCGCGACGGTGCTCGTGAAGTCGCCGGTCACGGGGCCCTGGACCGCCCCGTAGCCGTTGTCCGTCACGAGGAGGATCCAGGTGACGTTCGTGTTGTTGCCGATGGCGTACGCGGTTGCGAACTGGAACCACCAGAGGTTGCTGCCGTTCAGCGTCTCGTTGAACGACACCGCGAACGGCGTCGTGAGGTTCGGCGCGAGGGTCCGGTTGTCGAGGAGGAACGGATACCCGCTCCCGCATATCGGCGAGCTCGAGCTGTTCGCGCCGGGGCAGGTGCTGACGATGAGCTCGATCCACGAGAGGCCGGACGTGTTCGCGGGGACGAACTCCGGATGGACCTGCACCGTGAACGTGTACTTCCCGCCGGCCGCGCCCGTGAACGGGGAGACGGAGGCGTTCTGGAGGACCGCGCCCCCGTTGCCGTACGGCAGCTGGTCGGACGAGCTCGCCGGGGGGCTCGGGGTGCGCAGGGTCCCCGCGTCGTACACCGCGGCGACGGGGGCCACGGCGATGAGGACCACGAGCCCCATGAGCGCGAGCTGGCCCGGCCGCTTCCACCCCAGGTAGACGGGGATGGCGAAGCCGAAGAACAGGAACGTCGCGATCGACACGAGCGGGCCGAGGTAGATGAAGCTCCCCAGGAGCGTCGCGCCCGCGAGGAGTCCCAGGAGGATCCGGCCGAGCGCGCGGTCGAAAAATCTTTTGACGGAGGTCCGCTGCTCCACGCTGGAGGCAGGCGAGCCGGGCGCCCCTTATAACGGACATGGGGGCGCGCGCGCCGGACGGGGCCAACTCCGACTTCCGGGCGGTGCTCGTCGTGCTCGACGGGCTCGGCGACCGTCCGCACCCGGAGACCGGGAACCTGAGCCCGGTCGAGGCGGCCGCGACGCCGCATCTTGACGGGCTCGCGGCGCGGGGCACGATGGGCGCGGTGACGGTGGTGGCGCCCGGAGTCGCCCCCGAGTCGGACGCGGGCGTCCTCGCCCTCTTGGGCTACGACCCGGTGACCGATTCGCCGGGGCGGGGGGTCCTCGAGGCGATGGGGGTCGAGATCCCCCTCGCCCCGGGCGACGTCGCATTCCGGCTCAACTTCGCCACGATCGACGGGACGGGGGCGGTGCTCGACGCGCGCGTCGGACGCTCCCTCTCCACGTCGGAGTCCCGGACCCTCGCCGCGACGCTCACCGCGCAGGAGTTCGCGGCGGGAGAGTCGGTGCACGCGGAGGTGCGTCCCACGGTCGGCCACCGGGGGGTCCTCTGGCTCCATCCGACGGACGGAATCGCCCTCTCGCCGAACGTCTCGAACTCGGACCCGTTCTACGAGCGGATCGGCGGCCTCGGCTCGGCCCGACGGCCCGACTCCCCCCACGTCGAGCCGATCCGACCGCTCGACGGGACCGACGCCGCCGCCCGGACGGCGCGCGCGGCGAACGCCGTCTCCGACGGGGCGGCGCGGCGGCTCCCGGGGGAGGCGGTCAACGCCCGCCGGGCGATGGCGGGACGACCGATCGCGAGCGGCCTCCTGCTGCGGAACGCGGGGGGGCCGAAGCCGCCGGGCGACCCGATCCCGTTCGCGCAGCGCCACGGGCGCGCCGGAGCGGCCGTCACCGAGATGCCTGTCGAGCGGGGGATCGCGCGCCTCCTCGGCCTCGAGGACCGGTACGTGGGCCCGATGGGACCGGACCGCGTCGCGGGGTACCGCGACCGGGCCCGGGCGACCCGGGAGGCGCTTTCGGCGAGCCCGTTCGTCTACGTGCACCTCAAGGGCCCCGACGAGCCGGGCCACGACGGCCGCGCGAACGACAAGCGCGCCGTCCTCGAGTCGATCGACCGGGACTTCTTCGGTCCGTTCCTCGACGGCCTCGACCTGGGGCGGGTCCGGATCGCGGTCACGGCGGACCACGCCACGCCGTGCATCCTCAAGGGCCACTCCGACGACCCCGTGCCCCTCCTGCTCGCCGGGCGGGCGGTCCCGGCCGACGGCCCCGGACCGCGGAAGTTCTGCGAGCGGTCCGCGGCGGCCGGCCGGCTCGGGGCGCTCCGGGGCCGCGACGTCCTCGTCCGGCTGTTCGAGGAGCGGCCCGCCGGCGCATGAGCCGGGGCGTCGCCGTTCCGCGGCGCGAGGCCGAGCGGGTCCGCCGCCTCCTTCGGGAGGCGGGCTGGATCGACGGCGGGCTCGAGGTCGCCCGGACGCCCGACGTCGTCCTCTTTCCACTGCTCGACGCGGCCCGGCCCGATCCGACGTGGGGAACGATCGTCGACCATCCGTTCCAGCGGGTCCGGGGGCGGCCCCGGGAGTACGCCGAGCTGTTGACCGACCTGCCCGCCGAGGTCCGGGCCGCCCTCCCGCGGGCGTTCGACCTCGTCGGCGACATCGTGCTGGTCCGGCTGCCGCCCCCCGTCGCCCCGTGGGCGGACCGGGTCGGCGCGGCGCTGCTCGAGTTCGTCCCCGGAGCGCGGGTCGTCGGGTGGGACCGCGGCGTGCACGGCCCGGAGCGGCGCCGGAGCGTGCACCGCATCGCGGGGAGCGGCGGCTGGACCACCCGGCACCGGGAGAACGGGATCGCCCTGGACGTCGACGTCGAACGCGCGTACTTCTCGCCCCGCCTCGCGGGCGAGCACCGCCGGGTCGCAAGCCTCGTGCGGCCGGGGGAGCGGTTCCTCGACCTCGCCTGCGGGGTGGGACCGTTCGCGCTCCTCGCCGCGCGCCCCGGCCGGGCCGCCGCGGTCGTCGGCGTCGACCACAACCCGGCCGCGATCGCCCTCGCGAAGGGGAACGCGGAGCGGCTGGGACTCGGGGGGCGCGTGGAGTTCGTCGAGGCCGATCTCCAAGCGTTCGTCGCGGCCGGCGCACGCTTCGATCGCGTCGTCTTCAATCTCCCGCTCGAAGGGATTAAGTATCTCACCTCGGTGATTGGCGCGGTGGAGCGGGGGGGAACGCTCCTCTACTACGAGATGACCGATCGCAGCCGGGAGGCGACCCGCTCGTCGGAGCTCGCGGCGCTCGTCGGCGCGGAGGGCGCGTTCCGGGTCGATCCCCCGCGGGTCGTCCATCCGTACGCGCCGTCGATCGACCTCGTCGCCTACACGCTGCGGCGCGAAGGTCCCTAGCATGGCGTTCACCGTCGGCCTCGCGGACGTGAGCGACGCGGACATCGCCCTCGTCGGCGGGAAGGCCGGGAAGCTCGGCGAGCTCGTGCGGCTCGGCCTCCCGGTCCCGCCCGGCTTCGTCGTCACCACCGAGGCGTACCGGACGTTCGTCGACTCGACGCGCCTCAAGGCCGAGATCCCGACGGCCCTCGAGACGATCGACCTCGACCGGAGCGACTCCGTCGACGCCGCGTCGAAGCGGATCCGCCACGCCTTCGAAGCGACGGAGTTCCCGCCGGACCTCCGCGCCGCGCTCGAGGCCGCTTACCTCACCGCGAGCCGCGAGCACGAGATCCGGTTCGCCGCGGTCCGCTCGTCGGCGACCGCGGAGGACCTCGAGGGGGCGAGCTTCGCCGGCCTCCAGGAGACGTACCTCAACCAGACGGGCGTCGACCAGGTCCTGGACTCGATCCGGAAGTGCTGGGGGTCGCTCTTCACGCCCCGCGTGCTCGTCTACCGGGCTCGCAAGGGGTTCGACCACGCCCGCGTCGAGCTCGCCGTCGTCGTGCAGAAGATGGTCGACTCGGTCGTGAGCGGGATCCTGTTCACGCGGGACCCGAACACCGGCGAGAACCACATGATCATCGAGGCCGGCTGGGGGCTCGGCGAGGCGATCGTCGGCGGCGAGGTGACCCCCGACCACTACGTCGTCGACGGCCCGACGCAGCGGATCGTCCAGAAGCAGCTCTCCGAGCAGCGCGTGCGGCTGATCCGGGACGATACCGGCGGGAACCGGCGCGAGGAGGTGCCGGCCGCGGAGCGGTCGGTCCAGAAGCTCACCGACGAACGGATCCTCCGACTCGTCTCCCTCGCCCGGGTGATCGAGTCGAACTACCGGCGCCCGATGGACCTCGAGTGGTGCGCGGATCGGCGGTCCTTGTACATCGTCCAGGCCCGACCGGTGACGACGATCGGAGGTCCCGGCGGAGGCGCCAGTCGGCCCGGCGCCGCGCCGTCGGCCGCCCCGCCGACCCCCACCCCGCCGTCGCCCGGCCCGATGGCCCCCGTCGACGCCGACGAGCCCCCGCTCGTCCGCGGGTTCGGGGCGAGTCCGGGGGTCGCGGGGGGCGTCGCGCGCCGTCTCCTCGTCGCCTCCGAGATGGGGCGCCTCAAGCCGGGCGAGATCCTGGTGACGACGATGACGACGCCCGACATGGTGCCGGCGATGGCCCGGGCCGCCGGGATCGTGACGGACGAGGGCGGGATGACGTGCCACGCGGCGATCGTCTCCCGGGAGCTCGGGGTCCCGTGCGTCGTCGGGACCCGGTCCGGGACGAAGGCGATCGCCGAGGGCGCGGAGATCACCGTCGACGGGAAGGCCGGCGCCGTCTACGCGGGGCTCGGGCGCGCGCGGCGGACCGCGCCGCCGCCCGCGGCGACCGGCACGGCGAGCGCGGAGATCCACGCCCCGGTCACCGCCACGAAGATCTACGTGAACGTGGGGGTCCCCGAGAAGGCGGCCGAGTACGCCCGCCTCCCGGTCCAGGGCGTGGGCCTCCTCCGGATCGAGTTCATCTTCACCGCGCACGTCCGCGAGCATCCGCTCAGTCTGATCAAGCAGCATCGCGGCGCGGAGCTCGTCGACCGGCTCGCCGCCGGGCTCGCCACCGTCTGCCAGGCGTTCCATCCCCGCCCGGTGATCATCCGGACGAGCGACTTCAAGACGAACGAGTACCGCGGGATGCCCGGCGGGGAGGAGTTCGAGCCGTCGGAGGAGAACCCGATGATCGGCTGGAGGGGCTGCTCCCGGTACATCTCCCCCGTGTACCGCCCCGCGTTCCTCCTCGAGCTCGAGGCGATCCACAAGGTGCGCACCGAGATGGGGCTCAAGAACGCGCAGATGATGCTCCCGTTCGTCCGGAACACCTGGGAGCTCGAGCAGATCGCCGAGATGATGCGGGAGAAGGGGCTGCGCCGGTCCCGCGACTTCCAGCTGTACCTGATGGCGGAGGTCCCGTCGACGGTCCTCCTCGCCCGCGACTTCTCGAAGCACTGCGACGGCTTCTCGATCGGATCGAACGACCTCACCCAGCTCGTCCTCGGCGCCGACCGGGACTCGGAGACGCTCGGCCGGCTCGGGTACTTCGACGAGCGGGACCCGGCCGTGCTCACCGCCGTCGAGATGCTCCTCGACGGGGCGCACGCGGAGGGCCGGACCGTCGGGATCTGCGGGCAGGGCCCGAGCGTCTACCCCGAGTTCGCCGAGTTCCTGGTCCGCCGCGGGATCGACTCGATCTCGCTCAACGCCGACACCGTGGTCCCGACGATCCGGACGATCGCCTCCCTCGAGCAGCGGATGAAGCTCGAGGGGCTCAGGCGCCCGCCCTAGCCGGGCGCGGCGCGGGGCGGCCGCCAGCGCGGCGGACCCGCGGGCCCGGGGCGGGGCAACGACAGTTCGGCGTCCTCGGGCAATTCGTAGACCCGGAACTCCCGGGCGACGGCGAAGCCGAGGAGGCCGAGCCGTCCGACGAGCCGCCGCGCGTCGGCGTGGATGGCGACCGGTCGGCCGGACGGGACGATCTCGCGCCGGGCGGCGTCGACGATCGAGCTCGCCACGCCCTGCCCCCGGGCGTCCGGCCGGGTCGCGACGGCGTGGATGGCGTAGACCCCCGAGTACGCGTGGACGAGCGCGGCGCCGACCGGGCGATCGCCCCTAAACGCGAGGAGCGGCGTGAGCCGCTCGTCCGGGTTGGGGTGGGTCCAGATCACCTCGAGGGACCGGCGGAGCTCGGCCCGGTCCTTCGCCTCCATCCAGAACCCCGCGACGGTGTCGAACTCGTCGGCGCGCGGCTCCCGAACCTCCACGCCGGGCGCCCACCGGCCGGGCCGGTCCGACCGGGCGAGGAGGACGAGGTGCGGCTCCGGGGCGCGCCGGAAGCCGAGGAGCGAGACGCCGCGGTCCAAGTGCGGCGGGACGGGCTCCCCGATCCGGATCGTGGGCCGGATCGACCGCTGGAAGTAGTGGTCGAGGGCCCGCTCGAAGAACGCCGACTGGCGGGCGGCGGCGACCCGGACGTCCTGGACGAAGTTGAACCGGGGGACGGGGATCCGCTCGTGCGTGACGAGCGACGCTCCGGCGATCTCGAGGGAGTACCCTCCCAGGGAGGCGACGAGCGCCCGCTCCTCCGCGAGCGCGCGATCGACCCCCTCGGCGTCGTCCGAGGCCCCCATCGCGCCGTCGGCACCCGACGGGCCGTCTTAGCCCCGGGCCCGCGTCGGCCCGACGAGCGGCCGGCCCCCGGTTCTCGCCGGTGGCGGCCGCCGAACCGCGCCATATGATTTTTATACCCCCACTTCCCCTCTATTTCGTCCGTGGACCGTTCTCGCCTCCCTCCGGCCAGCGGAGGGGCCGCTCGCCGGCGCACGGATCGCCTGGGACCCGCCCTCCTGATCGCCCTCTTCGCGATCACCGCCGCCTCGGCGACGGCGGTCGGCAGCCACGCCCCGGCCGCGGCGAGCACCGTCGCGGCGCCGCACGACCCCGCCGCGGGGTCGCCCATCCTCGCCCAATCCGAGCCCCAGGTCCCGGTCCCCGCGGACGCGATCCACGGCGACCTCGTCGTCACCCCGGCGAACTCCCCGTACGAGATCACGCCCGCCACGAACGTGGGGTCGATCTACTACCTCGGCGGGAACCTCACCGTCGAGTCGGGCGCCACCCTCGTCGTCCGGAACGTCACGATCGAGATCGTGCAGTTCGTGGGCGCGACGGGCGACGTGCTCGCCCGGACGGGGCACCTCTTCCACTTCACCGACCAGGGGACGATCGAGCTCGACGGCGCGGCGATCACCGCCGACACCCAGATCCTCAACGCCTACCCCAAGGTCGTCCTCAACATCTCGGGCGGCGGCGTCCTCACGGCCGACCACTCCGTCTTCGCCTTCCCGGGCACGATCCAGGTGTACGGCACGGGGTCGTCGTTCAACGCCTCCGCGAGCTCGTTCACGCCCGACACGAACCCGCTCGCCACGTTCAACGCGACGATCAACCGGACGATCGCCGGGGACACCGCCTTCTCCCCCTCCCTCAGCGTCGCGGGCGGCGCGCGCGCGATCCTCGCGGGCGGCGAGTACCTCGACATGTACCGGGACAACCTCACGCTCAACGGCGCCCCGGACAACCCGATCAACTCGACCGCGGCGCCGGTAACGATCTCCTCCGGCGGCGGCGACTCGTGGACGTCGTGGACGACGGCGAGGGACTCCGAGAACCTCACCCGGGACCTCCTCTACCCCACCGTCGCGGCCGGGTCGCTCGTGATCACCTACTTCACGAACACGACGCAGAGCGCGGCGGCGAACTCGTTCAACTACGGCGGAGCGGTCTCCCTCGGGTCGATCGCGTTCGACTCGAGCGACCTCGTCGTCACCGTCCCCCTGCCGGCCGCCGCGATCCAGGCGATCAACGCGGGCGGTCTGCCGGCGTTCTACGAGGCGACGGGCGCGTTCGGCGGCTCGTCGTCGACGGTCTCCGTCGCCCTGGGGGCGACGAACCAGCCGGCCGGCGTCGAGATCGACTCGATCGCGATCGAGCTCGCGGCCCCGATCGACTACAACCTCACCGTCGCCGGGACCGGCAGCACCCTCACCCTCGCCGACCTCCCGATCGACCTCACCTGGAACCTGACCGCCGGCTCCCCGTTCCCGCCGAAGACGTACCCGCCGCAGCCGTGGGGATCGAGCAAGCTCCTCGTGACCGGCGGCGCGACCGCGTACCTCGCGAACGTGAGCACCTTCCAGCCGTACACCGACCTCTACTGGGACACCTCCTGCGTGCTGCCCGACGCGGCGAGCCACGTCTACTTCTACCGGTGGGCCGAGGTCCCCGTGACCGCCGCCGCGGACGTGCCGATCCTCGGCGCGCACCTGGTCGGGTTCTACGCCTACGACGCGACGCAGCCCGCGAACGCGACGGTGACGTCGCTCAACGACCTCGCGACCGCGGACCCGGAGCTGTGGTCGTACGCCGCGACGGCGCACGCCTCCGCCTACGCGACGACGGGCAGCGACGGGCTCGGCTACCTCCTCCTCGCCTCGGGCGAGCTCGACGGCACGAACCTCCCCGACGGGGTCTTCCTCGGCAACTACCACATCGGCGTCACGCTCGCCGGGGGCGGCTCCGGATCGAGCCAGTGGGGGTACCTCACGACCGAGGCCTATCCGTACGCCTTCGTGCAGGCGCTCCCGGACGCGACCCCGGCGTTCTCGTTCCCGACGTACGCGCCGTTCCTCGCGATCGGCGCCGTCACCGTCCAGGTCGACAACGCGAGCGTCTCCTCGGTCGCGATCGGCCAGAACCTCACGATCCACGCCCGCATCACCGACGCGGGCTCGGGCCCCGTCACCGACGCCCAGGTGACGTGGTCGTACCTCGCGAGCGGCCCGTCGGCGAACGGCACCCCCCTTGGGGCGCCGGTCGCGTTCGGGTCGATCCCGTCGGGCGGCGGCTTCAACGTCACGTTCTCCTGGGTGGTCAACGAGTCGGTCACCGGCGACCTGGGCTTCTTCAACGGATCGTTCGCTCTCGTCGCCGCCTGGAACACCCAGGGCGGGTCGAACAGCGGCTCCACGACTGACGACTTCACGGTGCCGATCGCCCCGTCGCAGATCGCCCTCTCCATCACGCCGCCGGACGAGCCGCTCGAGATCGGCCCCACGTACGACATCTCCGGCAGCGTCGAGTACAACGGCACGGGCCAGGCGACGATCAACATCACCGCCATCTCGTCGACCGGCGTCCGGTACGCGCTCGGGTCGGCGGAGGTCGGCGCGACGCTCGCGACGACGGGCCCGTTCGACATCGGCATCGCGCTCCAGCCCGGGATGCCCTCGGGGCAGTACTCCCTCGAGGCGAACGCGTCGTACAACGGCCGCTCCGCGGTCGTGACCGACGCGAACGCGTTCTCGATCGCGGGTGCCGCCGCGCCCGCGCCGAGCTTCCTCGACCAGACGTTCCTCGGTCTCAAGGTCCTCTACTGGATCTTCCTCGCGATCGCGATCGTCGCGGCGGTGATCGTGCTCCTGTTCCTGCTCCGCCAGACGGCGCGGGGCAAGCTCGTGGAGTGCGGCGAGTGCGGCCAGCTGATCCCCGAGGCCGCGACGGTCTGCCCCAAGTGCGGCGCCGAGTTCGAGAACGACCTCGTCCGGTGCAGCCGCTGCGGGTCGACGATCCCGGCGAACTCCGCCGCGTGCCCGGAGTGCTCGGCCCAGCTCATCGGTCGCCCCGAGGAGGCGGCCCGGGACCCCGAGCGGCAGGCGTACAACGACTTCGTCGAGCGGTTCCGCGCCGAGGCGAAGAAGGAGCTCGGCGAGAACTACGGCGAGGGGGCGTTCTGGGACTGGTGGAAGCGCCAGCCGACGTACCTCCCGTACAGCCAGTGGCGGCTCCAGCAGCAGCAGGGCTCGCGCGCCGGCATGGCGGCCCCGCCGACGGCCGTCGCCGCGACCGACGCCGACGCCGCCCCGGCCGGGCGGACCCCGCCGAAGCGGCCCGGCGGAGGCTCGGGCGCCGCGTCGGGCGGCGGACCGCCCCCGGGGACGGCTCGTCCGACCGCGCGGAGCCCGCCGCCGGCGGCCGCCGCCCCCGCCGCGACGACGACGCCCGCCGCCGCCGCGCCGTCGTCGGGGCCCGGGACCGCCGAGATGAAGCCGTGCCCGAACTGCGGCAAGGAGATCCCGCCGGACTACCTCGTCTGTCCGTTCTGCGGGGCGGTGACGCAGTAGGCCGCCGCGCCGGCGTCCGGCCCGCGCGGGGCCTCCCTCGGGCCGAGACGGTTTTAACCCCGCCGACTCCATCCCGCCGCCGGTGGACGGGGTGGCGGGCGATCGGGAGCGGGGCCGGCTCAAGCTCGGCTGGGCGCGCGACCACATGGCCGTCCTCGGCGAGATCCGGGACCGGTTCGAGCGGGAGCGCCCGTTCGACGGCCTCACCGTGTCGATGGTCCTCCACGTGGAGGCGAAGACCGGGGTCCTCGCCCTCGCGATCCAGGCCGGCGGCGCGCGGGTCCACCTCGCCGCCGGGAACCCGCTCTCGACCGACGACGACGTGGTCGGCGTCCTCTCCGACGCCGGCATCGCGATGCACGCCCGGAAGGGGGAATCGGTGGCGGAGTTCACCGCCGGCGTGGCAGCGGTGCTCGACGCCGACCCGGACGTGATCGTCGACGACGGCGCCGACCTGGTCGTCCTCGCCCACACCGCGCGGCCGGACCGGGGGCGGATCCGCGGGTCGACGGAGGAGACGACGACGGGGGTGACCCGGCTGCGCGCGCTCGAGCGGAGCGGCCGGCTTCGTTTCCCGGCGATCGACGTGAACGATGCGAAGATGAAGAGCCTCTTCGACAACCGGTTCGGCTGCGGCCAGTCGGTCCTCGACGGGCTGTTCGGGGCGACGAACCTCCTCATCGCCGGGCGCACGTGCGTCGTCGCCGGCTACGGATGGGTCGGGAAGGGCGTCGCGTCGCGCCTCCGCGGGCTCGGCGGCGAGGTGGTGGTGACCGAGGTCGACCCCGTCCGGGCGATCGAGGCGCGCCTCGAGGGGTTCCGCGTCGAGCCGATGCTCGACGCCGCGAAGGAGGCGGACCTCATCGTCACGACGACGGGGAACCGGGACATCGTGCGGGCGGAGCACTTCCGGGTCCTCAAGGACGGGTGCCTCCTCGCGAACGCGGGTCACTTCGACGTCGAGATCAACCTCCCCGACCTCGCCGGCCTCGCGACCGACCGCCGGATCGCCCGGCCGGGGGTGGAGGAGTTCACCTTCCCCGACGGCCGCCGCGCCTACGTCCTCGCCGAGGGCCGGCTCATCAACCTCGCCACGGGCCAGGGCCATCCGGTCGAGATCATGGACCTCTCGTTCGCCCTCCAGGCCCTGTCGGCCGAGTTCGTGGCGACGCGCGGGCGCTCGCTCCCGCCGAAGGTGTACCCGGTCCCCCCGGAGCTCGACCTCGCCGTCGCGCGCGCGGCGCTCCGCCCGCTCGGCGCCCGCCTCGACGAGCCGACGGAGGCACAGCGTAAGTACGCCGAGAGCTGGGAGCTCGGCACATGACCGGCCCGACGCTCCCCGACGACCGCCGCTACGCGAAGACCCACGAGTGGGTGAAGGTCGAGGGGGACGAGCTCCTCATCGGCATCTCCGACCACGCCCAGGCGGAGCTCACCGACATCGTCTTCGTCGACCTCCCCGCCGTCGGGAAGTCGGTCCGGGCCGGCGAGAGCCTCCTCGTCCTCGAGTCGGTGAAGACCGTCGCCGACGTCTACGCGCCCGCCGACGGGACGGTCTCCGCCGTCAACGCGGCGCTCACGCCGCACCCCGAGCTCGTGAACCGGGAGCCGTACGCGGGCGGCTGGCTGGTCCGGCTAAAGCCCGCGGCGCCGTTCGACGCGTCGACCCTCCTCGACGCGGCCGCGTACCGCGCGACCCTCTAGGCGCCCCCGGGCGGGTCCTAGCGGCCCTTGAAGTCGGGCCGGCGGCGCTCGAGGAACGCGCGCATCCCCTCGGTCCGGTCCTCGGTCACGAACGTGTGGCCGGCCGACTCCCCCTCGAGGCGGAGGGCGCTCTCGAGCGGCGAGTCCATCCCCCGGTCGATCACCGACTTCGCCCACGCCACGGCGAGGGGGGCCCGGGAGGCGATCGTCCCCGCGAGGGCGCGCGCCGCCGAGCGCGCCTCGTCCGCCGGGACGACGCGCTCGACGAACCCCCAGCGCTCCGCCTCGCGGGCGGGGACCGGCTCGCCGGTGAAGACGAGGAACTTGGTGCGCGCCCGGCCGATCCGCCGCGTGAGGCGGGAGGCGCCGCCCATGCCGGGGTGGATGCCGACCGTGACCTCGGGGAGCCCCAGCTTCGCCCCGTCGGCCGCCACGATGAGGTCGCACGCGAGGGCGAGCTCGAACCCCCCGCCGAGGGCGTACCCCTCGACGAGGGCGATCACGGGCGCGTGGCACCGCTCGATGGCGCGGGTCGTCGCCTGCCCGACGAAGCCGAACCGGCGGCCCTCGACGGGGTCCTTCTCCGCCATCTCCGCGATGTCGGCCCCGGCGCAGAAGACGGGGGAGGCTCCCGCGAGGATCACGGCGCGGACCGACGGGTCCCGGTCGAGCTCGTCGAACGACCGCTCGAGCTGCTCCAGCAGCTCGGTCGAGAGCGCGTTCATCACCTGCGGGCGGTCGAGGAGGACCCAGGCGACGGGCCCGTCGCGCTCCGTCCGCACGTAGCGGAGCGGCCACCGGGCGACGCCGGCCCGGCCGAGCTCGCGGAGGCGCGGCGCGACGGGGAACGCCCCGTCGTAGCGGGCCGCGAACGCCTCGACGCGGCCGAGCGCGGTCGGGAGGCCCAGCGCCCCCATGAGGCCGAACGGGCCGGTCCGCCAGCGCAGGCCGACGGTCGCCCCGATCTCGACCGCCTCGGCCGTCGCGACCTCCTGGTCGACGAGCTCGGCCGCGATGCCGAAGACGAGCCCCTCGAAGCGGGCACGGACGAGCGTCCGGTCGGCGTCGACCACGGGGCTTCCCTTCACCTCCCACGGCCGCTTCGCGTGGAACTGCTCCTCGAGGCGCGGGGCGGGCGCGTACGCCCGGCCGAACGCCGACTCGAGCGAGCGCATCGAGTGGTACGCGATCGGGACCCCGGTCACGTTCATCAGCTCGAACGGCCCGAGGGCGGCGCCGGTGAGCTCCCGGCCGACCGCCTCGATCGTGCCGAGGGAGGCGGTGCCGTCCCCGGCGAGCCGGGCGGCCTCGTTGAGGTACGGCACGAAGAACCGGTTGACGGCGAACCCGGCCCGGTCCGCGACGCGGATCGGGATCTTCCTGAGGCGGTAGCCGAGCTCGAGGAGCGCCTCGACGGTCGGCTCGGACGTCTGCTTCCCGCCGACGACCTCGAGGAGCTTGTTGATCGCGGCCGGGAAGAAGAAGTGGAGGCCCGCGAACCGGTCGGGGTGGGGAAGCCCGCTCGCGAGGGCGGAGACGCTCAAGGAGGAGGTGTTCGTCGCGACGATCGCGTCGGGGGCGAGGTGCGGGGCGAGCTCGTCGAAGACGGCGCGCTTCACCGCCATCTCCTCGAAGACGGCCTCAACGACGAGCGCCGCGCCGCGCCCGGCGTCGCCGAGGTCGGTCGTGTACCGGATCCGGTCCAGGATCTCGGTCCGACGGGCGGGGGTGACCTTCCCGCGTCTCACCCCCCCGTCGAGGGTCTCGCCGATCGACCGCCGGCCCCGCTCGAGGAACTCCTCGGTGAGGTCGCGGACGACGACGGAGAAGCCGGCCTGCGCGAACGCCTGGGCGATCCCGGCGCCCATGTTGCCCGCGCCGAGCACCGCAACGGGGCCCGGGGGGCGGATCGAGGGGCGGGCGGCCCCGGTCGGCGATGCGTCGGCGATCCCGGGCCCCCCCGAGGGCCCACGAGGGGGAGCGTCTTAACGGTTCGGCCGGCCGGGCGGGCGCGCGCCTACGACAGGCTCGACACGGGGATCGTGGCGAGGGTCACCTGGGGCGTCGTCTGGGTGTCGACGAGGTAGATGGTGCACGCCCCCACGATGCTGAAGCACCACGGCGGGGCGCCGTGGTAGTCGTCGACGTCCGGCTGGTTCCACGTGTTGACGGGCTCGATCGGGCTCGGCGCCTCGAAGACCGAGTTCGCCGTGTGAAGGTAGAGGATGAACGCGTCGCCGGGCTGGAGCAGCGTCGCCCCGCTCGTGAGCGGCTCGTAGAACCCCAGCCGGTTGTAGTACGTGCTGTAGGCGCCGCCGCTCCCCGCGGTGAACGTGGCGCACGCCCCCAGCGTCGGGGCGTTCGACGGGAGCGACTGGGACGACCCCGGGAACCAGCTCATCGCGGCGAGGGAGCCCCGGACGAAGTGCGTCGTGAGCGGCGTCGGCGTCGCGTTGTAGCAGACGAAGTCGAACTGGACCGCCGCGAGGGGGATCGGCTGGGAGACCTTCGTGATGCTGATGTCGCTCACGTTCATCATGTTGTAGACGCCGGTCGTGCTGTACTCGCACTGGTCCCACCACGCGGTGGAGTAGGTCGACCAGTGGGCGTTGTGGGTCCCGCCCGTCGTGTAGTACGACGTCGGGTTCGGCATGACGGGCCGGCAGTCCGTGGGATCCCCCCAGACGGGGTACGTGAGCCCGCCCTGGGCCTGGTAGAAGATCGTCGGCGGCGGGCTCGTCGGCTTGAACGAGAACGTCCAGACGAGGACGCCGGCGACCAGGGTCATGCCGACCAAGAGGATCGTCGCGATGATCGGGCTCACGGCCCGGCGGGTGCTCCGGCGAGGTCGCATCGTACGCATAAATGCGGGAGCGCTCCTTATCAACCTATCCCCCGCCCCCGCCGGGCGGGGTCGGTCCGCCGGCCGGGGTGCGACTCGTCCGGTCACCGGGCCGGGAGCTCGACGACCACCTTGCCGAAGACGTCGGCCGCCTCGAGGCGGTCGAAGGCGGCCCGCGCCTCTGCGAACGGGTAGACCCGGTCGACGACCGCCCGGAGGCGGCCGGCGAACAGGTGGTCCCGGACCTCCTCGAACTCCCGGCGGGACGCCATCGTGCTGCCGCGGATCGACGCCTGCCGCCAGAACAGAGTCCGCAGGTCGACCTCGGCGATCGGGCCGGCCGTCGCGCCGATCACGACGGCCCGGCCGCCCCGCGCGAGGGCCCGGACCGACCGGGGGAGCGTGGGGGCGCCGACGGAGTCGAAGACGACGTCGACCCCCCGACGGCCGCTCCACTCCCACAACGCCCGGTCGTGCCCGGTCGACGGGTCGACGACGAGGACGTCGTCGGCCCCGGCCGCCCGGGCGGCGTCGGACTTCGCGGCGGAGCGGGTCACGACGACAACGGTCGCGCCGAGGAGCTTTGCGACCTGCGTCGCGGCGGGGGCGACCGCTCCGCCGGCGCCGATGACCGCGACGCGCTCCCCCGGCTGGACCCCCCCGACCGTGGCGAGGGCCCGCCAGGCGGTCTGGAACACCAGAGGAGCCGCCGCCGCCTCCGGAAAGCCGAGGGAGTCGGGGATTGCGTGGACGTTCCGGTCGGGGACAACGATCCGCTCGGTCAGGCTGCCCTGGGTGTGCTCCCCGAGGATGCGGAGCTCGCGGCAGAGCGCCTCGCGGCCCGCCCGGCACGCGTCGCAGGTGCCGTCCCAGATCCCCGGGTTGACGAGCACCCGAGTGCCGACCGGCGGGGCGACGGCGCCGGGTCCGAGCGTGTCGACCCATCCGGCGGCGTCGGAGCCGAGGACGTGCGGTCGCTCGATCGGGACGCCGGGGATACCGGCGAGCACGAACCGGTCGAGGCGGTTGAACGACGCGGCCGCGACGCGCACCGCGACCTCGCCCGGTCCGGGCGTCGGGGTCGGGAGGGAGAGTTGGGTGAGCCGGTCGGGGCCGCCGTGCTCCCGAAAGCCGAACCCGTTCACGGCCGACGGTCCCGGAGGAGCGACCACCGCGTCGCCGGACCGTGGTCCTCGAGCTCGACGCCGGCCGCCGCGAGCTCGGCGCGGATCCGGTCGGCCTCCGCGTAGTCGCCGCGCGCGCGGGCGCGCCGGCGGGCCTCGATCGCGACGCCCACGACGGGGTCGAGCACACGGGCGCCGTCCGCGCCCGCCTCCGCCCCGAGGCCCAGGACCTCGCGGGCCCATGCGTACGGCGCGTCGAGCGTCGCGAGCGCGTCCGCCGACAGCTCCTCCCGGCGGGCCGTCCAGTCGGCGATCCGACGGCCCCACTGGAAGATCGCCGCGATCGCCTCGCGGGTGTTGAAGTCCTCCGCGAGCGTCGCGTCGAGCCGCTCGACGGTCTCCTCGGCGGCGGTCGCAAGGTCGTCGGGGAGGGCCGACCCGTCCTGCTCCGGCGACCGGGCGAGCGTCTCCTCGAGGGCGCGGGCCGGGGCGGTGAGCGTCTCGAACGCCTCGCGCGCCTCCTCGAGGGAGCGGCCCTCGGTGAAGTCGAGCGGGCTCCGGTACTGCGCGTTCAGGTAGAACAGGCGGAGCGGCATCGGCCCGTACCGGTCGAGCGTCTCGAGGAGCCCCACGACGTTGCCGAGCGACTTCGACATCTTCTCGCCCCGCAGGGTGAGCATGCCGACGTGCATCCAGTAGTTCACGAGGGGCGACGCGCCGGTCGCGCCTTCCGCCTGGGCGATCTCCGCCTCGTGGTGCGGGAACTTGAGGTCGACGCCGCCCCCGTGGAGGTCGTACCGGGGCCCGAACAGCCGGACGGTGATCGCCGTGTCCTCGATATGCCAGCCGGGCCGGCCCGGGCCGAACGGGCTCTCCCACGTCGGCTCGCCGGGCCGGGCCGCCTTCCAGAGGACGAAGTCCTCCGGGGCCCGCTTGCCGGGCTCCGGGTCGACCCGGGCCCCGGCGCGGAGCGCCTCGACCCGCTGTCCCGACAGCCGCCCGTACGCGGGGAACCGGGCGACGTCGAAGTAGACGCTCCCCTCGGCCGCGTAGGCGAAGCCGCGGTCGAGGAGCGCCTGGACCTGCTCGATGACCTCGGGGACGTAGTCGGTCGCCCGGGGGTAGTAGTTGACCGAGCGGACGCCGAGCCGGTCCATCGCGCGCATCCACGCCGAGAAGTGCCGCTCCGCAAGGGCGAGGGGATCGACCCCCTCCTCGCCGCCCCGGGTGATCAGCCGGTCGTCGACGTTCGTCACGTTCTGCACGTAGAAGACCCGGTACCCCCAGCGCGCGAGCGCGCGGGCCACCACGTCGAAGGTGACCATCGTCTTCGCGTGCCCGATGTGGGCGTCCGCGTACGGCGTGAGGCCGCAGACGAAGAGCCCCACCCGCGGTGGCGTGCGCGGCACGAAGAGGCGGGTCTCGCGGGTGAGCGTGTCGTAGACCCGGAACCGGCGCATCCGGCTAGGCCCTCCGGAGCGCCGACCGGACGTCGTCGACGAGGTCGTCCGGGTCCTCGATGCCGCAGGAGAGGCGGACGAGGCCCTCGTCGATCCCCCGCCGGCGCCGTTCCGCGCGCGGCAGGCTCGCGTGGGTCATCGAGGCCGGGTGCTCGACGAGCGACTCGACGCCCCCGAGACTCTCCGCAAGGGTGAAGATCCGGAGGCCGCCGAGGAACCGGCGGGCCGCCCGCGCCCCGCCGGCGAGCTCGACGCCCACCATGCCGCCGTACCCGTCCATCTGCCGGCGCGCGACCGCGTGCTCGGGGTGGTCCTTCCGACCGGGGTAGAGGACGCGGCGCACCTTCCGGTGCGCGGCGAGCGCATCCGCGACGCGCGCGGCGGCGGCGCCGTGGGCCCGCATCCGGACCCCGAGGGTGTGCAGGCCCCGGAGGACCAGGAAGCAGTCGAACGGGCTCGGGACGGCCCCGACGGCGTTCTGGAGCCACGTGAGCCGCTCGCCGTCGGCCGGGGTCCGCGCGACGAGGGCGCCGCCGATGACGTCCGAGTGGCCTCCGAGGTACTTGGTCGTCGAGTGGAGAACGATGTCGGCCCCCCGCTCGAGGGGCCGCTGCAGGGCGGGCGTCGCGAACGTGTTGTCCACGACGAGCCGGGCGCGGTGGGCGTGGGCGGCCCGCGCCGCCGCGCGGAGGTCGGTGATCCGCAGGAGCGGATTGGTCGGGGTCTCGACGTACACGAGAGCGACCGGGCCGCGGTCGCAGGCGCGCTCGAGCCCGGCCGGGTCCGTCGTGTCGACGTAGTCGACGACGATCCCGAACTGGCGGCGATGGTGCTCGAACAAGCGCCACGTGCCGCCGTAGAGGTCCTCTCCCGCGACGATCCGGGAGCCCGACGGGACGTCCTCGAGGAGAGTCGCGAGCGCGCCGAGGCCGGAGGAGAAGGCGAGGCCGGTCGCGCCGCCCTCGAGCGACGCGAGGGCGCGCTCGAGGACCGTCCGGGTCGGATTGCCGGACCGGCTGTACACGTACCCCTTGTGCCGGTTCGGGGCCGACTGGGCGAACGTGCTGGAGAGGTAGATGGGGGGGTTCACCGCCCCCGTCAGCGGATCGGGCGGCTGCTCGGCGTGGATGAGTCGCGTGTCAAATCGCATGGCCCACCCCCGCGCGGGAGAAGTGGGCCACCAGGTCGTGCCGGGTCACGAGCCCCACGTACCGGCCGGAGCCGGGGTCCTCGATGAGGATCGCGCGATCCGCCCGCAGGGCCCGCACCGCCTGGGCGAGGGGGGCATCGAGCCCGAGGGAGGGGAACGGCGGCGAGAGGAACCCCTGCACGGTCCGGTCCGGGACGGTCGCATCGACCAGCGCCGAGCGGAGGAGCTCCTCCTCCTGGACGCTTCCCACGTTCTCCCGCCCCAGGAGCACCGGGAGCTGCGAGATCCCGTGCCGGTGCAGGAGCTCGAGGGCCTCGTGCACCGAGACCGTGGGCTCGACGGAGACGAGCGGGGGCTGGAACGTCTTTTCGCGCAGGAGGTCCGCGACGACCCCCGTGGCGTCGAGGAACCCCTTCTCGCGCATCCAGTCGTCCGAATAGAACTTCGACAGGTACCGGTCGCCCGAATCGGGGAGGATGATGACGACGGTGGATCCCGCCGGAACCGGCTCCGCGCGGAGCCACTTGAGGGCCCCGGCGACCGCCGCGCCCGCCGACCCGCCGACGAGGAGCCCCTCGGACCGGGCGAGGTCCCGCGCGGCGAGGAACGACTCCCGATCGTCGACCTCCACGAACTCGTCCAGGAACTCGAACTCGATCGACTTCGGCACCATGTCCTCCCCGATCCCCTCCACGAGGTACGGCGTGGCGCGGCTCAGCTCGTGCGTCCGGAAGTACGGGCCGAGCACCGACCCTCGGGGATCGACCGCCACGACGCGGACCGAGGGGCGAGCCTCCTTGAGGTACCGCCCGACGCCGCTCATCGTCCCGCCCGTGCCGACGGTCCCGACGACCGCGGCGAGCGTCGGTCCCCCGTCCTCCGCGATCTCCGGCCCCGTCGACCGGTAGTGCGCGCCCGGGTTCTCGGCGTTCTCGTACTGGTTCGGGTAGTAGGCGCCGGGGATCTCGCCCGCGAGCCGGCGCGCGACGGAGTAGTGGCTCATCGGGTGGTCGGGCGGCAGCTGGCTCGGCGTCACGACGACGCGGGCGCCGTACGCGCGCAGGAGGCGGATCTTCTCCGAGCTCATCTTGTCCGGGATGACGAAGACGCAGTGGTAGCCCCGCACCGCGGCGACGAGCGCGATCCCGACCCCGGTGTTGCCGCTCGTCGCCTCGACGATGGTCCCTCCCGGGCGGAGGAGCCCGCGGCGCTCCGCGTCGTCGATCATCGCGACCCCGATCCGGTCCTTGACCGAACCGCCCGGGTTGAGGAACTCGAGCTTCGCGAGGAGACGGTACGGAAGGCCGTGGCCGATGCGGAGGAGCGGGACGACCGGGGTCCGCCCGACGAGGTCGAGGATCGACGCGGGACGGCCGCCGGGGTCGGGCACGGCGGCCCGGAACCGGCGGCGCGCATAAGCCCTTATGGCGGGGCGTCCGGGGAGCCCGCTCCGGCGGAGCCGGGCCCGGACGCTACGGTTAAAGCGCGGAGGCCCATGGAACCCTCGTGCGAGCCCCGACGACCCCGATCGGCGCCCTCGAGAGCGACGTGCTGGTCACGTTGCAGGCGCTGGAGGAGGCCCCCGCCCGGGAGATCCGGGCGCGTCTCGCGGGCCGGGGCCGGCGGGTCGCCTACACCACCGTCGCGACGACGCTGGGGCGGCTGTGGCAGAAGGGGCTCGTGCGGCGCCGCCGCGAGAACTGCCGCGGCGGCGAGCGGTTCGTCTACAGCACCGGCGATTTCGAGCGGCGGTACCTCCGCCAGCTCCTCCGCGGGGTCGTCCGGATGTTCGGCCCGGCGGGCGTCGTCCACCTCAACGAGGAGCTCTCGAAGCTCGACCCGGCCCAGGAGCGCAAGTTGCGGCGGCGCCTCGGACTCTAGGAGGGAGGTCGACCGGTGCACCCGGCGGTCGTCGTCCTCGTCTACGTCCCCGTCGCGATCTGGGTCGGCACCGGCGTGAGCCTCCTCGTCGCATTCCCGCGGTCGGCCCCGGGCGTGGTGCTCCGGCTCGCCGCCGCCTTCCTCGCCCTCTGGGCGATCCTCGCGACGACGACCCTCGTCTGGGTCCTCGCGAACGGCGGGGCGTCCGGCGTGATGACGCTCCTTCGGTCCCCGCTCGCCATCTTCGAGCCGCAGTACGCCCTCCTCTGGGCCGCCGGGGCGCTCGGCGCCTTCGGAGTCCTCGCCATCGCCTTCGCGCTCAACCAGCTCGCGGGGCGCGGGTTCCTCCATCTCGCGGGGGCCCGGCCGTTCTCGTGGCCCGCCCGGCTCCCCGCCCCCGTCGTCCGTACGAGCCTCCTCGCGTACGCGTCGGACCGGCCCGAGGCGTTCTCGTTCGCGCTCCTCGAGATGACCGATCGAGGACGCCCGCGTCCGCACCGCCACGAGGTGATCCTGCTCTCCCAGGGGCTCCTCGACCGGCTCTCCCCGGACGAGGTCGAGGCGGTGATTGCGCACGAGGTGGGGCATCTCAAGGACCTCGACGGGAGGTACCTCACGTTCTTCCGGACCCTCGCGCGGATGATGCGGTGGGACCCGGTCCTCGCCTCGATCGCGGCGTCGCTCACGCGCCGGGAGGAGTACCGCGCGGACGACGCGGCGGTCGCTCTCACCGGTCGTCCGATGGCGCTCGCGCGGGCGCTGTTCAAGTGCTCGGTCGACCCGCCCGGTCCGTCCGCCGCCGGCTTCGCGGCGTCGTTCCTCGGTCCCGGGGGGCGTCGGGGGCGCGGCGAGACCGTCCGTCGGATCGAGCGGCTGGTCGCCCTCGCCGAGTCCGGCGCCTATCCGCCGCCGTCGGGGGACTGAGCCGGTGCGCCCGGCCCGCGGGGCCGCGAGCACCTACCTCGCGGTCGTCGCCGGGATCCTCCTGCTCGTCTCGGGGATTCCCGACGCCAGCGCGAACTTTCCCGTGCTTCCGACAGCCACGTCGGAGGGATTCCTCTCGGCGCTCGCGGTCCCGACGGTGACTCCCGGTGGGATCGGGACGCTCACGGGGACCCTCTCGAATCCCCTCGCCGACCCGATCACCGGCGTCAACCTGACACTCCAGTTCTACGCGTTCAACGCC
>DATJVB010000031.1:0-17512 GCA_035502055.1 Thermoplasmata archaeon | reverse complement strand
GACTGGATGACGCGCATCACGGCGCTCATGATCTTCCTCGCCGTCCTCTGGGGCGGCATCGGCGGGTTCGACGCGTTCGGCACGCGGACGCAGACCGCCGCCTGGGCGCTCGGGCAGTCGCTCCACCTCACGAACCAGGAGGTGTACTCGGCGATCACGCTCCACGGCGTCCGGATGCTGTTCGGGTTCGCCCAGCAGTTCCAGATGGCCGTCTTCGGCCTCCTCGCGATCAACGCGATGGGCGTCGTCGCCCGGTACAAGTGGGGCCTCTACCTTTCGGTCGCCCTCGTCAACGTCTCGCTCGTCCTGATGCAGGGACCGATCTACGCGCTTCCGTTCAACGACAACTACTTCCCGGCCGTCGGATGGTACTACCTCGCCCCGCTCGGGATCGCGGGCCAGAGCTCGTACGTCGCGGCGCCGCTCTGGTACCTCGGCTGGCTCGTGCTCTGCGCCGGCACGATGCTGTGGGCCGCCTGGGTCCTCGCCCACGCGTGGCGGTGGCTCAAGGAGCGGCCCGCGGGGGCCGCCGCGCGTCGACTGCCCGCGTTCCTCCTGTTCATCCTCGCCGACGCCGTCCTCGTCCTCCTCAGCTACGGCGCGCTCGCGATCTCGACGGTCTGGGACATCGGGAGCTACGCCTACGGCTGGGCGCTCGACGCGCTCGCGAACCAGTTCGTCTTCTGGCTGTTCGGCCACGGGATCGTCTACATCCTGTTCCTCATCCCGGTGGCCGGGTTCTACCTCCTCGTCCCGATCCTCGCGCGTCGGCCGATCTACAGCTACCGGGCGGCGTTCCTCGCCGCCGCGCTGTTCGTGATCCTCACGCCGATCCTCTCGATCCACCACCTGTACCTCGCCCCGTTCCCGTCGTGGTCGGTGTGGCTCACGATGGTCCTCACGTTCGCGATCGTCGTCCCGTCGGCGATCACGTTCTTCTCCGTCTGGATGACGGTGAAGGGGGTCCCGCGGTCCGAGTGGGAGTGGAACACCGTCGCGCTGTTCCTCCTCCTCTCCTTCGGCGGGTCGATCGCGGGCGGGCTCACCGGGCCGGTGAACGCGACGGTCTCGTGGGACGTCGACCTCCACAACACGCTGTTCATCGTGAGCCATTTCCACGCCCTCACGGTCCTCTCGATCACCGCCGGCGCGTTCGCCCTCGCGTACGCCCTCGTCCCGATCCTGATCGGCCGGTACTGGTACTCCCCGTGGCTGAGCCGCCTCCACTTCGCGCTCACCGCCGTCGGCGGCATCGGCCTCGTCTTCGCGTTCGACGAGCTCGGCCAGGTCGGCCTCTTGCGGCGGACCCTCCTCTTCCCGCGTCTTCCGGCGATCGACCTCTACGAGCTCCTGCTCACCGGGTTCACCGTCGTCCTCCTGCTGGGGCAGCTGCCGTTCGTCCTCAACGCCCTCCTCACCATCTACCGCGGGCGGCCCGTCGCCGCCGAGGGCCGGTCGTTCGACGAGATCGTCCGGCTCGCCGCGCAGTCGACGATGCCCCGGCCGAGAGCCCCGGTCGACGACGTCGCCCGGCCGCGCCGGATCCCGCGCGTCGTCCGCGAGCGGGCCGAGATCCAGTGGGTCGCGACCGTCGTCGTGCTGCTCGTCGCCGTCGTCGTCGTCTCCACGCCGGGGGCGCTATCGACCGCGAACGGGGTGAGCGGTGGGTCGACTCCGCCGGCGGGGACCGTCTTCGTCGACCTGGTCGGCCACCAGTACTACTGGTCCGTGGCGGAATCCGGACCGCTCGGCGGTTCGTACGACAATGTCGTCGTCGTCCGGGCCGGGGAGTGGATCTCCGTGAACGCGACGGCCGAGGGCGCGACCCAGTCCCTCTACATCCCGTTCCGCGACGCGCCGGTCGTCGACGTGCAGGTGGTCCCGGGGTCGACGTCCCATGCCCTGTTCCAGGCGCCGACGACGCCGGGCGTCTACGGAGTTCCCGACGGGGAGTACGATGGGCCGTGGTTCGGGCAGGATGTGGCGGCCCTCGTCGTCCTGCCGGCCTCGGGGGCCCCGATGCCGTCGCTCGACGCGTTCAGCGGGGCCGACGGGATGGGCGACGTGTACGACCCGCCGGTGATGACGGCCGCGAGCGCCTCCCTCGTCGCCGATGACGAGGGGCTGTTCAACGACTCCGTGCCCGGCCCGACCCTCTCCGCGTCCGCCGGCCCCGTCTCCTTCTCCTGGCGTCTCCCGCTTTCGACCATCGGGCTCGACAACTACCTCGTGAACGTGACCTCGAACGCCGCCGACGCGCAGACGGCGTGGGTGGAGGCCCACGGGATGGCGCTCCCGTACACCTTCGGCGTGTACCGGATCGACCCGTCGGCGGGGCCTGTCGCGGTCGAGACCGGGCCGATGCCCGTCGATACGACCACGGACGAGACCGTGACGCTCGCGGCCGGCGCGTACCTGTACGGTCTCGTGACGCCCGTCGCGTACGAGTACGACCCGGACGGCGAGTCGAACGGCCAGACCGGGCTGCAGGAGGGGTCGGTCATGGGCCTCTGGGGCGTCCTCTGGGTGGCGGGCCCGTGACCGGTGCGTCGGTGGCCCCCGGCGGAACGTCCGGCGGGCCGGACGCCCCCGCGCGCGGCGTGTCGCCGTTCGCCGTCTTCGGGATCGTCGCGGGGCTCGCCGGCGCGTGGGCGATCCTCGAGATGCTCGGCTACACCGTCGAGCCCGCGCTCGCCGGCCCCACGCTCCCGACGCTCGCCGGGATCCTGATCGCGCTCGGCGCGTTCTTCTTCTTCGGCCTCAAGAGCCCGCCGAACGACTGACCGGCCGCGGCGGCGCCGGGATTATCTAACGGAGGGCGATTTCCCGCCGTGCGACCGATCGTCTCCGTCGCGGCGGACCTCGGGCTCGCGGAGTCGGACCTCGTGCCGTACGGCCGCGACGTCGCGAAGGTCGAGCTCGCCGCCGTCGCGGCCGCGAGCTCGCGCCGCCGCGGCAAGGTCCTCCTCGTGACGGCGATGACCCCGTCGGAGCACGGCGAGGGGAAGACGGTGACCGCGATCGGGCTCGCGATGGCCCTCGAACGGGCCGGCCACCGGGCCGTCCCGTGCCTCCGGCAGCCGTCGCTCGGCCCGGTGTTCGGCGTGAAGGGCGGGGCGACCGGCGGCGGGCTCGCCACCGTCGAGCCGAGCAACCGGATCAACCTCGGCTTCACCGGGGACCTCCGCGCCGTCGCCGACGCCCAGAACCTCCTCGCGGCGATCGTCGACAACCACCTCCACCACGGGAACCGGGCCGGTCTCGACCCGGCGGGGATCGAGGTGCCGCGGACCCTCGACCTCGACGACCGGGCGCTCCGGCACGTCCGCGTCGGCGCGGGGCCGAAGATCGGCCCGGAGCGGGCGGACCGGTTCGTGATCGCCGCGGCGTCGGAGACGGCCTCGATCCACCAGCTCGCGACGGGACCCGAGGACCTCGAGCAGCGGCTCGACCGGCTGCTCGTCGGGCACCGGCCGGACGGCGGCATCGTCACCGCGCGCGCCCTGGGCGCGTCGGGCGCCATGGCGGCGCTGCTCGGCGACGCGATCCGCCCGAACCTCGTGCAGACGCGGGAGGGGACCCCCGCCCTCGTCCACGCCGGCCCGTTCGCGAACCTCGGCACCGGGACGGCGAGCGTCGTCTCGATCCGGCTCGCGCTCGGACGCGCCGACTTCGCGGTCGTGGAGGCCGGCTTCGCGGCCGACCTCGGGGCGGAGAAGTTCGTCGACCTCGTCGGACCCGTCGGCGGCTTCCTCCCCGACGCGGCCGTCCTCGTCGCCACGATCGTGGGGCTCCGCCACCACGGGGGGGTCGCCGCCGGCCCGACGCACCCGGACGCCGACGCGGTGAATCGCGGCCTCGCGAACCTCGACCATCATATCGGCATCCTGCGGGCCCTCGGCGTGCGCACCGTCGTGGCGCTCAACCGCCACCCGTCGGACTCCGACCCCGAGATCGCGATCGTCCTCGACCACCTCGCCGAGGCCGACGTCCCGCTCGCGGTGTCGACGACGTTCCTCGAGGGGAGCGCCGGGGCGGCGGAGCTCGCCGCCCGCGTCGTCGAGGCGGTCCAGAAGGGGTCGACGCCGCGGCCGATCACCGGCCCGGGGACCGGATGGCGGAGCCGGCTCGAGACGATCGCCCAGCGGGTCTACGGCGCGGCGGAGGTGCGGTTCACGCCGGAGGCCGAGGCGGACGCGGCCGGGATCGAGGCCGCCGGGCTGTCGACGGCCCCCGTCCTGATGGCGAAGACCCCGCTCTCGATCACCGACGACCCCCGCCGGCTCGGGGCGCCGACCGGCTTTCCCGTCACCGTGACCCGCCTACGGCGGTGGGCGGGCGCGGGGTTCGTCGTCGCCGAGCTCGGCCCGATCCTCACGATGCCCGGGCTGCCCGAGCATCCGCACGCGGAGCGGATCCGCCTCAGCGCCCGCGGCGAGGTCGAGGGCGTGGAGTAGAAGGGCGCGGGCCGGGGCGGCGTTACGCCGCGTCGACGCGCGCGACCGGGACCCCGACGGGGACCCTCGGCAGGCTCACGATGCCGAAGAAGAGGAGCACGATCCCGATGAACTCCGCGTAGTAGAGCAGGACCGGGAAGGAGGCGATGTAGAACGTGCCGCCCGCCCCGAGGACGAGCGCGCCGGCGATGAGGAGGAGGGTCTGCCAGCGGCGGGCGCGGCGCAGCCCCACGACGGCGGAGGCGAGGAGTACGATCGTCGCCGGCCCGGTCACCATCGAGGAGAGCACCAGGAGGAGGAGGGACGGGTTGCCGACGATGATCCCCTGCTGGACCATCCCGGCGGGTACGGGGACCGCGAAGCTCGCGACGCCCACGGCGGCGCAGGCGACGAGCGTGTACCAGGAGTACCCCTGCTCGAGGCGGGGTCGCCGGAACACCCTGGCCGCGCCGAGCGAGAGGACGCCGACGATCGCGGCGCTGAGGAAGATGTACGCCTGGAGGAGCACGTCGGTGACGAATCCCGCGTACACGACGGTCTCGACCGCCATCGCGGCGGACGCGAGCGCGAGTCCGGACGACCACGCGAGCTGCGGCCGGCTCCGGGTGGTCCGGTACTGGCCGGCGCCCCGCACGGCGAGGAAGGCGAGCGCGAAGGCGAGGAGCCCGAGGGAGATGGTGAGACCGATCGCCTCGGGCGTCATCGTCCGCCCGCGCTCCCTGTCCGTGGCCGTGGCGCTCGCTCGGTCAGCCCCGTCGCCCCGTTCGCCCGGGCGCCGTCCGCCCAAATAGGGGATGTTCGTACCACCGGCGGGCGCGAAACCCTTAGAGCCGCGGGGGTTCCGGGCCCCATGGCCCACCCGCGCCGCCGGTACTTCGTCGACCTCGCGCGCCGCGTGGTGCCGTTCCTCCTCGTCTACGCCGGGGTGTTCCTCGGGGCCGGCTTCGGGTTCTTCCTCCTCGAGGGGTCCCGCTACTCGCTGTTCGACTCGATGTACTGGTCGATCGTCACGCTCGGCACCGTCGGGTACGGGGACATCGTGCCGACCACCGGCCCCTCGAAGGTGCTCGCGTCGGTCGTCATCGCGACGCAGGTGTTCCTGCTCGGCTACCTGTTCACGGTGATCACCTCGGCCGTCGCCGCCGAGTCCGAGCGGCGGTCGCTCGGCACGTACGGGACGGACATGGGCGGCCACGTCGTCGTGCTCGGCTACTCCGCCGTCGGCCGGGCCGCCGTGCGAGAGCTCCTGATCCAGGACCAGCGCGTCGCCGTCGTCGTCGAGGACTCGGAGGCGGTCGCGAACGTGCGCAGCCTCGGTCCGCCCGACCGGCTGTTCGTGACGTACGGGGACCCGGCCGAGCGGGACATCCTCGAACGGCTCAACCTCCCGGCCGCGCACGGCGTCATCGTCTGCACCGACGACGACGCGACGAACATGATCGGCGCCCTCAACGTCCGGGCACTCTCGACCCGCGCCCGCGTCGTCGTATCGGTCGCCCGGCCGGAGCTTCGGGAGACGCTGCGCGCGGCCGGCGTCACCTACGTCGCGAGCCCCGCCGACCTGGGCGGACGCCTCTGCGCGAGCGCGGCGTTCGAGCCGGACGTGGCGACGGCGATCGAGGCGATCACGGCGGCGGACTTCTGGGGCGACATGCAGGAGTACGTCATCGGCCCGTCGACGGTCGTCGGCCCCGTCGCGTTCGGAGAGGCGGAGGGGCGCGTGCGCGCGGAGACCGGTTGCCTCCTGATCGGATACGCCCGGGCGGACGCCCACGGGGAGTTCCGGCCGTACCTCACCCCCCCGCCGGAGACCCGGCTCGCCGCGGGGGACGCGATCCTGATCCTCGGGGCCGTCGAGAACACGCGCCGGTTCCGACGCTGGTTCGGCGCGGAGCAGGGCCGGTAGGCGGCCGGAGGGGCCCTCGGGGTCTCACCCCAGCTCGACCGGCGAGAACGTCCCCGCCGGCGGCGGTGCCGCCTCTAAATAGCCCCCGGAGGTTGCGCCGGCCGAACTTCCATGCGCGGTCCGTCCATCGCCGTCCTGCTGGTCGCCTTCCTCGCCGCGGGTCCCGCCTCGGTCGGGGGCCTCGGCGCCGCCTCCGTCGCGGCGTCGGCCGTGAGCTCCCTCCACGTGCCCCACGCGGCCGTCGCGGCGGCCGTACCGGCGGGCCAGCCGTTCGCCTTCGTCTCCAACTTCGAGGACCACGCCCTCGACGGCTGGCATGCGACGAACGGCACCGTCTCCGTCGTCGCCACGCCCGACTACGACGGCGAGCCGTCCCTCGCGTCGACGAAGGGGACGACGTTCCAGACGGACATCGCGACGCGCAACTTCTCGCTCGGCGACACGTTCCTCTCGTTCCAGGCGGACATCTTCTACGCCGCGGGCGGGGTCGGCTTCGTCGGCCTGTTCGGCCCGGGCGGAGGCGAGGTCGCCATCGTCGGCGTGAACGGCTCGGGCGGCGTCGTCTTCGCCGGCTCGTCGCTCCACTCGAAGACGAACATCTCGACGATCCCGACCGGGACCGCCCAGCCCGCGGGCTGGGTGAGCCTCCTCGTCAACGTCTACGCGACGGGCACGGGGAACGCCACCGCGTGGGTGATGGACGTCTACGTCGACCGGACCGACGTGGCGGCGGCGACCGGCATCAGCGTCCCGGCGGCGGGCTCGTACCGCGGCGGGATCATCGAGACGGTCTGCAACACGCTGTACTACACGAACCTCGTCTACACGACGTACGAGATCCCCACGACGATCAAGGGGTACAACAACATGGACGGCTACGGCCAAGGCTCGGGCCTCTTGGTCCAGGCGCTCCCCAAGTACACCGAGCTGTCGGCGAGCATGCTGCTCGACAACTGGACGATCCCGCAGACGGGGATCCTGAGCTTCCAGATCAACGCGATGAACCGGGTGGGGACGTTCAAGAACACGTGCACCGGGTTCTACCAGCTCGGCGTCGACCTCAACCCGGGCGGGTACATCGCCCCGTGGTTCGTGCCGAACAACAACTGCGTCGCCTACTACTTCAACTCGAACAACACCCCGCGCCTCTCGCCGGGGTTCGCGACCCCGGCCGGGTCGCGCCTGTCGCTCAAGATCGTCGACAACCCGGCGGCGAAGACGATCACCTTCCAGATCACCGACCTCGCGGTCCGCGGGACGAACCATACCGTCACCGCGACGATCCCGTACAACGGGACGCCGTTCTACGGGGCGTACACGCAGGTCGAGTGGCAGCCGTGCTGCTCGAAGTCGCCGATCTCGAGCTACTTCTTCAACGGGACGCTCTACCACCTCATGATCTCGGGCGGGAACCTCACCGCGCCGTACTCCCTGCCCGCGACGTACATGCTGCCGTTCGCGCTCGACGTCCCCCCCTCGTGGTGCTTCACGTACTACGACCAGGGGATCGCCGGCTACGATCAGGTCGCCTGAGCCGCCCCCGGCCGCGTCCGGGCGGCCGCGGGCCCGGCGCCCGCGGGCGAGGGTTTATCGCGGGGGGCTCTCGTCGGGGCCCGTGGAATCGTACTTCCGGGCGATCGAGGACGAGGTCGGCCGGGCGTACGAGGTCGCCGGCCGGGCCCGCGCCGTGGGCCTCGACCCCTCCGTCGCCCCCGAGATCCCGCGTGCGACCGACATGGCCGCCCGCGTCGAGAAGCTCCTCCAGCACCTCGGCGTCGACGGCATCGCCGAGGAGATCCGCACCCTCGCGGCGACCGCCCCCCGGGAGGAGGTGGCGGTCGCGATGGCGCGCCGGCTCGCCGCGGCGGACCCCGGCACGCGCGGGATCGAGGCGCGCGTCGACGTCGCGCTGCGCGTCGGCCTCGCGATCCTGACCGAGGGGATCCTCGTCGCCCCGCTCGAGGGGCTCGCCGAGGTGCACCTGCGGGACAGCCGGGCGGGGCCGCCGTACCTCGAGCTGTACTACGCGGGCCCGATCCGGGCCGCCGGCGGGACGGCGCAGGCGCTCTCGGTCCTGCTCGCCGACATCGTCCGCCGGGACCTCGGGCTCGCGCCCTACGTCCCCGAGCCGGGCGAGGTGGAGCGGTACCAGGAGGAGATCCCGCTCTACAAGCACCTCCAGCACCTCCAGTACGTGCCGTCGCCGGACGAGATCGCCGCGGTGGTCCGCGGGGTCCCGGTCTGCATCTCCGGCGAGGCGACGGAGCGGGACAACGAGGTGAGCGCGTTCCGCAACCTCCCCCGCGTGCCGACGAACGGGGTCCGCGGCGGCGCCTGCCTCGTCATCGCCGAGGGACTCTGCCAGAAGGCGTCGAAGATCCGGAAGATCGTCGACAAGCTCGGGATCCCCGGCTGGGAGTTCATGAGCGCCCTCGGCCACGCCCGCTCCGCGGACGCCGACGGGGCCGCCCGGGGCCCGAAGTACCTCGCCGAGGCCGTCGGCGGCCGGCCGATCCTCGCGCACCCGAACCGCCCCGGCGGGTTCCGCCTCGTCTACGGGCGGTCGCGGACGACGGGGCTCGCCGCGCTCGCGGTGAACCCGGCGACGATGGTGATCCTGCGGAAGTTCGTCGCGATCGGGACCCAGGTGAAGCTCGAGTACCCGGGGAAGGCGACGGCGATGGCCGTCTGCGACGAGGTCGAGGGCCCCATCGTCGAGCTCTCGGACGGTTCGGTCCGGGCCGTCCACGACGTCGACCACGCGGAGGCGCTCCTCCCGTTCGTCCGCCGGGTCATCGACCTCGGGGAGATGCTGGTCCCGTTCGGCGAGTTCCTCGAGAACAACCGGCCCCTCGTTCCCGGCGCGTACTCGCCCGCCTGGCACGCGGAGGAGCTCCGCGCCGCGGGCGTCGACCCGGACGCCCTCGATCCCCGGCCCTCGTATGCCGAGGCGGTCGAGCTCGCGCGGACCGCCCACGTGCCGCTCCACCCGCGGTTCCTCCTCTTCTGGCACGACGTCGGCCCCAACGACCTCCGGGCGCTCGGGGGGTACGTGGAGACGGCGGGCCGCTGGACCGACGGCCGCCTCGTCCTGCCGGCCGACGCGGACACGGCCGAGGTGCTGACCCGGCTCGGGGCGCTCTTCGAGCGCGCCGCGGACGGGGAGGTGACGCTCGACGCGGAGTCGTCCTGGGCGCTCGTCGGCGGGCTCGGCCTCGCCCCGGACGGCGCGGCCCTCGCCCGCACCGCGCCGCTCGAGCCGCTCGAGGCGGAGAGCCTCGCCTACGTCTCCCGCCTCGCGGGCGCGGAGGTCCGCGCCCGGGCGCCGTCCCGCATCGGCGCGCGCGTCGGGCGGCCCGAGAAGGCCCGGCAGCGGGCGATGGAGCCGAACGTGCACACGCTCTTCCCGGTCGGGGAGGCCGGCGGCCCCCGCCGGTCCGTCGCCGAGGCGGCGCGGCGTTCCCACGGCGGCGGCGTCCCGGTCCGCCTCGGCCGCCGGGAGTGCCCCGCCTGCGGCCGATCGACGGTCTGGCTCCGGTGCCCGTGCGGCCACCACACCGAGCCGACGGGCGACGTCGTGACCCAGCCGCTCCCCGTCGGCGCGCTGTGGGCGGAGGCGCTCCAGCGCCTCAACGCCCGGCCGACGCTCGAGGTGAAGGGCGTGAAGGGGCTCACGTCGCCGGGGAAGACCCCCGAGCTCCTCGAGAAGGGGGTCCTTAGGGCGCTCCACGGGATCTCCGTCTACCAGGACGGCACGGCCCGGTTCGATCTCACCGACCTCCCGCTCACGCACGTCCGGCCGGGCGAGATCGGCCTCCCGGTCGAGCGGGCGCACGCCCTCGGCTACCGGACCGACTGGACCGGCGCCCCGCTCACCTCCCCGGACCAGCTGGTCGAGCTCGCCCCGCAGGACCTGGTCGTCTCCCGCTCCTGCGGCGAGTACCTCCTCGCCCTCGCGAAGTTCGTCGACGACGAGCTGGTCCGGCTGTACGGCGTCGACCCGTTCTACCGGGCCCACCGGGCCGCGGACCTCCTGGGGGCGATCGTCGTCGCCCTCGCCCCGCACACCTCGGGGGGCGTCGCCGGACGGCTCATCGGATTCACCGACGCGGAGGCGTGCTTCGCCCACCCCGTCTTCCACGCCGCGAAGCGGCGGAACTGCGACGGGGACGAGGACTCGGTGACGCTCCTTTTGGACGCGCTCCTCAACTTCTCCCGGGCGTACCTGCCGGAGAGCCGCGGCGCCCTCATGGACAAGCCGCTCGTCCTCACGACGCGGCTCGACCTCACCGAGGTCGACAAGGAGGCGCACAGCCTCGACGTGGGACTGCGCTACCCGCTCGCGTTCTACCGAGCCGCCGCCGCGGGGCGGCCGGCGAAGGAGGTGGAGCCGCTCATGGAGACGCTGGGGGGGCGCGTCGGCCGCGACGATCCGATCGCGGGGGCCGGCTTCACCCACGACACGACGGCGATCGCCGGCGGGCCGACGCGCAGCACCTACCGGGAGGCGGGATCGATGGCGAAGGGCGTCGAGCTCGCCTTCCTTCTCACGACGCAGATCCGGGCCGTCGACGTCGCGGAGGCGGTCACGCTCGTCCTCAACGCCCACTTCCTCCCCGACGTGATGGGGAACCTCAAGAGCTACGCGACGCAGAAGTTCCGGTGCAAGCGGTGCAACGCGTCGTACCGGCGCCCGCCGCTCTCGGGCCGCTGCTCCGTCACGCCGGCCCGGGGGACGCCGTGCGACGGCGAGCTCGTGCCGACGGTCTTCGAGGGGGCGGTCCGCAAGTACCTCGGCCTCTCGCAGCGGCTCGCGGAGACGAGCGGCGTCACCCCGTACCTCCGCCAGCGGATCCGGCTCCTCGAGTCGAGCCTCGCGACGCTGTTCCCCGGCACGCCGGCCCAGATGCGGCTCGAGACGTACTCCCCGTCGGCCGCCCCCGCCGCCGCGGAACCCCCAAATACGTAGGCCACGCTCCCGCCGCCGCGGGCTTGTAGGGTAGTCTGGACTATCCTTTTGGCCTTCGAAGCCAAAGACCTGGGTTCGAATCCGCCGGCGGCGCCGGCGGCGGAACTCCCAGCAAGCCCGTCCGGGTCCCTCCCTAGCGGAAGTACCCGGGCGACTGGGGATCCTGGCGCTTCTCCTCCTCGGGCTTCACGGCCTCGAGGACGTCGATCGCGAGGAGCGCGTTGAGGGGGACGAGGCGGATCCGCCCCTTCTCCTCCTTGACCGACTCGTCGAGCTCGATCGCGAGGGAGTTGTCCCCGCCGATCGAGACGAGCCCGCGGAACAGCCCCGACGAGACCAGGGGCTCCTCCCGCGTGCCGGCCGAGCGCACGCGGATGCGCGAGCCGGACGTGAGGGCGATCGGCGGTCGTCGCGGCGCGGAGGCGGCCGGGGTTTCCGTCTTCATGCTCGGGATCTCCGTTCTCGGGCCCCGGCGGCCGGCGCCGCGACGACGGGCGTCGCGGCGGGCCGCGCGGAGTCGATGAGATGCTGGAGGTGATCGACGGTCTCCCGATAACGGCGCAGGGCGTTCTGCGCGTTCGCCTCGGTGAAGTCCCACGCCTGGGCGAGGCGGCCGAACCGGATCCGGTACCCCTTGCGGCCCTTCCCGTCCGGCGACGCGGCGACCTCCTCCAGCATGTCGAGCACCTTGAGCCGGTTGAGGTGGCGGTACACCGTCGGCTTCGAGGTGCCGAGCACGGCCGCCATCTCCTCCGCGTACCACGGCCGCCGCGGGTCCTTGAGGAAGCACTCGCGGACGAGGCGGTACGCGACCGTCGCCTCCGTCGGCCCCTCGCCGCTCCGCGCGTCGTCGTGCTCGGGGAGGTAGCCGACGAGCCGGAGGAACTCCTTGAGGACCTCGTCGAGGTCCTCGAGCGGGGTGAGCGGGGTGGCGTACCGGAGCGTGAGCTCGAACGGCATCCGAGCGCGGCGAGGTCGCCCCGAGATAAAAGGGGCCCCGCCGCCCCGGCCGGCGGGCCCCGGATGAAAGGCTTTCCCGCCGCGCCTCGTGCCCCCCGCGTGTCGTTCCGGCTCGCGGTCCCGGCGGACGTCGAGGAGGCGGTCCATCTCCTCGCCGACGACCCGACGGCGGTGCCGATCGCCGGCGGGACGGACCTTCTCCTCGACCTCGACGCCGGCCGGCTCGACCCCCGGACCGTCGTGTCGCTCCGCCGGCTCCCCTGGACGTCGATCCGGTGGGAGGGCCCGCGCCTCACGATCGGCAGCACGGCCCCCCTCGCGCGCCTCGAGGCCGACGCGCGGGTGCGGACGGAGCTCGCCGGCCTCTGGTCGGCGGTCCGCGCCGTCGGGAGCCTCCCGCTTCGGGAGCGCGCCACCGTGGGCGGCAACCTCGGCCGGTCGTCGCCCGCCTCCGACCTGTTGCCGATCCTCCTCGCCCTCGACGCGAGCGTCGACATCGTCGGACCCGCGGGGTCCCGCACCGTCCCCGTCGCCGGCCTCCTCGCCCGGCCTCGGCGGCCGATCCTCGCCCCCGGCGAGCTCGTCCGGGCCGTGCACGTCCCCGAACCCCGTCCATCGGCGTACCGGTGGCAGCGGGTCCGGCCGGCGAACGACATCTCGCAGGTCGGCGTCGCCGTCGCGTACTCCCCGACGGCCGGCACGTGGGCGGTCGCCGCGGGCGGGACGCTGCCCGTCCCGGTCCGCCTCGGGACCGCGGAGCGCGCGCTCCGGGGAGCCCGGCCGACGGCCGACTCGGTCGCCGAGGCCGCCCGCGCCGCCGCCGGCGAGGCGGCGTTCCAGACCGACCGGCGCGCCTCCGAGGAGTACCGGCGCGAGCTCCTCGCCCTCCTGCTCACCCGGGCCGTGGGCGACGCGGCCCACGGGAGCGCCCCGTGAGCGAGAGCCGGTGGCGCGCCCGGGTGAACGACGCGCCGGTCGACCTCGCGGCGGTGCCGGACGACGAGCGGCTCCTCGACACCGTCCGGTGGCGGCTCGGCCTCAAGGGGACGAAGGAGGGGTGCCGGTCCGGCGGCTGCGGCGCCTGCACCGTCCTGGTCGACGGCCGGGCGACGCTGTCGTGCCTCCTCCTCACGCACGAGGCGTCCGACGCGTCGATCACCACGATCGAGGGGTTGGCCGACGACGCGGTCGCGCGGCGCGTCGTCGACGCCTTCGCGGAGGAGGGCGCCGTGCAGTGCGGCTATTGCACTCCCGGGTTCATCGTCGCCGCGACCGCGCTCCTCCGATCGCCCGTCCCGGGCGGCCGCTCCCCCGACGCCCTCCTCGAGGATCTCCAGGGGAACCTGTGCCGGTGCACCGGCTACGCGGCGATCGTCCGCGCCGTCCGACGGGCGGGCGAGGGGACCCCGTGACGGCTCCCCGGCCCGACGCGCGGGCGAAGCTCGCCGGCGCCGCGCCGTACGGCGCCGACCTCGAGCGGCCGGGGATGCTGTGGGGCGCCCTCGTCCTCTCGCCCGAGCCGCACGCCCGGATCCGGTCGGTCGACCTCTCCGCCGCCCGGGCGATCCCGGGGGTCGTCGCCGTCGGCCCGGCCGAGAGCCGCGCGCTGTTCCCGAAGCCGACGGACCCGATGCGGCCGGTCTTCCCGGAGCGGGAGGTGATGTACGCGGGCGAGCCCGTCGCCGCCGTCGCGGCGCCGACGCGGGCCGCGGCGCGCCGGGCGGCGCGCGCGGTCCGGCTCGACCTCGAGCCGGAGCCCGCCCCGTTCGACCTCGAGGAGCTCGACCCTAGCTGGCCGGGGACCGACGCCGCGGGCCCGGACCGGGTGAACGCCCACGTGCTCGCCCGGACGGGTGACGTGGACGCGGCGTTCCGCGAGGCGTCGCTCGTCCTCGAGGAGGTGTACCGGACCTCGGGGATCGTCCAGATGGCGATCGAACCCCACGCGTGCCTCGCCGAACCCGAGGACGGCGGATTCCACGTCGTCACGTCGACCCAGAGTCCGTTCGGCGTGCGCGACGACGTCGCCCAGATCCTCGGCGTCCCCGAGGAGCGGCTCCGGATCGAGGGGACGTGGGTCGGCGGCGGCTTCGGCGGGAAGGCGGCGGCCCTCCTCGAGCCGTACGCGGTCGTCCTCGCGGCCGCCGCGGACCGGCCGGTGAAGCTCGCGCTCACCTACCCGGAGGAGTTCCGCCTCGCCCGGTCGACGCTCCCCGCCGTCGTCCGCATCGCGACCGCGGTGCGCGACGGACGGATCCAGGCCCGGCGGGTCCGGCTCCTCCTCGACACCGGCGCGTCGCTCCCCGGACGCGACTTCGCGACCGGGTACGTCATCGGCTTCCTCCTCGGGCCGTACCGCATCCCCGCCGCCGAGCTCGAGGGGTTCGCGATACGGACGCACAAGCCGCCGTTCGGCCCGCACCGCGCCCCGTTCGCCCCGCAGTGCGCGTTCGTCGTGGAGTCGCACATGGACGCGATCGCCCGCCGGCTCGGCGTCGACCCGATCGAGTTCCGCCTCGCCCACGCGCTCCGGGAGGGGGACACGACGGTCCTCGGCCAGCGCGTGGGACCGTTCGGGCTCGTCGCCGCGCTCGAGCGCGCCCGGACGGTCCGGGACACGTGGCGGACGGGGCTGCCGGCGGACCACGGTCTCGGCGTCGCGGCCGGCTTCTGGTCGACGGCGACCGGCGCCGGCGGGGAGGCGCGGGTCCGGGTCACCGACCGCGAGATCGTCGTCGTCGAGGGGGAGCGCGAGATCGGGAGCGGGAGCGTCGCGGTGGGGCTCCCGGCCGTCGCGGCCGAGGTGCTCGGGATCCCGGCGGACCGGATCCGCGTCGAGCCCGCCGACACCGCCCACGCGCCGTACGATTCGGGGGTCTTCGGGAGCCGGACCGTCGCCGCCCTCGGCCGGGCCGTCGCGGAGGCGTGCCGGGCCGCTCTCGGCGCCCTCGCCGAGCGGTGGCCGGGCCCGGGCCCCCTCGCGATCGCGGAGGGGACGGACGGGGCGCTCGTCGCCGTGCGCGGGACGGAGCGGCGACCGGTGCGGGAGCTCCTCGCGCCCGAGGAACGCGCGGCGGGGGGGCTCTCGGCGACGGGCCGGCACTACGGCCGGTCGGGGGCGATCGACGAGGGCCGGGTCGTCGACGGGTCGTTCTCGGGGTACACCGATTTCACCGCGGCGGTCGACGTCGCCGAGGTCGCCGTCGACCGGGCGACGGGCGCCGTGCGCGTCGTCCGCGTCTTCGCGGCCCACGACGTGGGCCGGCTCGTCACGCCCGAGGCGGCGCGCGCCCAGGTGGAGGGCGGGGTCGCGATGGGCCTCGGCGAGGCGCTCACGGAGGAGACGCTCTGGACCGCCGACGGGAGGCTCCGCAACCCGGGGCTCCTCGACTACCGGATCCCGACGCTCGGCGAGGTCCCGCCGATCTCGATCGCGTTCATCGAGGGGTTCGCGGGCGCCGGCCCCGGCGGCGCGAAGGGGCTCGGCGAGCCGCCGATCATCCCGGTGCCCGCGGCCGTCGCGAACGCGGTCGCCGACGCCATCGGCGCGCGCGTCCCCGAGCTGCCGCTCACGGCCGAGCGGGTCGCGCGAGCGCTTAAACGCCCGTAACGGTCCGCTTCCCCGATGCCCCCGGTCCCCCGGGCCGACATGCAGCTGCAGGCCCGCGCCGCGTCGGGGTCGCCCGTCATCGCCGCCGTCGGCTCCCACTCGGCGCTCGACATCGCCGACGGGGCCGTCGCCGAGGGGTTCCGGACCCTCGTCCTCGCCGCCAAGGGCCGGGAACGGACGTACAGCCGGTACTTCCGGGCGGTCCGCGACGCGACCGGCCGGCCGGTCCGCGGATGCGTCGACGACGTCTGGACGCTTTCCTCGTTCAGCGCCCTCGCCGAGCCGAAGGCGCTCGAACGGCTCGCGCAGTCGCACGCCCTCCTCGTCCCGAACCGGGCGCTGAGCTCGTACGTCCCGCTCGACACGATCGAGGACGCGCTTCCCGTTCCCCTCGTCGGCTCCCGGGCGCTATTGCGGCTCGAGGAACGGTCGGAGCGGGAGAACTACTACGCCCTCCTCGAGCGCGCCGGGGTGCGGACCCCGCCCGCGTTCGCCGGGCCGGAGGCGATCGACGGGCTCGCGATCGTGAAGGTCCCCCACGCGACGCGCCGGCTCGAGCGCGGGTTCTTCACGGCGGCGACGCCGACCGAGTACCGGGAGAAGGCGGCGGCGCTCATCGCCTCGGGGACGGTGCGGGCCGACGACCTCGCGACCGCCCGGATCGAGCGGTACGTGATCGGACCGGTGTTCAACTTCAACTTCTTCTTCTCGCCGCTCGCCGCGCGCGCCGACGCCCTCGAGCTCCTCGGCGTCGACGAGCGCCGGGAGAGCTCCCTCGACGGGCTCGTGCGCCTTCCGGCGGCCGAGCAGCTCGCCCTCGGCGAGTCGGGCCGGACGCCCCGCTACACGGTCGTGGGGCACGGGACGCTCACCGTCCGCGAGTCGATCCTCGAGGAGGTGTTCCGGATGGGCGAGCGGTTCGTCGACGCGGCCGCCGCCTCCCACCCGCCAGGCGTCATCGGCCCGTTCTGCCTCCAGACGTGCATCGACGCCGAGGGGATCCCGTGGGTCTTCGACGTGGCGGTGCGGATCGGCGGAGGGACGAACATCCACCTCGGCCTCGGGCATCCGTACGGGAACGCCCTCTGGCGCGAACCGATGAGCACCGGCCGGCGGATCGCGCGCGAGATCCGCCGGGCCCGCGAGGACGGCCGCCTCGAGGAGATCGTCACGTGACGGAGACGCTCGCGACGCCCGAGCCGACGGCGACCGGACCGCTTCGGCGGACGGCCCTCCATCCGTTCCACGTCCGGCGCGGCGCGCGCCTGGTGCCGTTCAACGGTTGGGAGATGCCGCTCTATTACACCGGCATCCTCGACGAGCACCGCGCGGTCCGCTCCTCGGTCGGCCTGTTCGACGTGGGCCACATGGGGATCGTCACCGTCGCGGGGGGCCATGCCGCGGGGCTCCTCTCCCGCCGGACGACGGCGAACGCCGAGCGGATCGACCCCGGCCAGTGCCGGTACACCTTCCTCACGGAGTTCACCGGCACCATCCTCGACGACCTCCTCGTGACCCGCCTCGACGACCGGGACCCGCACGCCGTCGAGTTCCTCGCGGTCCCGAACGCGGGCCGGGCCGCGAAGGTCGTCGAGATCCTGACCGAGCAC
>DATJVB010000030.1:0-7058 GCA_035502055.1 Thermoplasmata archaeon | reverse complement strand
CGGGCATCTCCCGGACGGCGCGACCCTGCTTTCGGAGGTGGTACAGGAGGTCGACGTCGAACGCCCGGTTCGTGAGGGCGACCGCCCGCAGCGTCGGCTCGAGGATCGACCTCCGAAGGAACTTGGCTCCGCACTGGGTGTCGCGGATGGGGAGGAACAGGATCGACCGGACGAGGAGGTTCCACGCGCGTCCGGCGACGCGGTTGATCCACGGCTCGGGCGCGAGGATGACGCTGCCGCGCGTCCACCGGGACGCCACGACGCAGTCGGCCCCATCGAGCGCCGACACGAGGCGGGCAATCTCGTCCGGCGGGATCGGACCGTCGGCGTCGAGGTATCCCACGAGGTCGTAGCGGGCCGCCCGGAGCCCCGCGAGGATCGCGCCGCCCTTCCCCTGCTTCTCGGGGAAGGTGAGGACGCGGACGCCCCGCGCGGCGAACGCCTGCGCGACGTCGACCGTCCGGTCGGCCTGCCCGTCGGCGACGACGATCACCTCGAACGGCTCGCCGCGGGCTTCGAGCGCCGGCAGGTACCGCTCGAGCGTCCGCGGGAGCCGGTCCTCCTCGTTCCACGCGGGGATGACGATGCTGAGGCCCGGCCCGTCCGACACCGATCGATTCCTACGACGGGTGCTCGTACTAAAACGAGCGGTTCTTATGCCGCCGCCGGCGAGCGGGGGTCCCGGACGGTCCAGCTCTGGACCCCGTTCGATTCGATCGAGAAGTCGACGACCTGGCCGCCGGAATCGATGACCGACCGGGCGACCTGGGCACGGCGCTCGAAGTCGCAGAACAGCAGGAGGTACCCGCCGCCGCCGGAGCCGACGAGCTTCCCCCCGAGGGCGCCGTTCTCCCGGGCCCGGTCGTAGAACGCGTCGATCCGGGGGTTCGAGATGCCCTCCGTGAACTGCTTCTTGAGCCGCCACCCTTCGTCGAGGAGGCGGCCCATCTCGTCGATGTGGCCGCGGAGGAGCTCGTTCTTCATGTCGAGGGCGAGCCGCTTCGTCGCATCGAGCGCCTCCACCGTGGCCGGGCGCTTCTCGGCGTAGCTGCGCTGCTGCCGGTCGATGATGTCGTTCGCGTAGTGGCTCGTCCCCGTGTAGCAGAGGAGGAGCCGGTACGCGAGCTCGTTCGTGACCTCGAGCGGGATCTTGAGGGGGTTCACGATCGTCCGGCCGGGGAGGAACTCGATGAAGTTGAACCCCCCGAACGCCGCCGCGTACTGGTCCTGGCGCCCCCCGTGCCAGCCGAGCTCCTCGCGCTCGATCCGGTAGGCGAGCTCGGCGACCTCGTACGGCGTCCACGGCTCGCGCAGGTACCGCTGGAACGCGCCGACGAGGGCGACGCACATCGTCGACGAACTCCCGAGCCCGGTGCCGGGCGGGGCGTCGGAATGGAGGAACAGCTCGATGAGCCGATCCGGGGCGACGCCCTCGTCGCCGCGGAGGACCTTGAGGGCCGCCTTCACGAGATCGAGCTCGCCGTTGTAGATGAGGTCCTGGGGCTTCTCGTAGTTCGCGTCGATGTTGAAGTCGAGCGAGTGGACGCGCGTGGACCCGTTCGGCGCCCCGGCGACGCGGAGCGTGGCGTAGGCGTACTTGTCGATCGTGCAGTTGAGGACCGCCCCGCCCCGCTCCTCGGGGTACGGCGAGACGTCGGTCCCGCCGCCGGCAAAGCTCAGTCGGAGGGGGGCCTTGCTGCGGACGATCTGCATCGTCGGCGGCCAGCCGGCCCCGCGCAGATAACCCTACCGGCGGGGGGCGGGCTTCAAGCCCGGCCCGCGTTCCGGTCTCGATGGTAGGGAGCGCCCTGGGGCCGTCGCTTACGGTCGACGCGGTGTTCGTCCGCGGAGACCGGATCCTCCTCGTCCGGCGGGGTCGGCCGCCGTTCCGGGGCCGGTGGGCCCTGCCCGGGGGGTTCGTCGAGGCGGACGAGACCGTCGAGCAGGCCGTCGTCCGGGAGCTCCGGGAGGAGACCGGCCTTCGCGCGACGCCGTCGCGCCTGCTCGGGGTCTACTCCGGTCCCGACCGCGATCCCCGCCGTCCGACCGCCTCGGTGGTCTTCCTGATGGCCGGCCCCGGAGGGGACCCGGTCGCAGGCGACGACGCGGGCGAGGCCGCGTGGAAGCCGCTCGCGCGGGCGCGGGGCCTCGCGTTCGATCACGATCGGATCGTCGCCGACGCGCGGCGGGCGCTCGCCGCGCTCCCGCTCAGTCGCCGACCGGCCGCCGGCGGGCGGCCTCGGGCGCGTATACGGCGAGGCGGCCGAGGTGCGTCCCGGCGACGATCGCCCAGAGGAGGATCGGCGCGATCACCACGCGCTCGATGAGGCCGGCGAGGCCGCCGTTCATCCCGCCGCCGACGTAGACCGCCAGGGCGACGAGCGTGACGAGCCCGGCGAGCGCCGTGAATCCCCGGAAGCCGTCCCAGCGCGTGTCGCGCACCATGGCGACGCCGAGGAGGAGAAGGGCGACCCCCGACGCGACGAACACCACCAGGCTCACGACGTCGTGGATCCGGCCGCCGAGTTCGGGGGCCGTTTCCGGGAAAAGGCCGACGCCGATCGCCCCGAGGGAGGCGATCGCGAGGACGAAGAGCCCCCCGCGCGCGGACCGCTTCGGCGGGAACGCCGATCGGACGAGGATCGTACCGATGACCCCCATGGCGCCCAACAGCTCGATCGACGCGTTGAACAGCCCCGCCCACGGGGAAAGGGTCGGGTTGCCGAGGTCGCTCACGTAGTTCGCGAGGTCGCTGTAGCCGGGGTACGCCGCCTGCACGGCGATCATCGCGCCGACGAACTGGAGCGAGCCGAGGGCGAACACCCATCCGCCGATGCGCGCCGATCGCCGGACGAGCGGACCTCGCGGGATCATCGACGGGCTCGGCGGACGCTCGGCCGCTCCCCGGGCGGGGTCCGGCCCTCAGTCCTCGCGGGCGTTCCGTTCGTAGGAGGCGTCGCTCGTCCGCTTCAGTCGGGCCCCGTCCCGGTCGCAGACCGGGCGGGCGCCCGGCGCCACATCGATCACGTACCCGCCCCCGCACTTCGGACATTCGTAGTACGGCATCCGGTTCGTTCCTCCGACCTCGCTATGGCGTTGGTATATAAGGCGGCACGGTTGCGCCGACGTGCCCGGTCGGCGCCGAGGGGAGCGGGCCGCCCGTCCCTCCGACCGCGCCGCCGCGGTCGCCGACGTCGGGCCGTCGCCCGCCCCGCACCGGGAGCGGGCGCCCCCCCCGGTGCACACGCGGTTCATCGGGCTCGACGAGTACCGGGCCGAGCGAGAGTGGCGCCGCCTCGAGGGAACGCCCGTCCGGGAGCTGTTCCGGGAGCTCCGGCGCCGATTTCTGGAGCGCCATGCGGGGGGAACCGGCTGGGCGGTCGACCTGGGAGCGGGACCGGGCCGGTTCTCGCCGTGGGTCGGCGGCCCCGGGGCCCGGCGGGTCCTGGTCGACCTCTCTCGGTCGATGCTCGTGGAGGCGACCCGGCGGTGGGACTCCGCCGCCGGGCCCCTTCCCGACCGGCTACTGGCCGACGCGATCCGGCCCCCGCTCGGGCCCGGCCGGTTCGCCGTCGTCGCGATGCTCGGGAACGTCGTCGGCTTCGCCGGGTCGCGGGCGAACGCGGTGCTGGAGGCCGGGATCGCGCTCGCGGCCCCCGGGGCGACGGTCGTCGTCGAGGTCGCCCCCGGACCCGGGGAGCGGTCTAGGTACTTGGGCCGGCTGCCGCCGGGGGCGGTGCGACGGCTGCTCCGCGCCCCCCTCAACGCCATCCGCCCGAGGGTCGAACGGGAGGGGTTCCGGTCGGTACCGCCGTCACCGGACCATGCCGGTTTCGCGCGGCTCTCGGGGGCCGACGTGCGGGCGGTGTTCGACCGGCACGGGATCGAGCTCCTCGACTCGCTCGCCATCGCCCCCGCGCTGGGCGCCGACGCGGATCGGGTGTCCGCCGCCCGGGGGGATCCCCTCGCGTGGCACCGGCTCCTCGAACTCGAGGAAGCGATCGGACGCTCCGCGGCCCGGCACGGACGCGCGGCGGCGCTCCTCCTCGCCGGCCGGACGTCGCCCCGACCGGGCCCCGCCGAGGGCGCCGGTAACAGCAGTTAAGTAAGGGGCTCCCACCTATTTCACCGGTTGCCCGAGGGGAACCCGTGAATCCGGCCCTCCCGAAGGCGCGTCCCGTACCCCCGTCGACGGCGAGCGCCCCGGCCTCTCCGCCGCTCCGGGTCACGGTCCCGACCGCCGACGACCTCGAGGAGGCCCGGTCCGACGCCCTCCTGCAGCTCAAGATCGGCCGGAACGCCCACGCCCACTCCGTCATCGTCTCCGTGGGGGCCCTCGCCATCGCGGGGGTCCTCGTCCTCGTCTTCCAACCGGATCTAAGGAGTCCCACCGCGACGTATGCGTTCGGTTCGAACTTCGTGCTCGCGTTCGTCCTGGCCGGGGGGCTGTACCTCTCGATCGGCACCCTCGCGAGCAAGTGGGAGGCGTACCAGCTCTGGCCGTGGGAGCCGCACTTCTGGGCCAGCCTCCTCGCGCTCGTCCTCAACGTCGTCCTCGCCGTGCTGTACGCGCTGGCGCTCGCCCGGACGGGGCCGACGCAGAGCTGGCCGCTCCTGCCGTGGATGTATCCGGTCGCCCTCTTCGGCGTCGGGGCCCCGCTCGCGGCGACCGGTCTCGCGTGGCCGGTCTGGACGCCGCGGAAGACCCTCAGCGTCGCCTGCTCGATCGTTCCCGCCGCGCTCGGCGTGGCGGTGGTGGTCCCCTCCCTCACCGCGTCCCAGGAGGTCGTCGCGCTCGCGGTCACCCTGTTCGTCTCCGGCCTCCTCATCCAGACCGCCGGTTCGTTCCTCCACCTCATCTCGTCCGGGACGCGCGTGCACGAGCGGGAGGTGATCCAGTCCGGCCAATCCCGGCTGTTCCGCATCGCCGACGACGTGCGCGACTCCGAGGCGAAGATGCGGGCCCGCCACCGGCGGCTCCTCGAGCGCGAGGCGGTCGTCTCCACGACGGAGTCGACCCACCGCCGGGTCGAGGCCGCGCACGACGAGGCCCGGGCCCAGCTCGCGGCGATGGAGCAGGAGCTCAAGCTCCGGGCCGACGAGCTGAGCCGCCGGGAGGAGGCGTTCATCGGGAAGGCGGCCGAGACGATCTCCGCCCGACGGTCGCTCGAGGACCGGGAGGAGGACCTCCGGCTAAAGCAGCAGGAGGTCGCCCGGGACCGGTCGACGGTGAGCGCGAGGGAGCGGACCGTCACCGAGCACGAGGCGGAGCTGAAGCGCCGGCTCGCCGCGGCCGACGAGCGGGACCACGCCGGCGAGGCCCGCCGGGGGAACCTCGCGGAGGCCGAGACCCGCCTCGAGGCGCGCCGGCAGGATCTCGAGCAGAAGACCTCCGAGCTCCTCCAACGGGAGGCGGAGCTCCGGACGCGGACCGCGCTCGCCGAGGCGCCCGCGGCCTCCGACCCGAGCGGCGCCCGGGCCGCGGCGCTGTCGAAGCGCGATGCGGAGCTCTCGCAGCTCAAGCTCGCGCTCGACGAGCAGAACGCGCTCCTCGGCCGGAAGGCCCGCCAGGTCGAGGCGACGCGGACCGAGGTCGCCGACCGGGAGAGCGCGCTCGCGAAACGGACGACGGAGCTCGACGCCCGCGAGGGCGCCCTCGCGACCCGCGAGACCGATCTCGAGGAGGGTCTCAAGGCGACGGAGGAGCGTCGGCTCCGCTACGATACCGCCGTCCGGGAGTACGAGACCAAGGCGGCCGCCCTCGACCGTCAGGCGGCGGAGCTCGAGGCCCGCGCCGCCTCCGTGGGAGCCCGGGAGTCCGCCCTGCGCGCCGAGCCGCGCGCCGCCCGGGAGCCCCGACCCAGCGGCCCGACCGCCGGCGAGGGGCCGCGCCCGGTCCCGGCGGCGGACGGGAACCGCGCCCCGACGGGGATCCGCCGGCTCGACGAGCTCCTCCTTGGCGGGTTCGCCCCCGCGGCCCAGGTGATGGTGATCGGCGACGCCTTCGTCGGCAAGGAGATCGTCCTCCTCGCCGCGATCGCCGAGGGGCTCCGCCGGGGCGAGACCGCGATCGTCGTGACCGCGCGTCGGTCCGTCGATGAGGTCCGCGCGGCGCTCCGGGCCGTGGCGACGGAGGTCGATGTCGCCGAGACGAACGGACAACTGCGGTGGATCGACGCGGCGCGCGGCGGGGCCGGACCGGCCGGACCGGCGGGTCGGACCGCGGCGGGAGCCTCGCGCGAGGCGGGACCGAAGGGCCCGGACGACCACGCGACGATCCTGAGGGCCCTCGTCGACGCGGCGCGCCCGAAGGGGCCGGCCCGACCGTTGCGCGTGGCGTTCCTCGGCCTCGCCGCCTCGCTCGACCACGTGGACGAGCGGGCGGGCACGGTCTTCGTCCAGAACTTCGTGGGGATCCTGAAGCCGCGGGGGGCGCTCGGGCTGTATTCGCTCGAGCCGGGCTCGGTGCCCGACGCGCAGGTCGAGCGGCTCCTCGCGTCGATGGACGGGGCGATCCGGTTCCGGCAGGACGGGGACCGCACGACGCTGGGCGTCGCCGGTCTCGGGGAGGTCGCGACGCGCGAGTGGGTCGAATGCCGCGCGACGAGCCGGGGTCTCGAGATCGGCTCGTTCACCCTCGAACGGATACGCTAGCCCGGCCGTCGGGCGCGGAGGGCGGCGGTGGCGGTCGCGGCGGAGCCGGGGAACGCGACTCCGGTCGAATGGGCGGGGGTCGACGGCTCGCTCGGCCCGGCCCGCGGGTCCCCCCTCGGACCGTGGACGCGCCTACCGTTCGCGCGGGGCTCGTCCGACGGGTGGCGCGCGAACGGCCTCACGACCGTCGCCCTCTTCGGCGTCGGCGTGCTCGGGGTCACGGTCGCGATCCTCGAGCTCGAGCTCGCCTCCGGGCGCCCCCTCCTCACCGCCGCGTTCCCGTCCGTCTCCCGGAGCTGGCAGGACGCGATCTGGCACATGGCCACCGCCTTCGCTATCGCGCTCCCCGCCCGTCGACGGGTCCTGCTCTGGCTCACCCCCGTCCTCGCCCTCGGGCTCGACGG
>DATJVB010000029.1:0-31708 GCA_035502055.1 Thermoplasmata archaeon | reverse complement strand
ACCGTGGGGACGTGAAAGCCGAGGGCGTACTTCCTCGTTCTGGCGCCCTCCTCGGAGGGGGGGCAGGCGGGTCGGACCCCCTGTGTCCCCGGAGTCCGGGTTCCGGCACAGGCCGCGCGGGGGCCCCCGGGGTCGGTCCGGGTGGGAGATAGCTTTGCATACCTTCGCCGGCTAGCATCGGTCGGAGGCCGCTCCCGATGTCGATGCCCGACCATGTCCGATCGCGCCGCCCCGCCCAGGCCGACGGCCCGGGCCCGATCCGGATCACCGCGTCCCCGGCCGCCCTGAGCCAGCTTCGGGCGGCCCTTTCCGGCCGGCCCGCGGGCCAGGCGATCCGCCTGTTCGTTGGCGGGGGCGCCCATCCCCAGGTCGGGATGAGCGTCGACGCCCCGGGGCCCCGCGACGAGGTGGTGGACGTCGAGGGGGTGCCGGTCGCCGTTGACAACGGCAGCCGGCCGTTCCTGGACGAAGCGCGGATCGATTACGTGTCGACCGCCTCCGGCGCCGGTTTCCGGGTGACCGGCCCGAACGCGCCCGCCCCCCCGGAGCCGGCGCCGGAGGTCGCCGACGCCGCTCCGTCGTCCGCCGGTCCCGCCTCCGGGACCGAAGCGGCGGCCCGGGCGGCGCTCAAGAAGGTCTACGACCCCGAGATCCCGATGAACATCGTCGATCTCGGGCTCGTCTACGAGCTCGCCGTCGACACCGCCGGGAAGGCCCGGGTCCGGTTCACGATGACGAGTCCGGGTTGTCCCGTGGCGGACCAGCTCGTGAACGAGGTCCGATCGGCGGTCGAATCCGTGCCCGGGGTGACCGGCGCGGAGGTCGAGGTCGTGTGGGAACCGCCGTGGGGGCCGGACCGGATGAGCGCCTTCGCGAAGCGGCAGCTCGGATTCGCCTAGCCCGGTCGACCGCGTCCGCCGGGCTCCCGGCGCCGCTTTGGTAAGGGTTATGACGGGAGTCCCGTACCCGCCGTCCGTGAGCGAGCCCGACCCACGACCGCGAACGACCTGGCGACGACTGGGAACGGGCTTCCTCGCCCTCGTGGTCGCGAGCCTCCTCCTGCCGAGCGTCGCCGCGGTCGGGGTCTCTCTTCCCTCTCGGTCGGACCCGGGGACCCTCGCGGTCAGCGTCCCGCCGGGGATCTTCCCCGGCACGCACGCCGCGTCCGTCGGGGTCCCGTCCGCCGGGTCGGGCTACGTCGCCGCGACCGTCTTCCCTCCACCGGACCCCGTCGCCCGGGACCGGGCGATCCAAGCCTCGACCTCCGTAACCCTTCGTCCCGCGGTCGTGCACCCGACGGTCGGCGCGCCGTCCCCGACCGGAACGCTGTTCCCCTCGAACGGGACGATCGACAAGGGACTCGTCGGCGCGTCCAACATCGCCTACCCGCTCGGGATCGCCTACGACCCCGTCGATCACCATCCGCTCGTCGCGGGCGCCTATTCGGCGACGCTCGGGGACGTCAACCCGACCACGGGCTCGGTCTCCTCGATCGCCACCCTAGGCTCGTCGACGACGTCCCCGTACGTCCTGGGGGCGCAGGCGACGGCGGTCGCCTTCGATTCGACCTCCGGGCTCGCGTACGTCCTCGATCCGCTCGGCGGGTTCGTTGACGTCGTCGACGTCGCGAACGGGACGACCGTCGCGCTGTTCGAGCTCTCGCTGTTCGGCAGCACCCCGTCGGCGGTCGCGCTCGATCCGACGGACGGATACCTGTTCGTCGCCGACTCGGCCAACGATTCGGTCGACTTCCTGGATGACACCAGCGGCGCGATCCTGATCAACATCACCGTCGGCGTCGATCCGGTCGCCCTGGCGTACGACTCCGCCTCGGCGGAGCTGTTCGTCGCGAACGCGGGGTCGAACAACGTCTCCGTCATCAGCGTCCCCTCCGAGATGGCCGTCGCCTCGGTCCCGGTCGGCACGGAACCGATCGCCCTCGCCGACGTGACGTCCACGCACACCCTCTGGGTCCTCAACTCCCGGAGCGGGAACGTGACGTTCGTGGACGAGGCGACCCTCTCGTCGCCGGGCACGGTCTACCTTCCGACGGGGTCGATCGGGTACGCGACCGGACTCGTCGTGGATCCCGCCCGGAACCGGGTGTACGCCCTCAACGCCCCCAGCGGCGACGTCCAGCAGCTCAACGCGACGACCGGGGCGCTCGGGACGTCGGCGACGGTCGGCGGCACGGTCTATGCGGGCGCGCTCGATGCCAGCCGGGACCAGGTGGACCTCGCGAACACCGCCCGCAACACGCTCGACGTCCTCGACCCGGCGACGGGGTCGGTCGTCGGATCGTACCCCCTCGGATCGGCGCCGATGGGGGCGGTCTACGACCCGTCCACCGAGACGACGTTCGTCGCCGACGCGGCGACGGACTGGGTCGACGTCTACGACGCGAAGACCGAGGCCCCGCTCGCCCCGATCCCGATCGGCGCGCCGGCCGTCGGCATTGTCTACGCGGCGTCGGTGAACCTCGTCGCGGTGATCCAGTCGGACGGCAATGTGAGCTTCATCAGCCCGTCGACCGGCGGCGTCTCGGGCACCTGGGGGCCGCACAATGGGACGATCTTGAACCAGATCGCCTTCGCGAACGGGAACTTCTTCATCACCGGCTTCAACCCGTACCGGCCGAGCGATCCCTGGGACGTCTACGTCGTGAGCCCCTCGTTCTCCGAGCTCCGCTGCATCGGCGCCGGGTACGGGGTCACCGCGCTGACGTACGACTCGTCGACCCACAACCTCTACGTGGCGGCGTCGGACGAGATCGTCATCATCAGCGCGGCGGTCAACAACTACGAAGGAGCGGTCTCCATCCCCAGCGCGACGGTGGCGTCGGGGGTCGCGTTCGACGCCGACACGAGCAGCGTCATCGTGGCGACGGCCCTGCCGGGCACCGTCCTCGCGTACAACACGTCGAGCGCCCACTGGACGGGCGACGCGGTCGACTACGGTCTGGACTCGGACTTCTCGAGCGTCCTCTACGTGAGCTCCCTGCGCACCATCTACGTGACCGAGCTGTTCAACGGCGTCCTGATCGCCCTCCAGGAGACCGCCTCCTCCACGTTCGTCAACGCCTCGGCGACCGCGGGCACGGGGCCCGTCGGCACGGCCTTCTCGACGCTCTCGGGTCTCCTCTACGTGTCGAACATGGTCGGCGGCACGATCTCCCTCGATCAGGTCGGGCCCGCCACCAGCCTCCCGCTCGTCGCGTCGCTCTCCGCGTCCCCGGCGTCGGTGGCGCTCGGGAGCCCGGTCGTGTTCACGACCTCCGTCACCTTCCCGAGCTGGGACAAGAACCTCACCTACTCGGGGCTCCCGAGCGGGTGCACGGGCCGGAACGCGACCGTGCTCACGTGCACCCCGAGCGCCGCCGGCTCGTTCCCCGTGACCGTGACGGTCCGCAACCCGCTGGGACAGACGACGACCGCGTCGACGACGGTCGCCGTCATCGCCCCGCTGGTCCTCGGCTCCGTGGCGGCGGTCCCCGCCGCCGTGACCCTGGGGACGTCGACCCGGATCGAGGTCCAGTACTCCGGAGGCGCCCCCCCCGTGGCCGTCTCGTACCCCGAGCTCCCGACGGGGTGCGCGAACACCTCCTCCGTCAACTGGTCGTGCACGCCGACGGCGACGGGCACCTTCCCCATCGAGGTCGAGATCAACGACTCCGTGGGGCATTCGGTGAACGGCACCGCCGAGCTCACCGTCAACCCCCACCTCGCGATCACGTCGTTCGGCACGTCGAACGGGAACATCTCCCTCGGCGGTTCGGTGACGTTCACGGTCGTCGTGACCGGCGGGACGACGCCGCTCTCCTACTCGTACACGGGGCTCCCGGCCGGCTGCTCGTCGGAGAACGCGGCGACGTTCTCCTGCTCTCCGTCCGCGATCGGCGTCTTCCCCGTCGGCGTCACCGTGACGGACGCGAGCGGGACGAAGGCGATCGACTCGACGACCCTCGCCGTCGCCTCGACCGGATCCGGAACGGGGACCGGCGGGTTCACCTCCCTCGACCTGCTCGTCGTCCTCGCGGCCGTCGTCCTCGTCGGCGTCGTCGGGGTGCTCTTCGCCACCCGCCGGCGCCGTCCGGCGGCCGGCGGTCCCATGGTCGCGGCGGGCGGCGCCGCGCCGCCCGCGGGGCCGACGGAGGAGGAAGAAGAGGAGCCCGAGGCGCCGGAGGGGAGCGTGATCGTCGAACCGCCGCCGCGCGAGGAGGTCATGGCCGCGGCCCCGCCGCCCCCGCCGGTGAAAGCCCCCGAACGGTTCTTCACCGACCCGGACGCCGAGCCGGCGCCGCCCCCCGCGGCACCGGCCCCCGGCGCCGGCCGGCCCCCCCTCATCTGCGCCAAGTGCGGCACGGCGAACGAGCCGTGGCTCACCACCTGCCGGAAGTGCAAGCGCGCGCTCCTCTCGACCGGGAGCTCGTAGCGGTCGGCGGCGATGACGAGGCGGCGAGGAGGCGCCGCCCCGGGACGGGGAGCCCGTCGTCGGTCGTTCTAGGCCGGTCCCATGGGCGGGCTCGACACCGCGACGTGGACGGCGCTTGGCACGTGGGCGCTCGTGATCGGCACGCTCGCGCTCATGTACTGGCAGACCCGGCAGGCGCAGGAGCTCAACAGCGCGAACTCGATCCTCACGCTCCGGGAGCGGTTCGACGCCCCCCGGATGCGGGCCGCCCGACGGCACCTCGCGACGCAGCTTTTGCGCGGCGAGCACGAGGACATCACGAGCGTGGAGGTCGCGACGTTCTTCGAGCTCGTGGGGACGCTGGCGCACCGGCGGGTGCTGAACGTCGAGCTCGTCTGGGAGGCGTTCGGGAGCTGGATCGCCAACTACTACTTCGCCCTCCGGCACCCGCACGACTTGATCGGGCGGACCCGCGCGGAACTCAAGGACCCGCTCGTCTTCCACGAGTTCGAGTGGCTCAACGGGCGGATCCTCGCCCTCGACGCGCGGATGCTCGGCCGCACGCACACGGCGCGGCTGGAGCGGTCGGAGGAGGGGCTCGCGATCCTCCGCCGCGAGTCGACGCTCGACGTGGAGTGAGCCCCGCGGTCGGCCGTTCCCCGCTCGCGACGAGTCCTTAGCCCCCGCGCGCCTCCGGGGGCGATGGTCGACCCGTCGAGACGCCGCGTGGCGGTCGTCACCGGCGCGACGGGCGGGATTGGGCGGGCGACGGCGATGGCGCTCGCCCGGACCGGCGTCGGCCTCGCGCTCGTCGGCCGGTCGGCCGTCCGCGTCGGGGAGGGGGTCGACGCGGCGGCCGCCCTCGGGGGCTCCGTCGTCCGCGGGTACGTCGCCGACCTCGAGCGGCCGAGGGACGTCGCCCGTCTCGCCGACGACCTGGTCCGGGACGCTCCCGGGATCGACCTCCTGGTCAACAACGCGGGCGCGGTGTTCCTGCGCCGGGAGGAGACCCCCGAGGGGATGGAGCGGACCTGGGCGCTCAACGTCGTCGCCCCGTTCCTCCTCACGCGACGACTCGAGGCGGCTCTGCGGACGCGTCGCGGCAGCCGCGTGGTGTTCGTGGCGTCGGAGGCCCACCGGTACGGCCGCCTCGATCGGGACGACCCGGAGCGGCACCGGGGGTACGGCGGGTGGGGCGCGTACTCCCAGTCGAAGCTCGCGCTCCTCCTGCTCGCGCGATCGTTCGCGGACCGGTGGGGCCCGGCGGGGCCGGCCGTCGCGAGTGTCCACCCGGGGCTCGTCGCGAGCGGGTTCGCCCGCGGAAGCCGAGGGCTTGTGGGCCGTCTCGCCCGGTTCGGCGTCGTCACGTTCGGGCGGTCGCCCCGGCGCGCGGGCGAGGAGGTCGCGGCGCTGGCGGTCCGATCGCCGTGGGAGCCGGCGACGGGCGGCTACTTCATCCGGGGCCGGTCGCACGCGGCGTCCGCCGCCGCGCAGGACGCGGAGAACGCCCGGTGGCTCTGGACCCGGCTCGAGGGCGAACTCGGCCGCCTCGGCCTTGATCTCCCCGACCCCGCGGCGGCGCCGCGGGGCGCCGGGACCGACCGCGAACCGCCTTAGGCGGGAGGGGTTCCCTCCCCCGTGACGACGATGGCCGCCCCGGACTCGGTCCGACCGCGCGCCCGGCGGCCGGTCGCCCTCGTCACCGGCGGCGGCACGGGGCTCGGCCGGGCGATCGCGGTCCGCCTCGGCGCCGACGGGTACGACCTCGTCCTCGCGAGCCGGGACCCTTCCCACCTTTCCGCCGGCGCTCGGGCGGTCCGCCGGACCGGCGCGTCGGTGCTCGAGGTGCCTACCGACGTGCGGGAGCCGGCCGAGGTCGACCGGCTCGTCGCGGCCGCCCGCGCCCGGTTCGGGCGGATTGACGTGCTCGTCAATAACGCCGCCGGGAACTTCGTCGTCCCGGCCGAACGGCTCTCGCCGCACGGGTGGCGCGCCGTCCTCGGCATCGTGCTCGACGGGTCGTTCCTATGCGTCCGCGCGGCGTTCCCGGATCTCGCGCGGAGCCCCCGGGCGTCGATCGTGAACATCGTTGCCGGGTACGCCGAGGGGGCGGGGCCCGGCACCGTCCACTCGGCGGCGGCGAAGGCGGGCGTCGTCTCGCTCACCCGGACCCTCGCCGTCGAGTGGGCGTCCCGGGGCATCCGCGTGAACGCGGTCTCGCCAGGGCCGGTGCGGACCCCCGGGACGGATCGACAGCTCTGGACGTCCGCGCGCCTCGTCGAGCGGATCCGCCGGTCGGTGCCGATGGGGCGGTTCGGCACCCCCGAGGAAATCGCCGCCGCCGTCGCGTTCCTCGTCGGTCCCGAGGCGTCGTACGTGACGGGGGCGGTCCTCGCGGTCGACGGCGGCCAGTCGCTCGGGGCGGGCACGCTCCCGTTCGAGCCGACGCCGCGCCGGGGTCCGCTCACGCGCCGCCGGCGGCCAGGTGCCGCTCGAGCCACTCGACGGCCCGCGTCCACCCGGTGAGCCGGTTCTCCCGCCGGACGAGGCCGTGGCCCTCGTCGTCGAACACGAGGAGCTCCACGGGTCGTCCGTGGGCCTTTACCGCGCGGGTGATCTGCTCCGCCTCGGCGAGCGGCACGCGGGGGTCGTTCCGGCCGTGCAGGACGAGGAGAGGGGCCCGGATCCGGTCCGCGGTCCGCACCGGGGAGATCGATTCCAGGAACTCGCGGTCCTCCGCGAGGGAGCCGTACTCCGCCTCCCGTAGCGCGCGCCGCCAGGGGCCGGTCTTCTCGAGGAACGTGACGAAGTTCGCGATCCCCACGACGTCGACGAGCGCCCCCCACAGCTCGGGGAACGCGCTCGCCCCCGCGAGGACCATGAACCCCCCGTAGCTCCCCCCGACGAGCCCGATCCGGCCGGGGGTCGCCTTGCCGCGGCGGACGAGCTCGGCAACCAGGTCCGCGAGGTCGCCGACCGACTCCATCCGCCGGCGTCGATCGTCGAGGTGGACGAACGTGCGGCCGTAGCCGGTGCTGCCTCGGACGTTCGGCAGGACGAGCCGCCAGCCGCGCCCGACGAGGCACTCCACGACCGGGGCGAATCCCGGCCGGGCCTGGGCCTCGGGTCCCCCGTGGACCCAGACGATCGTCCCACGGGCCGTCCCCTTCGGCTCGAGCTCCAGGTACGGGATGCGCACCCGGTCCCGGGCGAGCAGCTCCCGGGCGACCGGCGGCGGCAGCGGGACGGGCACGGCCGACGGCCCCGCGAGCCGGCGCTCCTTCCCCGTCGCGATGTCGCGCCGGAAGATCTGGGTCCCGTCGATCGAGCCGACGGCGAAGGCGAACGCGGATCCGTCGGGGGCCCAGTCGATCGAGGAGACGACACCGCGGGGCCCGGAGTTGAACACCCGGTCCTCGCCGCCGACGGGATCGACGAGCCGGACCTCGCTCCATCCCTTCCGGTTGATCGAGATCGCGACGCTCGACCCGACGGGGCACGGGCGGACGATCTCGACGTCGCCGTCGGGATAGTCGCGGAGGAACTCGGGCCGTCCGCCGCCGGGCCGGAACCGAACGAGCGCCGTGAACTCCCGGTCGGGGTTCGCGGCGGCGTAGACCGCGTCGGGACCGATCGCCGCGTCGAGCACGGTCATCTCGCCGGCGTGCGGGTTGAGGTGGAGCCGCCGCTCCCCGTCGAGCAGGATCAGGTCGACGTCGAGGTTCGTGTTCGCGCGGACGACCAGCGCGCGGTTCTCGCTCGCGTCGGCGACCGAGAGGGTCGCATCCTCGGCGAAGAGCGGGCGCGGGGCGCCCCCCATCGTGGCGTCGAGCTCTTGGATGTCGAAGTACCGGCGGTCGCGGGCGTTGCTCGCAAAGAGGAAGTGGCGGCCGTTCGGTCGCCATCGCCCCGGCCGGTGGATCACCGACGGATCGTGGGTCAGCGGGACGACGGCGCCCGCCTCGGTCGCGGGATCGGTCCCCTCGAGACGGTAGAGCTGCCAGTGCTCGTTGCCGCCCGCGTCGGCGGCGACGATCGCCCGGGGGCCGGCCGGCGACGCCACGACGCCCGCGACGCGCTCGGTCCCCGGCCAGAGGGGCGCGGTCGGACCGCCCCGGAAGCCGACGACCCATGGGCGCGGAACGCCGGTCTCGTCCGAGAGGAAAAGGACCCGTTCGCTATCCGACGTCACCGACGGCTGCGCGACGAGCGGGAGCGCGAGCCATCGACGCAGCTCCTCGGCGACGGGCGACGCGGCCGACGGTTCCACGCTTCGCGAGGACCCGCGTCGACCTGATAACGGGTCGCGCGCGTTCGGGCCCGGGTCCGCCGCGAGCGGCGTTCCCTCGCGTCAGGCGGGTTCGCGGGCCCGGCGGTCAGGCAGCATGCTCACCGAGACGACGTTCCAGATCGGGGGGATCGTCACCGTCTCCCTCGCCGGGGCGCTCGCGATCGCGGCCATCTGGCCGCCGGGAGATCCGGACGCCGGCGGTCTCTTGGTGAGCGCGGGGCTCGTCGCCGCGTTCGGTCTCTTCTTCGTGCACGTCGGCCGCGAGGCCCGTCGCGCCCGACTGGACCTCCTCGCGCTCGGCGACCCGGCCCGTCCCGCGGCGGACCGCCCTCCGCCCCGTCCGTGACGGCCCGGCGCCCCTCCCGGGGCGAACGCGCGGGCCGCCGCGCCGGAAAGAAAGCCTTTTCATCTGGCCCCCTCCTCGATACCCCGCGGCCGGGATGGGGTAGCTTGGCCTATCCTGGGGGACTGTGGATCCCTCGACCCGGGTTCAAACGGAGGCGGGGCCGACCCCCGTCCCCGGAGAGTCTCGGTCCCGGCCCTTTCCCTTCCCGGGCGCGCGCCGCTTCGGGCCCCGCGCGAGGCGCTCGAGGACCGTCGGGAGATCGGCGAGCGAGTAGTCCGACCAGCGGGCACCCCACCGGCCGAGGTCGTCCGGGGTGAGCGTCCACCCGGGGATACGGGAGGCGCGACCGAGCGCGGTCACCCCGGGCGAGCCGACCGCCGCCTCCATGTCGAACCGGGAATCCCCGACGAGGAAGAGCGGCACCCCGGGAAACCGCCGGCGGTATTCGGCGAGGTGCTCCCGCTTCGTCCCTTGGCCCGAACCGAGCACGTCCTCGAACCAGTACCGCAGCCCCTCGCGCTCGAGCAGCAGATCGGCCATCTCCCGCTCGGCCCCGGTCGAGATCGCGAGGGTCCACCCGGCGCGGCTGAGACGGTTGAGGACCCGGGGGACCTCGGGGAACGGCTTCGCCTGCGCGTACGCCTCCTTCACCTTGCGGGCGTGGAACCGGGCGGCGACGGCGGCCCGCTCGGGGGCCGCGACGTTCGGGTACAGCTGGGCGAGCTGCGCCTCGAACGGCATGCCGGTGGTGGCGAGGTAGTGGATGCGGCCCTCCTCCTCGGGGGTGCCGAACGCCTCGTGGAGCACCTCGGCCGCGACGACGCAGATCCGGCCGATCGAGTCGAGGATCGTCCCGTCCAGGTCGAAGACGACGACCCCCCGGGGGACGGTCCGCGGCGCGGGCGGCGGCGAGGTGTCGGGCAGCCGCGCCACCTCCGTGTACTGCGAGATCGACGGCACCATCGGGAGCGGGGCGGACGCGCGCTCCGTCTTCGCGGGCGGCGCGGACGCTTCCCGCGCGGGCTCCCGGCGCCGTCGGGGCATTCTCCGCCCCAGCCGGCCGGGGGGATAAGAGCGCACGCCGACCGCCCCGCTTTTAATGCGCCGCGCTTCGGACGCCGGCCGGGCCCCGGTCCGGCGCGGGATTGACGATGCACCCCAGCCGCGCGATCCGGGCGAGGCGGAGCCGGCTCCTCGAGGGGCGGCGGATCGTCCTCGGGGTCACGGGGTCGATCGCCGCCGTCGAGGCGCCGCGGATCGCGCGCGAGCTGATCCGGCACGGCGCCGACGTCCGGGCGGTCATGACGCGCGACGCGTCGCGGCTCATCACGCCGGACGCGCTCCGGTTCGCGACCGGCCATCCGCCGGTCACCGAGCTCACGGGCGACGTGGAGCACGTCGCCCTCCTCGGTCCGGGGCCCGAGCGGGCGGACCTTCTGCTCATCGCGCCCGCCACGGCGAACTCGATCTCGAAGATCGCGCACGGGATCGACGATACCCCCGTCGCGTCGTTCGCCACGATCGCGCTCGGGGGCGGCGTGCCGGTCCTGCTCGCCCCGGCGATGCACGCCCAGATGGAGCAGAACCCGGCGATCCGCGAGAATCTCGCGCGGCTGCGCCAGTTCGGCGTCGAGATCCTCGGCCCCCGGGAGGAGGAGGGGGAGGCGAAGCTCCCCACCCCCGAGTCGATCGCCGCCGCGGTGCTCCACCGGCTCGCCCGATCGCCCCTCGTGGGCCGGCGCGTGCTCGTCATCGGCGGAGCGAGCCGGGAGCCGATCGACTCCGTCCGGTCGGTCACGAACGAGAGCACCGGCCGGACCGCGGTCGCCCTCGCCGAGGCGGCCTTCTTCCGGGGGGCCGACGTGGTGTTCTGGTCCGGCGCGCTCCAGGTCCCGGTGCCGGAGTATCTCCCGACCGTTCCGTGGGGCCGCGTCGAGGAGCTGCGGGCCCTCGTCCGGTCCCGCGCCTCGGAGCTCGCCGCGGTCGACCTGGTCCTCGTCCCCGCCGCGCTCTCCGACTTCACGCTCGTCGCCCGCCCCGGCAAGATCTCCTCCCGGGAGCACCCGGAGCTGTCGATCACCCTCACCCGGGCCCCGAAGATCCTGCCGGAGCTGCGCCGCCGCGTGCCGCGCACGGCGCTCCTCGTCGGGTTCAAGCTCGAGGCCGGCGGGTCCGCGTCCGAGCTCGCCCGCGCCGCGGAGGAGCTGCTTCGGGAGGGGGGGCTCGACGTCGTCGTCGCGAACGATCGTTCGACGCTCGGATCCCCGAACGCCGCGGCCCTCGTCCTCTCGCGGGACGGCCCGCGCCACTGGCTCGAGGGACCGAAGGCGGACGTCGCGGGGAAGCTCCTCGACGATCTCGGCCGGGCGCTCGCGGCGAGGATCACCGCCCCGCGGCCGCCGGACGGCGCCGGCGGGACCCGCCACCGGACGCGGTCCCGCCGCCCGCCGCGATCGCGCCCCCGCTCGCGCTGACCGTCCGCCCTCGGCGCGGCGGCCCGAGCGCGCGGCGCCGACCCGCCTCCGGGGTGACCGGCTCCCCGGCCCGCGCGGTTAAGTGGCGGTCGGCATGCGCGCCTCGGGTCAGGTCCATGGTGAAGCTGCCGGAGTCGCAGGGGAAGGAGATCTTCCGCCAGTACGGGATACCGATCCCCGTCGGTCGGACCGCCGGCACGCCCGAGGAGGCGGCGAGCGCCGTCGGTCCGGGCGGGGTCCCGCTCCCGTGCGTCGTGAAAGCCCAGGTGCTCGCCGGAGGGCGGGGCAAGGGCGGCGCGGTCCGGTTCGCCGCGACGGCCGCCGAGGCGGCCGACGCGACGCGCGCGATCCTGGGGATGGAGTTCAAGGGCGAGCGGGTCCGCTCCGTCCTCCTCGAGGAACGCCTCGCGATCGATCGGGAGCTCTACGTCTCCCTCGCGCTCGACCGGAGCCTCCGGGTCCCGATCGTGATGGCGAGCGGCCGCGGCGGCGTCGAGATCGAGTCCGTCGCGGACGGCGCGATCGTCCGCGTGCCGGTCCATCCGTTCGCCGGCCTCGCGTCGTACGAGAAGCGACGGATCGGCCAAGCGCTCGGCGTGCCGAGCGGGAGCGGGAAGCCGCTCGACCGCCTCCTCGACTCCCTCTGGCGCCTGTTCAACGCGGAGGACGCGGAGCTCGTGGAGGTGAACCCGCTCGCCGTCGTCGGCGACCGGCTGGTCGCCCTCGACGCGAAGGTGATCATCGAGGACGACGCGTCGTTCCGGCATCCGCAGTACGCCGAGGTGCGCGACGACCGGACGCCGCTCGAGGAGATCGCCCGGGAGAAGGAGATCGCCTTCGTCCAGCTCGACGGCAACATCGGCGTGATCGCGAACGGGGCCGGGCTCACGATGGCGACGCTCGACGTGCTCCAGGAGTACGGGGGACGGCCGGGGGTCTTCCTCGACCTCGGCGGGACCGACGACCCCGCGAAGGTGACGGAGGCGTTCCTGCTCATGGCCCAGGCGAAGCCCGCGGCGGTGTTCCTCAACATCTTCGGTGGGGTCACCCGGTGCGATACCGTCGCGCGGGGCTTGGTCGCGGCGCTCGAGAAGGTCCCGCCCGCGGAGCGGTTCCCGCTCGTCGCGCGAATCCGCGGGAACAACGAGACCGAGGGGATCGCGATCCTCCGGGAGGCGGGCGTCACCTCGCTCGGCGACCTCAAGGCGTCCGCCGAGGCGGCCGTCGTCGCCGCCCGGGGAGGGGCGCGATGAGCGTCCTCGTCGACGGCGGCACGCGCGTCCTCGTCCAGGGGATCACGGGCCACCAGGGGACCGTCCACACGAAGCAGATGCAGCTCTTTGGGACGTCGGTCGTCGCCGGGGTGACGCCGGGGAAGGGCGGCTCTTCGGTCGAGGGGGTCCCGGTCTTCGAGTCCGTCGAGTCGGCGGTCTACGCGACCCGGGCGAACGCGTCGGTGATCTTCGTCCCCGCGCCGTACGCGCGCGATGCGCTCTTCGAGGCGGTCGACGCGGGGATCGGGCTCGTCGTCGCTGTGACGGAGCACATCCCGTTCCACGACATGCTCGCGATGTACCACTACGCGCGGCTCCGGGGGGCGCGGATCATCGGGCCGAACTGCCCGGGCATCGCTTCCCCGGGGAAGGCGAAGGTGGGGATCATCCCGAACGTCGTCTTCCGACCGGGGCGGGTCGGGGTCATCTCCCGGAGCGGCACGCTCACGTACGAGATCGTGAACGGGATCAAGGAGGTCGGGCTCGGACAGAGCACCTGCATCGGGCTCGGCGGCGACCCCGTCGTCGGCACGTCGTTCGTCGACGCGCTCCCCCTCTTCGAGGCCGACCCGGAGACGGACCTCATCGTCCTCGTCGGCGAGATCGGGGGGACGGCGGAGGAGGAGGCCGCGGCGTACATCGGATCGCACGTCCGCAAGCCGGTGATCGCCTACATCGCCGGCCGGTCGGCGCCGCCGGGGAAGCGGATGGGCCACGCGGGGGCGATCATTTCGCGCGGCCGCGGGACCGCCGATTCCAAGCGGTCCGCCCTCGAGGCGGCCGGCTGCACCGTCGCGACGTTCCCGTACGAGATCCCGGGCCTGGTCGCCGACCGGATCGGCCGGGGGAGCTCCCGGTGAGCGCCCCGGCCCCGCGCCCGCGACCGGACGAGGAGGCTCCCGAGCCGTGCATCGTCGTCGGCTGCGGCCTCCCGTCGGTCCGTCACCTCGCCCTCGCCGAGGCCCGGCGGGGCCTCCCCGACCTTCCGGAGAAGGGCCGCCGGGCCCCGCTCTGCAAGGACCACTACAAGGCGTGGAAGAAGGCGACCCGCGAGTCCCGGAAGTTGGACCGTCTCGGCTGGTAGCCGGACGGACCGCCTCGCCGGGCCCGCGGGTCGCCGTTCGGTCGGGGTCGCCGACCTACTGCTTGCGCATCTTCTGGGCCCGCATGCGGCGACGCATCCGCTTCTTGCGCCACTTCCACCGCATGTGGCCGCGTTTCTTCCAGACGCGCGAGCTCCTTTTCATCCCACCCCGTCCGAGGAGGCCGAGGTACGGGTGACCCTTTATTACGGTTGCCCGAAGCGGCCGGCGCCCCTCGGCGGCGCGGGCGTGGTCCGCCTCGAACCGGCCCCATCCGCGCGGACGCACGGCCCGACGGTCCGGTCCCGCGACCCCGCCTCTAAAGTAGACCGGGCCGATGGTCGGCCGTGCTCGAGACGTCGGACCTCGAGGGGAACGTCCTCGAGTTCCTCCACAAGTCGTTCGGCTTCGAGCGGCTCGCGGCGGTCGGCGGCACCGAGTACGCGGTGTTCAGCCGGCGCGAGACGGAGAGCGAGTCGAAGCTGCGCCCGAGGATCATCCGGCTGTTCGTCGTCGCCCCCCGGGCGGCGATCGTGCACGAGCTCTCCGCGGACCTCCTCCTCCTCGCCCCGGACGGCATCCGCCCCGGGCCCCGCACCGGCGCCCCGGCCCGGGAGGCCGACGCCGAGCCGACGGCGTTCGAGGAGCAGGGGTTCGCCTGGCGGCGGGTGGGGGCTCCCGCCGGGATCGTCTACCTGCCGGCCGAGGCGGCGGAGACCCTCGCCGCCCCCGCCGCGCTGATCGCCCTCGGGCTCGCGGAGGGGCCGTCCGCGACGTGACCGACGGCCGGGACGTCGAGCCGGACTGGTTCGGCCTGTACACGAGCTGGGAAGCGCAGCAGGAGAGCTTCAACCGGAACCGGGAGGCCCGGTTCCGGATGATGGTCGCCGTCGTCCGGGCGGCGGTCGGCGAGCGGCCCCGCCTTCTCGATGTCGGCTGCGGTCCGGGCCCGCTCTCCCGCCGGCTCCTCACCGCGCTCCCCGGCGCGCGGATGGTCGCCGTCGACGTCGACCCGGTCGTCCAGCGGATCGGCCGGGAGGTCCACGGGAACGCGGGCGGCCGGCTCGCGTGGGTCCGGGCGGACCTCGCGCGGCCCGGCTGGGCCCGGGCGCTGCCCGCCGGCCGGTTCGACGGCGCGGTATCCACGACCGCGCTCCACTGGCTCGGGCGCCGCGAGCTCGGCCGGTTCTACGCCGAGCTCGCCGGCCGCCTCCGGCCGGGCGCCGTCTTCGTGAACGGCGACTACCTGGTGTGGGGCCGCCCGCGGGCCCGCCTCGGCCGCCTCGCGGAGGCGATCCGACGGCGCGACCTCGCGCGGGCGTCCCGGGCGGCCCGGTGGGCGCCGTGGCGGGACTGGTGGCGGACGGTCGAGCGGATCCCCGCCCTCGCCCCCGAGCTCGCCGAGCGCCGGCGGCGGTTCGCGTCGTCGCATCCCGAGACCGAGCACGTCTCCGTCGACGACCACGTCCGGGCGCTCGCCCGCGCCGGGTTCACCGACGTCGACGTGGTCTGGCAGTACCTCGAGGACCGGGTCCTCTTTGCCCGGCGCGGGCCGGCTAGAGGACGCCCATCTCGGTGAGCTTCTCCGGCAGGTACCGCTCGGTCACGTAGTTGAGCCCGTACTTCGCGAGGGACTGCTGCTCCGCCTTCTTCCCGTTCTTCAGCATGAGATCGATCTCGGAGCGCCACTCGGCGGTGCCGAACCGGGGGTCGGTGAGCTCCGCGTGGAGCGCGCGGATGTCCTGGTCGGTCAGCGAGTCGCTCGGCAGCTCGTAGTTCTCGATGTCGGAGGCGGTGACGCCGAGGAACTCGGCGCCGGGGGTCGCGAGGTACTGGGAGATGTGGGCGGTCTTGATCGCGCCGAACGCGACGCTCGCGTAGATTCGGAACGACCACGGGTCGCCGTCGGTGAAGACGATCACGGGGAGCTTCAGCTCCTCGTTGAGCCGCTTGAGGAAGCGGCGCGTCGACCGGGCCGGCTGGCCCTTGAGGTGCACGAGGAGCGCGTCGTGCGCCTCGTCGAACCCGTTCTCCGCGAGCCGGTCGACCATCCCGCCGCACTCGATCGCGATGACGAACTTCGCGTTCGTCCCGGCGAAGGCGATCTTCTCCTTCTCGACGTTGAACGGCAGCGCGTAGCCGCCGTCACCGACGTCGTCCTTGCAGTTGATCGACTTCACCATCCCCTTGCGGTTCGTCTCGCGGATCGTGAGGTCGCCGATGACGCTCGCCCCGTTCTCCTCCGGATGGAGCCGGAAGTCCTCGCGGAGCCGTTCGCACAGGACCTCGAGGTCCTCGATGAGGAGGTTCGACTCGTCCTCGCTGCCGAACTTCGCGTCCGGCCACCCCTCCGAGATGTAGTACAGCTCCCGCAGCGTGGACGTCTTGTGCTCCCGGTCCATCTCGTTGATGAAGTCGACCAGGAAGAACGTCCTCAGCAGCATGAGCGCCCCGTCGAGCTTCCGGGCGCTCCGGGTGCCCATCGCGCGGCCGAGCCGCCAGACCCCCTCCCGCATCTGGAACTGGATGTTCTGCTTCGTGCGCAGCGGGAGCCGCATCCGCGGGATCTCCCCGCGGTCGAGCTGCCCCCAGACCTCCCGGGCGAGCTCGAGCGTCGGCTTCAGCGCGTCGGCCCGCACCTTGGGCTCGTCGGCGTCAGTCGTCGTCGGGGACGCCCGCGCTCTTTTCGGCGGCATCGTAGTCCACCTCCCCCTCGTCGGTCGTCGGTAGCTCCTCGAGACCCGCTTGGGCGGCCTCGATGACCGCCCGCGGGAGGCGGACGTCCCAGTCGCCGGGCAGCGGGTCGGCGCCGAGGAGGTGCGCCTCGTCGACCCCGGCGACGAACCAGGCGAGGTCCCCCGCGTCGATCTCGGTCTTCGGCGGGAACCGTACCGAGAGCGTCCGCCGGCCGTTGGGATCGAGGCGGGGGAGGGTCCACCAGGCGCGCCCGAGCTCGGCGTCGGTCCCGTCGGGGGCCGGATCGAACGCGGCGCGCGGGAAGATGTCCGCCGGCAGCTCGACGAACAGCTCGAGGACGCGCGGCCGGGGGGTGTAGTTCGTGACCGTCGTCCCGAGGACGACCGCGCCGGCGGCCTCGGCCGGCGCCGTGTCGACGTGGACGACGTCCATGATCTTCGTGATGACCGGCGTGAGGTCCGGGACCGGCCGGTCGGCGAGGGCGCTCGCCTTCTCGGCGATCCGCGGGAGGATCTTCTGGATGATCGCGAACTTCTCGCCCGCGTAGTCCCGCCGGGAACGCCGCGAGAGGTGGGTCTTGAGCTGCCGGGCCGCCGCCTGGAGCGCGAGCACGAGCTCCTTCTCGAGGACCGGGTCGGAGGCGACCGCCTCCTTCGCCTCGCTCGTGAACGGGACCTTCGTCGACGCGACGTGGACGAGGAGGAGGCACGGGCCGATCGGGAGCCCGCTGCCGCCCCGCTGCTCGAGGCCGTACCGCCGCCAGTCGACGGACTCCACCGCGGCGGTGATGCCGCACGCGCCCTGCTGGAAGAGGAGCGGCACGCGGTTGGCGAACCGAAGCAGCTGGACCGGCTGGTCGGGCGGGAGCCCGCCGCCGTAGACGAGACCGACCTCGACGAGGAACGGGCAGCCGGCGCGGACCCGCGGGGGCCGGCTGATCGGCGGGGCGAAGTATTCGGGGCGGACGTCGCCGAGCACGTTCCGCAGCCCGCGCTTGATGAGGAGCGAGCCGATCGGCGAGAGGCACGCGGGCGACGGCGTCGGGAGGTCGGCGGCGTGGAGCGCCGCGAGGAGCCGCTCGAGCGTTTCGCCGGCGACCTGGTCCGGCTTCGCGCCCGGCGCGACGCCGGCGGTCCTAAGGATCTCGCCCGCGGCCCGGGCCGTGACGCCCGCGAACCCGGCGGGGAGCGCCGCCCCGAGGGTCGGCGCCTTCGCCCGCTTGAGGTAGTACGCGAGCTCGCCGAGCTCGAGGCCGTGCGGGTGGGGCGGCACCTCCTGGGGGACCGGGGGGACCTCCGTCGACGCGCGCTCGTACGTGACGCGGGTGCCGTCCGGCTCGGTGAGGACGATCCGGGCGTGCGGGTTCACGATCGCGGTCCCGCGGAGGTACTCGAACGGCGACTGGCGGCCCCGCACGTACTTCGCCTTCAGCGATAGCTCGATCCGCGTCCCCTGCGGGCGGTCCCAGAGGTCGAGGCCGTCCGAGACGACGACCGGGAGGTTCCGCTCCGTGTCGAGGCGCAGCTCGACGACGTGCGCCGCCTCCTCCTCCGCCACCTTGCTCGTGATCCGCGCCGGGCGGGCCGTCGTGAGGCCCGCGTACAGGACGGCCGCCGAGATCCCGATCCCCTGCTGGCCGCGCGCCTGGCGGTTCGCGTGGAACCGCGAGCCGTAGAGGAGCCGTCCGAAGACGTTCGGGATCTCCCGCTTGAGGATCCCCGGGCCGTTGTCGGAGACGGCCACGGTGAGCCGGTCCGGGCCGTCCTTTGAGAGGTCGACGGTGAGGTCGGGGAGGACCCCCGCCTCCTCGCACGCGTCGAGGCTGTTGTCGACCGCCTCCTTGACCGTGGTCAGGAGCGCCCGCTGGGGGTTGTCGAAGCCGAGGATCTGGCGGTTCCGCTCGAAGAACTCCGCGACGGAGATCTCCCGCTGCTTCGCGGCCAGCTGCTGCGCGATCGTCCGGGCGGCCGGCACGCGCCCGGGTCGTCGGCGCCGGGCTATAAGCGGCCGGTTCGAATCGAACGCCGGGACCGCGGCCGGGCCGTCCGGTCGGCGGCCGGCGGGGGGCCCGGCCGGGCCGCCCGGTCCCGCACGACGGGCCGGAACGGCCGCCACCGGGCGGCGTCCGCGAGGTCGATCGGGGCGACGCCGACGCGCTCGTCGGCTCCGAGGCCGTCGAGGGCCACCGGTGCGAGCGGGATCGGTTCGCCCCGCACGTCCCACGCCCCGGACCCGCCGCCGAACACGAGGCCGTCCTCGACCCCGACGCGGTTCACGTACACGAGGGGCACCGCGTTCTCGACGGCCCGCGCCGGGAGGACCTTCTCGAAGAGGCGGCGCGAGGTGACGGGCGCCGCGGAGAGGATCGCGAACATTTCCGCGCCGCCGACGGCGAGCGGCGTGAACACCTCCGGGAAGAAGGCGTCGTAGCAGATCGCGAGCCCGAGGGTCGCCGCGCCGGCCCGGACGGGCTCGCTCGTCGCGCCCGCCGAGAACAGCGCGCCCTCCTCGAACGGGCCGTACGTCGGCAGGTACCGCTTCGCCTGGACGGCGACGGAGCCGTCGGTCCCGACCACGACGGCCGCGTTCGCGACCTCGCCCGGCCGGGGCCCGCGGACCGGCGCGCCGACGACGACCGCGGCGCCGGTCTCCCGGGCCGCGGCCCCGATCGGTCCCCGGGCGAGCGCCGCCGGCTCGATCGCGAGCCGGTGGACGTCGTCCCCGAGCCGGTAGCCCGTCAAGAACATCTCGGGCAGCACGACGAGGTCCGCGCGCGCCGCCCGGACGATCGCCGACGCGCGGGCGGCGTTCGCGGCCGGGTCCCGGAGGACCGGGGCGACCTCGGCGAGGGCGACGCGCATCAGTAGAAGTGGTGCCGGACGGTGAGGAGATAGATGAAGAGGAGGAGGGAGAGGAGGAAGAGGACGGTGATCGACCCGGTGAAGAACAGGTAGGCGAGGGCGAGGAAGACGACGACGACCGTCGTCCAGAGCGCCCACGCCTCCTGCCGCCAGAGCGCCGTCGCCACGCTGAGGAGGATCGTCCCGAACAGGACCAGGATCGCGGCGCCGATCGCGTCGACGCTGTGGACGATCAGGAGCGACGACGGGACGGCGGTCTCGAGGTAGTCGTGGAGGAGGTAGAGGGCGCCGGCGAGGATGAGGAGGAACCCCAGGACGGCGATCACGACGCTCAGGACCGCGACGCCGATCGGGAGCGACGGCCGGAGCGTCGACGCCGGCTCCCAGGCGGGCGGCAGGTGCTCGACGGCGGGCGGGGGTTCGGTCGTCACGGGCCGGACGAAAAGCACCCGGGCCGGCGGCCTTCTAAGTTTCGCTCGACCGGGCCGCGCTAGAACCGCCGGTGGGCGATCCCCGTCGCGAGCCGCTCGAGGAGGAGCCGCCACGGCGTCGCCGGGACGACCGAGATCGCCCGCACCGCCTCGTCGGCCCACTCGGCCGCCTCGTGGGAGACCGCGCGGGCCGCCCCGCTCTCGTCGATCAGCGCCCGCAGGCGGCGCAGATCGCCCGGCCCCTTGTGCGGGAGCGCGAACGCCCGCTCGAACTCGGCGCGCTTCGTCGGGTCGAGCCGCTGGTACGCCTCGAGCGAGACGAGGGTGGGGTTCCCCTCCCGAAGGTCCGTGAACAACGGCTTGCCGAGGAGGTCCGGGTCGCCGAAGACGTCGAGGAGGTCGTCGCGGATCTGGTAGGTGAGCCCGACGGAGCGGCCGTACCGGCCGGCGGCGTCGATCGTCGCGCGCGGGGCGCCAGTGATCTCGGCGACGCTCTCGAGCCCCGCGGTCACGATCGCGGCGGTCTTCCGCTCGATGACGCGGAAGTAGTGCTCCCGGCCCGTCGTGAGGTCGAACCGGCTCGCCTCCTCGAGGATCTCCCCCTCGACGAGGCTCGCGCACGCCTCGCCGCACCGGACGATGATCGACCGGTCGTACTCCGCCGCGAGCTCGAACGCGCGGACGAACAGGTAGTCCCCGGTCATGATCGCCGTCGGGAGCCCGAAGGCCCGGGGGAGCGACGGCCGGCCGCGGCGGAGCTCCGCGTGGTCGATCACGTCGTCGTGGACGAGCGAGGCGGTGTGGATCAGCTGGAACGCGGCCGCGAGGGAGTGGATGGGACCGGTCGACGGGGCGCCGAGGGCCCGGTCGAGGGCGGCCATCAGGAGCGGGCGGAACCGCTTCCCGCCGACGGAGCACGCGTAGACGGCCGCCGACGAGAGCTGCGGGTACTCCGCGGGGAGGACCGTCTGGAGCCGGGTGTCGATCTCGACCAGGTCGGCGGCGAGCGCCGGCAGGAGCGCCCCCACGTCCCGGACGCCCTGGGCGCCGAGCGTCTCGCCGACGATCGTCTCGAGCGGGGGCTCCGCGGGCTCGGCCGCGCGCCCGGGGCCGCTCACGAGCCCCGTCCGAGCCGCGGGGGCCACCGAAGCCGCATCATCTCGTCGAGACCGTGCGCCCCGATATAGCGCATCCCGAGGCCCAAGAGGAGGTCGTTCCACGCGACCCGGTCCCCGAACCGCTTGATCCGCCATCCCCGGTCGAGCGGACGGGCGAGATGCGCCCGCCAGAGGCGGTCGTACTCGGCGAGCGGCGAGCCGGTCCGCACGTGGCGCGCCGCGACGACGCCCGCGTCGCGCCCCGAGAGGAGGGCCGTCGGGATGCCGGCGCCGTTCGTCGCCATCACGAGGTTGGCGGCGTCGCCGCAGAAGAGGGCGCGGCCCCGCACGGCGGAGGCGGGGGGCGGCCCGATCGGCACCCACCACCGGGTCCGGTCCGTCGCCGGCGCGAGCCCGATCCGTTCGGTGAAGGCGTCGAGGAGGTTCGACAGGGACCGGCCGGGCGGGAGGCGCGTCGCGCCCAGGCCGACGTTCGCCGTCGCGTCCTTCGGGATCGTCCAGGCGTACCCGCCCGGGGCGAGGGCGCCGAAGTAGAGCGCGATGGTGGGGTCGAACGCGCCGCGCGCGGTCGCGGTGATCATGCGGTAGAGCGCGCGGGGCGGGGCGAACCCTACGCTCCGGCCCACCGTCGAGAGGGGCCCGTCGGCGCCGACGACGACCCGGGCCCCGACGCGCTCGCCCCCCGCGAGGACGACCTCGCCGCCCTCGACGCGGGCGACGCCGGCCGGGTGGCGGAGCTCCGCCCCCGCGCGCTCGGCGCGCGTCGCGAGGGCCTGGTCGAACCGGTCCCGCGCGACCGAGAGGCCGCCGAGCGGGAACTCGTACCGACGGCCGCCGGGGCTCACGATCGCCATCGTGTCGATCCGCCGGAGGACGGTCTCGGACGGGATCGCGTACGCCTCCTCGATCACGTCGGGGCAGCCGAGGAGGTCCGCGAGCTCTTCGGCCGTCGGCAGGAACTCCCCGCACTGCACCGGATGGCCGAGGACCGGCCGTCGGTCGAGGAGGAGCGTCGACGCCCCGCCCGCCGCCGCGAACCGGGCCGCCGTCGACCCGGCCGGCCCCGCCCCCACGACGACGACGTCGAACGTCTCCACGGGCCTAGACCCCGACCGTGAGGAAGTGCGTCGCGGCCGTCTGGATCGGGCCCAAGACCGGCTGCGGGTCGATCCCGAGCGCCACGATCGCGACGACGGCGACGCCGATCGCGGCCGCCCGACCGTAGCCGAGTCCGCCCACCGCGGCCGGCGCGTCGCGCGGGACCCGCGCCCCCGCGTCGCCGGGGTCGAGGAACATCGCCTTCAGCACCCGGGCGTAGTAGAAGACCGACAGCGCGCTGTTGAGGAGGCCCGCGACGGCGAGCCAGACGAACAGCCCCTGCGCCGCGACGGCGGCCGAGAAGAGGACGAACTTCGAGACGAACCCGACGGTGAGCGGGATGCCGGCGAGGGAGAGCAGCATGATGGCGAACGCGACCGCGAGCGTCGGCCGCCGGCTGCCGAGCCCCTTCCAGTCGTCGATGAGGGGCCCCACGCCGAGCCCGGCGACGCCGGCCACCACGAGGAACGCTCCCGCCTTCATGAAGACGTGCGCGAGCGCCTGGAACGTCGCCCCGGCGAGCGCCGGCGCGGTCCCGACGGCGATCCCGAGGAGGAGGTAGCCGGCCTGGGAGATGCTCGAGTAGGCGAGCATCCGCTTCATCTCCCGCTGCAGGAGGGCGAGGACGTTGCCGACGGTCATCGTGACGACGGCGACGGTCCCGAGGGCGAGGGCGAGCGTCGGCGCGTAGTCGACGGGCGTGCATCCGCCCGCGCAGGCGACGGCCCGGCCGGTCGCGAGCCCGACGGGGCCGACGAAGACGAGGAAGAGGCCGATGAGCCCGATCTTCTTCGTCCCGCCGGCGAGGAACGCGGCGACGTCCGTCGGCGCGCCGTCGTAGACGTCGACGGCCCACATGTGGAACGGCACGAGGGTGAGCTTGAAGCCGAGCCCGGCGAGGAGGAGGGCGTACCCCGCGAGCGCGAGCGCGGGGTACGGCGCGGGCCCGAGCCCCTGGGCGAGGACGGTGAAGCTCGTCGAGCCGAACGCGCCGAACAGGAGCGACGCGCCGAAGAACGAGAGCGCGGAGGAGAGCGCGCCCACGATGTAGAACTTCATCGCCGCCTCGATCCCGCGGCGCTCCCGGCGCGTGTAGCCGACGAGCAGGTACGTCGAGACGCCGGTCACCTCGACCGCGAGGAGGAGGAAGATGAGGTCCGCCGCCTCGGAGGCGAGCAGCGTCCCGAGCGTCGCCGTCAAGAGGAGGCCGAAGAAGATCGCGGCGCCGCGCTCCCCCGACGGGCGCGACGTGGAGGCGAGGGCGACCAGGAACGTCGCGAGGAGGAAGATCGCCTGGAAGACGAACCCGAGCGAGGTGAACGCGTACAGCTGCGACGGGCCCGCGGCGACGTCGACCTGGTCGGCCGGGATGGTCCGGACGGCGGCGAGGGGGGCGTACCCGAGATCGGCGACGACCGCCACGAGGGCCAAGAGCGCGGCCCCCGCCGCGAGCGCCCCGAACAGCTCGACCCGGCGCCGGACGAGCCCGGTGGCGTCCAGGAGGAAGATGGCGAGCGCGGCCGCCAGGACGACGAGCTCGGGGAGGAACGGTAGGATCGAAAGCCCGTCGGTCATCGCCCGTCGACCCCCTCGCTACGGGAACGGCGGGAAGGCGATCGGCGAGTTCGCGATCAGCGAGACCAGCAGGCCCGGGAGGATCCCGAAGACGACGGTGAGGGCGACCAGGAGCCCCATCCCCGTGGTCTCGTACCACGGCGGGTCGTGGGCCTCGGACGGGATGCCGCGCGGCGGCCCGAACAGGACCCGCTGCATCATCCAGAGGTAGAACGCCGCGGTCACGACGAGCGCGACGAGCGGGACGAGGACCCAGTACGCGAGACGCTCCCACGTCGCGAGGAGCGCGGTGAACTCGGCCGGGAAGCTCACGAGCGCCGGGAGCCCGAGGGAGGCGAGGGAGCCGACCATGACGATCGTCGACAGGACGGGGGTGCGGGGCGTGATGCCGCCCAGGGTGGCGATGTCCCGGGTCCCGAACGTGTGGTGGACCGTCCCCGAGACCATGAACAGAAGGCCGCTCACGACGCCGTGGGCGAACATGAGCAGCACCGCCGCGACGAGCCCGAGCTCGCTCCCGACGGCGATCGCGAGCAGCACGATGCCCATGTGGTTGATCGACGAGTACGCGACGAGGCGCTTCAGGTCCCGCTGGGCGAGCGAGAGGATCGCGCCCCAGGCGATCGACGCGAACGCGACGACGAACAGGATCGGCGCGTCCCGGGAAAAGCCGACCGGGAGGACGAGGACGGCCCACCGGATGAGCCCGTAGCCGCCGAGCTTGAGGAGGAGGCCCGCGAGGAGCACCGACCCGCCGGTCGGCGCCTCCACGTGCGCGTCGGGCAGCCACGTGTGGAACGGGACGATGGGGAACTTGACGCCGAACCCGAAGAACAGCGCGAGGAACGCGACGACCTGGACGCTCGCGGCGAGGGTGCCCGCCGAGGCGACGACGTCCGCGTAGTCGAACGACGCCGCGTGGGAGTCGAAGGCGATGGCGAACAGCGCGACGAGCATCACGACGCTCGCGACGTGCGTGTAGACGAAGAACTTGAACGCCGCATACCGGCGGCGGGGTCCCCCCCAGAACCCGATGAGGAAGAACATTGGGACGAGGACGGCCTCCCAGAACAGGAAGAAGAGAAGGATGTCGAGGGCGACGAAGACGCCGACGCACCCGAGGCACGTCATGAGGACGAGCCCGAAGTACGCGGCCGGACGGTGGGCCTCGTTCCACGAGTAGACGACCGTCGCGACCTGGAGGATCGCGGTCAACAGGACGAGGACGAGGGAGAGCCCGTCCGCCCCCACGGTGTACCGCACGGTGAGCCAGCCGACGGCGATCCACGGGTCGCTCTCGCCGAACGCGAACGTCGAGCCGCCGGGGAACGCGAGGAGGAGGTAGGCGACCTCCGCGACGAACAGCGCCGACGTCGCGAGGGCGACCCACCGCGCCCACCGGCCCGCGACGAACGTCGCGACGGTCCCGGCGGCGAGCGTGGCGAGGACGAGGGTGAGCGGCGACAGCATCGGCTAGGGCCCTCCCGTGCCCGTGAGCCACGGCGCGACGAACAGGACGAGGAGGAGGAGGCCGACGACGCCCGTCACCACGAACGCCGCGTAGTCCGACACGAGGCCCGACTGGAGCCGCCGCATCCGGTCCGAGAGCCCGGCGAAGACCCGTTCGATCCCCCGGACCGCCCCGTCGATGACGAACCGGTCGACGAAATCGGCGGCGCGGGCGAGCGCGTAGACGCCCCGCAGGCCGAACGCGTCGACGGCGTCCTTCACGTAGTACCGCCGCAGGAGGACCGTCCGGAGCGCGTGGACCGGGGAGGCCGCGTCGATCGGCACCACGCGTCCGTTCCGCCACAGGAGGGCCGCGGTGCCGATCCCTCCCAGGCCGAGCCCGACGGAGAGCCCCGAGAGGAGGAGGTCGGTCGACGAGTACGTCGGCGGGACGCCGCCCCCGCCCCCGGGGACCGAGAGCAGGGTCGCGAACGACGGGACGAACGCGAGCGCCCCGGCGCCGATCGCGAGCGCGCTCAGGGCCGCGAGCGGGACCTGCATCGTCCACGGCGGGTCGTGGGGCTCGGGGAGCGTGGGGTCGCGCGGGCGGTCGCCGGAGAACGCGAGGAACCACGCGCGGAAGATGTAGTACCCCGTGAGGAAGACCGCGGCGTACGCGAGCGCGAGGAACGGCCAGTAGATCGGCTGCGCGCCGGCCGCGCTGTACACCGAGGCGAGGACGTCATCCTTCGAGAAGAACCCGGCGAACGGGAAGATGCCGGCGAGGGAGAGCCCCCCGATGAGGAACGCCCACGAGGTGAGCCTTAGCTTCTTTCCCAGACCGCCCATCTTGAGGAGGTCCTGGGTGCCGACGGCGTGGATGACCGCGCCCGCCGCGAGGAACAAAAGGGCCTTGAAGAACGCGTGGGTGAACAGGTGGTACAGCCCCACCATCGCGAACCCCGCGCCGACGGCGAGCACCATGTACCCGAGCTGGGAGATCGTCGAGTACGCGATGACCCGCTTGATGTCGGTGTGGACGACGGCCATCGTGGCGGCGTAGAAGGTGGTGAACCCCCCGACGGCGACGATCGCGATCCGGTCGTCCGGCGTGAACCCGAGGAAGAGGGACGTGAGGGCGAGAAGGTACACGCCCGCCGCGACCATCGTCGCCGCGTGGATGAGGGCGCTCACCGTGGTCGGGCCCTCCATGGCGTCGGGGAGCCAGACGTCGAGCGGGAACTGCGCCGACTTCCCGGCCGCGCCGGCGAGCATGAGGAGACCGGCGACGGTGAGCGTGGGGCTCGACGCCCCGCCGACGAGGCCGCCGAGGAACGGCTGGTCGCCGACGGTGAACTTGAACCCGTTCGCGGCCCATCCGCCGGCCGGGCCGCTCGTCGCGTACGAGAAGAAGTAGATGAAGATCCCGAGGAGGAACAGCACGTCCCCGACGCGCGTCACGAGGAACGCCTCCTTCGCCGCCGACGCCGCGCTCGGCTTCTCGTAGTAGAACCCGATGAGGAAGTACGAGCAGACGCCGACGAGCTCCCAGAACAGGAAGAACTCGAGGAGATTGTCCGAGAGGACGAGGCCGTCCATCGCCGTGAGGAACAGCGACAGCTCCGCGTAGTACCGGGGGAGCCCCCGGTCGTGGTGCATGTACGCGATGGAGTAGAGGAGGACGAGGAATCCGACGACGGAGACGACGATCAGCATGAGGGCGCTCAGCGGGTCGACGAGGGTCCCCATGACGAGGGCGAACCCGTTGGGGAAGAGCGTCGAGGTGTGGGCCGGGAGCGAGAGCCAGACGAAGCTCGCGTCGGCGTAGTGGCCCGGGTCGAGGAGCTCGACGGCGGCGATCAGGAGGGCGAACGCCATCGACGCGCCGGCGAGGGCGACCGCCACCCAGCCGCCCCACTCGAGGCGACGCATCCGCGTCCCGCCGAGGCCGACGATGACGAAGGCGAGCGCCGGCAGGAGGGGTACGACGAACGCGAGGGAGAACGCCCAGTCGTACATCGTCCGAGCCTACAGGCGCAGGTCCGCGGCCTCGGCGACGTTGATCGATCCGCGGCTCCGGTTGAGGGCGAGGACGATCGCGAGCCCGACCGCGACCTCCGTCGCGGCGAGCCCCACGAGGACGACGGCGATCGACTGGCCGGAGAGCGCCCCGGGGGTGCCGCCGAACGCCGCGAAGTAGACGAAGTTGAGGATCGCCGCGTTCATGGCGATCTCGACGGAGATGAGGAGGAGGATGAAGTTCCGCCGGGTGAGGATGCCGAACAGGCCGATGCCGAGGAGCGTCGCGGTCAAGCCGAGGAAGCCGGCCGGCGGAAGGGAGGTCACTCTTCGCGTCCCTCCCGAACGAGGTAGATCGACCCGGCGAGGGCGCTCATCATGGCGAGCCCGAGGAGGATGAGCCACGCTCCGTGGGGGCCGAACAGGTCGGCGGAGAGGAGCTTGGGATCGTACGCCCGGACGGGCGCGTCGCCGCCGGGGAGGGCCGTCGCGACCGTCGTCATGAGCGCGATCGCGACCAGGGAGAGCGCGAGCGGGTACGGCCCGATGCCGGTCGCCGCCTCGCGGGAGAAGATGCGCTTCCGGGTGACCATGACGCCGAAGAACAGAAGGATCGTCACCGCGCCCGCGTACACGCCGAGCTGGAGGACGCCGAGGAACGTCGCCTCGACCAGGAAATAGAGGCCCGCGAGGTCGACGAAGAAGATCGACACCCAGAGGATGGTGTGGACGAGCTCCCGGACGAGGAGCGCGAGGAGCGCGGTCGCGACCGCGACGCCCGCGAGCCCGAGGAATGCGGCGTCCTCGGGGCTCACTTGCGCGTCCCCCAGAACAGGCACTCCTTCGGGCAGACCGAGATGCACGTCCCGCACCGGACGCAGTCGGAGTCGTTGATCACCGGCTCCTTCCAGATGCGCCGGGGCAGCTTCTCGCCCGGCGCCGCCGTCGGCTTCGGGATGTCGATCATCGTGATGCACTGCGTCGGGCAGTCCCGGGAGCAGGCGTTGCAGCCGATGCAGATCGGAGGGTCGAGGAGGATGTTGTCCTCGTTCGCCGGGCGCTCGACCCGGATCGGGTTCATCGGGAGCTTCCGCTGGTAGATCTCGTACATCCGCTGCGGCGAGTACACCATCTCGCGGCGGTGGGGCGTCGTGAGGTGGTAGCGGGTCGTCATGGTGAGGCAGCCCTCCGGGCACGCGTCGGAGCAGAACCCGCAGAAGCTGCACTTGCCGTAGTCGATCTCGGGGCACTTCTTGGGATGCTTCGGGTCGCCGCCGGGGACGGCCACCATCTCGATGCAGACGTCCGGGCAGCTGAACGCGCAGAGGTTGCACGAGATGCACGTCTGGATGTTGAGCGCGTGCACCCCGCGGTAGTTGTCCCAGATCTCGCCGAGCCCGATCGGACGGCCCGACGCGACCGCGACCTCGCCGCGGAACTTGGGGTCCTCGAGACGCTCGAACGGGTAGACGATGGTCGACGGGCGCACGAGGCTGCGCGCGAACTGCCGCGCCGCGGTCATGAGGGGCTTCGCGACCCACAGCACCGGGTTGTCCGACGACTTCTCCTGGGTCCCCTTCGCCGCCGCCATCGTCCCTTCCTACCCTCCGACCGGCGGGAGGCAACCGAGGACGGGGAGGCACTTCGCGAGGACCACGAGCGCCGCAAGGAAGATCGAGAGCAGCGACAGCGGGATCATCCGCATCCACCCGACGCGCAGCAGCTGGTCCGTGCGGACGCGCGGCAGCGACGCGCGGATCCAGACGAACAGCCCGAAGACGAGGTACGTCTTCACCATGAACCAGACAATCCCGGCGAGCGGGAACGTCGTGAGGGCCGACGGGACGTACGAGGGCATCGTCCATCCGCCGAGGAACAGCAGCACGACGAGGAAGCTCCCGACGAGCGCCCGGACGTAGTCCGCGAGCATGAAGAACGCGAACAGCATCCCGCCGTACTCGGTGTTCCAGCCTTCCACGAGCTCGGCTTCGGCCTCCGGGAGGTCGAACGGGATCCGCTCCATTTCGGCGAGCATCCCGGCGACGAAGACGACGAGGGCGACGAACAGCGGCCCCCAGAACCAGTAGTTCTGCTGCTCCATCACGATCGTCCCGAGGTCGAAGCTGCCCGAGACGACCACGACGGCGACGACGGCGAGGAGGATCGGGACCTCGTAGGCGATCATCTGGGCCGCCGATCGCATGCCGCCGATGAGCGAGTACTTGTTGTTGCTCGACCAGGCGCTGATGAAGATGAACAGCGGGGCGAACGAGAAGACGACGAGCGCGAGGAGGAGGCTCAGCGGCAGCGCCCCCGCGTTCCAGCCGGTCGAGATGGGCAGGATCCCGAACAGGAGGAGGGACGTGACCATGTAGGCGGTGGGGCCGGCGTAGAACCCGAGGGCGTCCGCCTCCCGGGGCTTGAACGTGTTCTTGCGGAACAGCTTGAGGCCGTCGGCGAAGTTCTGGAGGAGGCCGGCGAATCCGACGTGCATCGCCCCGCGCCGGTCCATGAACCGGCCGAGCATCTTGCGCTCGAACCAGATCAGCATGATCGTGTTGATCATGCTCGCGCCGAGCAGGATCGCGGCGAACAGGAGGGTCCCGAGGGCGAGGACGACGTCGCCGGACAGGAGCCAGCCGTGCGCCGGCGGGACGATCCATCCGAGGAGGGTGAGGAGACCCGTCGCGAGCCAGGTCGCGACATCGAAGAGCGTGATCATGGCCGGGCCCCTACCGGTCGACCTCCCCCACGCAGATGTCGACGCTCCCCATGATCGGCGGGATGTCGGCGACCCGGTACCCGATCATGTACCGCTTCGCGGCCGAGAGGTTCGCGAAGACCGGCGACCGGAACTTGACGCGGTACGGGTGCTCGCCGCCCTCGTTCACCACGTACGCCTGGGCCTCCCCGTGGGGTTCCTCGATCGACGAGAAGCCGACGCCCTTCGGATAGTCGCGCTTCAGGAGGTACGCCTCGTTGCCGATCGGCGCGTACGGCGCGCCCATCCACCGCGGGATGTCCTTCGCGAGGACCGGTCCGGGGTGGTGCTCGAGCCAGTCGAGGGTCTGCCGGATGATCCGGACCGACTGGCGCATCTCCTCGAGGCGGACGAGGTACCGCCCCGTCACGTCCGCCGTGTCGGCGAGCGCGACGTCGAACTCGACGTCCGCGTAGGCGCTGTACGGCCGATCCTTGCGGAGGTCCCGCTTCACCCCGGCCGACCGGAGCATCGGGCCCGTCACCCCGAGGGTGACGCAATCCGCGGCCGACAGTACGCCGAGCCCGTCGCACCGCTTGTGGAAGATGTCCGAGCCGAGGCAGAGGGCGTCGTACTCCTTGAACCGGGCCATGAGCCAGTCGAGGAGCTTGCGCGCCTGCGGGATGAAGCCCGGCGGGAGGTCGTTGCGGACGCCGCCCACGCGCATGTACTCGTAGGTGAGCCGGCCGCCGGTGTAACTCTGGAACAGGTCGAGGATGAGGTCCCGATCGCGCATCCCGTACAGGAACGGGCTCATGAGCCCGATGTCCTGCACGAACGCCGCGTACCACATGATGTGCGACGCCAACCGCTGGAACTCGTCGCTCATCGTCCGGATCCAGCGGGCGCGCTCCGGCGGCTCGATGTGGAGCGCCTCCTCGGCGGCGAGGATGAACACGTGCTCCCAGGAGAGCCCCGCCACGTAGCAGGTCCGGTCCATCAGCGTGATCACCTCGTTGTAGTGGCGGACCTCGCTGATCTTCTCGATCCCCCGGTGCAGGTAGCCCATCTCGGGATCGACGTCGAGGATGATCTCCCCGTCGATCCGGACGCGGAGGTTCCAGAGGCCGTGGGTCATGGGGTGCTGGGGCCCCATGTTGATCCACATCTCAGACATCGCGCACCTTCACCTCGAGCTCCTCGGGCTCGTGCAGCGCGAACGATCGGAGGAGGGGATGGAAGGCGTACCCGTCCGGCGTGAGGAGCCGCCGAAGGTCGGGATGGTGGTCGAACGTCACGCCGACGAGCTCCCACGCCTCGCGCTCGTGCCAGTTGGCGGACGGCCAGACGGCGCTCGCGCTCTCGACGCGGGGGTCCGCCGAGGGGACCTCCGTCGCGAGGAGGAGGTACTCCCGCCGCGCGTCGCTCCACACCACGTAGACGACCTCCCGGTGGTCGACCCAGTCGACCGCCCCGACCATGGAGAGGTGGGTGAAGCCGAGCCCGTCGTGGACCGCCCGGAACACGTCGAGGGCCCGGTCCCGGTCGAACCGGACCCGGCCGGCCGTCCGGGGGAACGGGTCGACGGCGTGCACGGCGCCGGGAACCCGGGCCGCCAGGAACTCCGCGACCTTCTCCATCGTGATGCGACCCTCCCCGACAGCGTGCGCCCGACGGCCCCGCGGGGCTACTCGCCGCGCTCCCGGATCAGCTCCTCGAGCTTGAGGATCCCGTCGATGAGCGCCTCGGGACGGGGCGGGCAGCCGGCGATGTACACGTCGACCGGCACGAGCTTGTCGACCCCCGGGACCACGGAGTACGCGGTCCGGAACGGGCCGCCGCCGGTCGCGCAGTTGCCCATCGCGATGACCCACTTCGGCTC
>DATJVB010000028.1:0-9764 GCA_035502055.1 Thermoplasmata archaeon | reverse complement strand
TCGGCACGTACGACCTCGGTACGTCGACGTGGTCGGCCGGGTCGAGCGCGTCGATCGCCTCCGGGGACCGGATCGACGTGGGACCCACTCCGACGAACCTCTCGGGGGATACGTTCTTCCTGATGGTCGCGCCCGGCGGGGCCGCCGACCCGTGCGCGCCGTCGTTCTCGGGAACGATCTCGGTGTCCATCCCGTGAGCCGAACTCTCTCGAGGCCCCGCCCTCCGGCGGCCTCGACGGGGCGAGCCCGGTCGCCCTGGTGCCATTCCCGGGAGAGGAGGTACGACGGCCGCGCGGGCCGGCTTGGGGGACGTTCTCCGGTCGACCGCGGATAGTCGGCGGCTCCCTGCGGCCGATCGCCGGAACACCTTGCGCTCGATGCTAGACGGGAGGAGGTCTGCCCCCGGTGCCCTACAGCGGAACGCCGGGACGCCGGCCGGAGGGCCGACGAGACGAATTCCATATGTCGGGCCCGCGGCATTTCCCGCGGGCGGCGGGAGGAGGGGACGCCATGGAACGGATCCGGTCGGCCGGGAAGGGCGATATCGTCGTCGCGGTCGCCGTCGTAGGGACTCTCGTCGGCGTCTGGCTACGGGGCGGAGCACCGGTGCAGCCCCCCACGGTCCGATTCGAAGGAGCGCTCGATACGGCCGGGTCCGTGCCGTGCGACTCGGGCTGTCTCCCGAGCGTCGCGTTCGAACCGATCCCTGCGAACCTCACGGTCCATCTGCTCTGGGTCGACGATGCCGGTGGATCGGTCCGGGTCGGGTACGACGTGTTCATCCGGTCGATTGGAGTGAGCGGATGGGGCGACTGCGGAGGAGCGGGGCCGGACGGGGCCTGCCGCTTCAGCTCCTTGGGGGGGAACTACAGCTTCTACGCTTCGGACTCCGTGGTCGGGCAGCCGACGCAGCACGTCCTGCTCTGGGGTTCCTACTGACGGACCGGTCTCCCTCCCCCCGGGCCCGGGGCATGCGAAGTTAAGCGGGGGCCGGCGCTCGGGGAGGCGCGATGCGAGGCGCGGGTCGGATCGCCTCCTCTCGGGGATCGCACCCCCGGACGGCAGCCGGAGTCGTCCTGGTCGCCATACTCTTCGTGGGCCTCCTCCCGTCCGCGCTCGGGAACGTCCCTTGGGCGAGCCGCCCGCCGAGCGGCGCCGCCCCCTCGCCCGAGGCGACCGAACCGTCCCTCGTGGCTCCGACCCCCGCCGCGGGGGTTCCCGGAGCGCCCGCGCATCGGATGGTGACGGTCCCCCTCTCAGGGGCGCCCGCGGCGCCCTACGCCGGTCCGGTCCGGAGCGCCTCGTGGACCGCGTATGATCCGGCCGATGCCTCGTACTGGGTCGCCTCCCCGCCCCGGGCGGTCGATGTGGTCTCGGGCTCGCGGCTCGTCCTCACCGCGGTTCTTCCTGTCGGCCAGACGCCCTTCGGAGTCGCGATCGACCCCACCAGCTCGTATGTCTGGGTGACCAACCGTGGGAGCGCGAACGTGACGGTGCTCTCTCCCACCACGCTCAGCGCGGTCGCCAACGTGACCGTCCAGAGCGCGCCGACGGGGATCGCGATCGACGCGACGGACGGCACGGCCTACGTCGCGGACAGCGCGACCGACAACGTGACCGTAGTGTCGACGGCGTCGTTCCGCGTCGTGACGAACGTGTCCGTCGGCACCCAGCCGCTCGGCGTGGCCTGGGACCCGGCGACCGACCAGGTCTTCGTATCGAACCACGGCTCGGGGACCGTGTCCGCGATCGACGCCCGGACCGCGACGGTCACCGGGACGATCGCCGTCGGCTCCGGGCCGTACGGGCTCGCGGTCGACAACGACACCGACACGGTCTACGTCGCGGACGAGCGGGCGTATCTCGTCACCGTCGTGTCGGCCGCCAGCGACACCGTCGTCGCCTCGGTCCCGGTGCTGCCGTGGACCCCGATCGATCTCGAGGGCGTCGTGTACGACTGGGGTCAGAAGACGGTCTGGGTGGCCGGCGGGTGGTACTATGCGATCGTGATCAACACCACGCGCGAGGTGGTGGCGGACTACGTCTCGATCGATCCCTCTGGCGCCGCCTACGATCCCACGACCGGGGACGTCTGCGTCACGAACTCCGCGAACGAGACGTTCGTCTGCTTCGACTTCACCCACCGGCTCCCGTGGGTCTTTGACTTCGAGTCGTCCCCGCTCCGATTCGTCGAGAGCGGGCTTCCGGCGGGGACGGTGTGGACGGTGACGTTGGTCCAGTACGGGATCAGCACCACCGGGACGTCGAACACCAGCGCGATGGTGTTCGGCCTGGAGTGGTTCCACCTCTCGTTCCGCTACAACATCAGCTTCACCGTGGGCCCGGTCTCCGGGTACACCGCCGCCCCCTCGAGCGGCCACGTGACGGGGCCGGCCGGCACGCCTGTTTCGGTCCGGATCGTGTTCACGTAGTCCCACCGGCCTAGGTCGGGGCCGTCGGCGACGCGAGCCCGCCGCGAGGGAGTCCGGCCCCGCCGCGGTCGGTGGGAACGCTTTTTTATCGCTCGACACTTGACTCCACCCATGGCGTCGGCCGGCGCCGGATGGCGGTGGATTCCGGGCCGTTCTCGCTTCCCTTGGTTCCTCGGGCTCTTCGGCGTCTTCGCGTCCATCTACGTGGTCGCCCTCCTTTCCCTCCTCACCGTCGACCCGGTAGTCGCGGGTCCCGACGGCCGGTTCCCGGGGTTCGGCTACCAGCCCGTCGCGATTCTCGTGGCCGCCATTCCCACGATCCTGTACGCGCGGATCGTTCCCGTCCCCGCGTCGCGCCTCGGCGTATCGCCTTGGGGGGTCGCGATCGACCACGGACTTCGCACGTCGTATCTTCCGTGGGGACGGATCGCCCTCCGCGAAGGACGGATGTACGTGTCTTCGCGCTGGATATCGTTCTCGTCCGTCTTCTCGCTCACCGGGCGGCAGTTCGACGCGAGCGTCGGTATGCGCGGCTCCGCCGCGTGAGCCTCGCCCGCCGAGCGAGGGCGCCCGGGGGCTGGGGCCGGCCGGTCGACGGGGCCGTCGTCACGGAAGTCATCGAAGGGTTAATCCCGCGGGTCGGGTAGCGCCCGGCGTGGGCGCCCCCTCGGCCGCGACCCTCGCGCGGGTGCTCCTCCTCTCGACCGTCCTCGCGGCGAGCGCGATCCCCCTGATCACCTCCCCCTTCCCGGGGGCCGCGAATACCGTGTCCCCCCCGGCCGGGCCCTCGGCCGGCGTCCCTCCGGGTTCGCCGACTGTACGGCCCGCCGTCCCCGCTGACGCGACGCCGCCGACCGGGAGCCCCCGCCCCGCCGCGCTGATCGATCCCACCGAGTTCTACGGTCACGAGCCGGCCCCGATGGGGATCGCCGACTTCGGCGTCACGGGCGCTGCGGCCGGTGCCCGGGGGTACTCCTACACCACGCCGACGCTCGAGGGGACGACCACGATCTCGTCGGAATACGTCAGCATCGCGGGAACGTCGACCGCCGTCACCGCGTTCGAGCTGAACGCCGTGGTCGTGCTCCAGCGCGGCGGGACGAACTACTCGTACTGGATCCAGAACGGGCTCCACTTCGATGGGGACTCGTGGGAGTTCTCGCTCGGGGGCGCGTACGTGTGGAACTTCTCCGCGCCGGGGGCGAAGCTGACCGCGGGCGAGCTCCGGGGGAACAATGGGTCGTCGCTCGCGACGGACACCTACTACTACATCCCGGGGTGCAGCGCGCCGTACCCGCTCCAGTGCGAGGACGTGGCGCTCCCCGTCGAGCTCGACGCCCGGATCGCGACCGGTGTGAGCGGGGGCGTCCCCTACGTCGCCTACGAGTACGACGCCGGCACCGGTTGGACCACCTACGACAACGTGTCGTTCCTTGACCTCACCGGCGCGACCGACGCGGGGTTCCTCGTCGACGGGTTCACCCCGACCCCGTACTCGAACGGCCTCTACTACGACGCCGAGTGGGTGTGGGTCGGGGCCGGCGGCGGCTCCGAGCTCGTCGACCACGGCTCCGACGTCAACATGTCCCTCGCGTACTCGAACGGGCACAACTTCCAGGCGGTGCCGACGGCGTGGAACTTCGGCAGCAACACCGGCGAGACCGCCTCGAACGTGACCGACGTGCTCGCGGGGCCCGGCGCGCCCGTCCCGGCCGCGCATCTTACGAACGGCTCCGGCTCCCTGGGGATCGTCTACAATCTCACCCAGGTCGGGTTCGTCAACGTCTCGGTCCCGACGGCGGACGCGGAGACGCTCCTCATCGACGGCGTCGCGGTGCCGTTCGAGGGCACCTGGGCGAACCTCACGCTCGATTCCGGCTCGCACGACGTGGCGCTTGAGGGGTACTCGAACGCCACGACCTCGTTCACCATCGTCGCGGGGCAGACGACGCACGTCGACCTCTCCGGCGCCGGAACGGTCATCTTCCACGAGTCGGGACTTCCGCCGGGAACCACCTGGGGCGTCAGCGTCGGGACGACGTCCGTGAACTCGACGGCCGCCGACCTCGACTTCCATCTTCCCGACGGGAGCTTCCCGGTGAGCTACTTCGGCGTCCCCGGATTCTTCCGGAACGGCTCCGCGCCGACCGAGCTCACCGTGCCCGGCGCCACTTTGATCGAGGTCGACTTCGCCGTCTTCACCTACGCGGTCCCGGTGACCGAGTCGGGCCTCCCCGCGTCGACCGCGTGGTGGATCGAGGCGAACGGCCAAACGGTCCGATCGACCTCGGATTCCCTCGACGTCCCCGCCCCGAACGGCTCGACGCCGTTCTCGGTCGGGACCGCCTACGAGTTCGTCGCCGATCCCGGGAGCGGAACGATCGTGGTGACCCGCGGGGTCGCGACCCCGTTCGAAATCGTGTTCAGTTACCGGCCGACGTTCATCGCCGGGAGCGTCCAGCCGGCCGGCGCCCACATCGCGGTCGCGGGCGTCGTCGAGCCGGTCCTCGGCGGAGCGTACAACGCGTCGGTCGTGCCCGGGATGTACATGGTCACCGCCGGGTACGACGGGTACGTGAGCCAGTCGGTGAACGTGACCGCCACCCCGGGGAACGTGACGTGGGCGAACTTCACCCTCGCGGCCGTCCGGACCACCCCGCCGCCGCCCACGGGCGGAAACGGCACCCCGTCCGGCTCTGCGATCCCCCTCGGCGAAGCGGTCGCCGTCGTTGGCGGGGTCGCGGCGGTCGCCGCCGTCGCGGTCGCGCTCCTCGTCCTACGCCGACGCCGATCCGGCGGCCCGTAGAAGCGCCCGTCGGGGGTCGGGATTGGCCGACGACGACGGTCCGGTGGTCGCGGCTAACGCCGTGCCCGGGACCCGCGGCGACGGTGCTTATCTCCGCGGACCCTAGCGGAGCCCGAGCGAAGCTCCGTCGGCCGCGGCGGAGATCCGGCGGCGCTGCGCGCCACCGGTCCTCCCCGTCCCGCGGCGCCGCGGGCCGCACCGGCGAGGGCCCCGACCATGCGCGAGGAGACGGATCGGAGCTCGCTCGTCCTCCTCGTCGCCCTCGGGGCCGCGTGGGGCTCCGCGTTCATCGCGATCCGGTACCTCCTCGACCTCGGCGCGAGCCCGTTCTTCTTCGTCCTGATCCGCCTGCTCGCCCAGGCCGGGCTCACCGGCGCGATCGCCGTCGCGGCCCGGGAACGAGGGCCGTCCCGGCGCGACGCCTGGATCTCGGCGATCCTCGGCGGCGCGTTCGTGATGGGCGGCTACCAGCTCCTCCTCTTCTGGGGCGAGCAGTACACCTCGGGCGGGCTCGCCGGGGTGCTCGTGGCGGCGTCCCCGCTGTTCACCGCGCTCCTGTCGGTCCTCTTGTTGCGTCGGGAGGCGTTCCATCGGATCGGCACGCTCGGCGTCATCGTCGGCTTCGCGGGCGTCGCGTTCCTCTTCGAGCCGGACCTCGCGGGCGGCGGACCGTCGTCGGTCGAGGGCCTCGCGGCGATCCTCTCGGCCGCGTTCGCGTTCGCCCTCGGATCGGTCCTTCTGCGGCGGTGGCGCCGGGGCGGGGAGAGCCTCTGGGGCGTGTCGATCGAGTTCGCCGCGGGGGGGCTCGTGGCCCTCGCCGCCGTCGCGCTGTTCGAACCCGCCCCCTCGTTCCCCCTCGGTCCCGGGGCGCTCCTCGCGGTCGCGTACCTCGTTGTCGTCGCCGGGGTCCTCGGCTTCCTCGTCTACTTCCACATCCACGGGCGCGTCGGCCCCGGTCGGGCGAACCTGGTGAGCTTCGTCGCCCCCGTCGCGGCGCTGGTGTCCGGGGTCGTCGTGCTCGGCGAGAGCTACGCGCTCGTCCAGCTCGGCGGCTTCGGCCTCATCGTCCTCGGGCTCTACCTGGTGCAACGCGACCGGGCCGGAGGCTGACGCTCGGCCGGGGGTCGGCGCCGGCGCGCGAGGAACAGGGGCGACGGCGAGTCCCGCGTCGTCCGACCATAGGTTCAAACGCGGCCGCCCGCATCGGTCGTTCGTGGCGACCCCCGCCCCCGGCGGAGCTCCCCCGGGGTACCCGCTGCCGCCCCCTCCGCCGCCGCCGCCCGGTCCCCCGTTGTACTCGCCCTACCCGCCGCCCGGGTGGGGTCCGCCGCCGCCGCGGCGGAAGAGCAGCGTCGGGCTCATCCTCGTGATCGTCGTCGTCGTGGTGGTCGCGCTCGTCGTGGTCGGGTTCGTCCTCGTCGCCCTCGTCTTCAACAAGGCGGTCGACTCGACCCGGGTGACCGTCACGGGCATCAACTGGACGATCGAGTACCAGGGTTCTTCCTCAGGGTATTTCGGGCCCACGTCGCTCTCGAGCTGCGCCGCGTGCCCGATGACGATGTTCGTCGGGGCGGAGTTCAGCGACACGATCACGCTCGAGAGCTCGGCGACGCAGCTGAACCACTCGATCGGCTCCGTTACCGTCGGCGCGCCGTTCCTTCTGCTCTCGATCGAGCCCACGCTGCCCCAGTCCGTGCCGCCCGGGGGGAGCGTCAGCCTGAACCTCCTCCTCGAGGCGCCCCCGACGGGCGGCTCGTACGGGGTCACCGGAACGATCGGGACGTCGTAGCTACCGGCGGATCGACGCCCACGCGGGCGGCACGCGCGATCCGATGTGGACGCGCTCGGCGCCGACGAAACGGGCCAGCCGCTCGATCCCTCCGCGCAGTGCGTCTCGGAACTCGCGGTCCCGCGGCGCACCGGGCTCCGCGTGGACGGATCCGACGTCGAGCGTCCCGCGGGCCCGGTCCATGCGCGGGTCGATGCGTCCGACCATTCGATCCCCCCAGAGGATCGAGAGGACGTACCTACCGTACCGCCGGCGCTCCGGTGGCAGGAACTGCTCGCGCACGTACTCGAACCCGAAGATCCGCCTCGTCCGCTCCGGGTGCCCGACCATGTTGTCGAACGGCGGCAGGAGCGAGAGCCGCGGCGGGAAGTCGTCGGTCTCGAGCGACGGGAGCAACGGAAGGTCGTCGCGGTGGATGTACCGTGTCTCCCGGCGAACCGAGCCCTCGATCGACACCCGGCGGATCGCCTCCTTCTCCTCCAGCCGGGCGAGGGTCTCCGGGAGGTGCCGGTACCGGCCCCGGACGAAGTACAGGTGGATCTCCCGCGGGCTCGCCGTCCCGAGCGCCCGGATCGCCCGCTGGGCCGCGACCTCGTCGGCGACGGTCTCCGAAAGCGCGCGGCGGTCGACCCACTCCGGGAGGAACGCGCCCGAGAGTCCCCAGACGTTCTGGTTCCCCGCATGCCCGACGACCATCGCATCGCCCGACATCGACAGGTACGTCAGCATCTCCGCGACCTCGCTCGCCGGCTCCCATCCGTGGCCGTCGCGCGAACTCCGACGGGGCGCCTCGATCTCGCCGATCGTCCGGGGACCCTTCGCGAGCTCCGCGAGGAGCCTCCGACGGAGGCCGACGTGCGATGCGAGGAACGCCCGGGCCGCCTCCCGCTGGACGCCCCACGAATCGGAGAGCGAATCCGGGAACCGGCGCATGAGCGACCGGTAGAGCGGGTAATCCTCCGTGAGGACGATCGAGGCGATCGGCATCCAGTGCTCGAACAGCCGCTTCTCGCGCCACAGGAGCCGCTCGAGGTCGGAGGGCCGGAACCGGTCGACCCGGTTCCACAGGGAGAGGAGATGCGACGGGGCGACGATCGCGACCGGGTCCCACTGGACGTAGGCGAGGTCCCGCACGACGGAGACGATGTCCGATCCGGGCGTCGGGCGGGAGCCGCCCAGGTGCTGCTTCGTAACCGCCAGTCGTCGGGCGGTCCGAAGCGAGATGGAGAGGCCCGGGTCCGCCGTCATCGACCGTCCCCCCGGACGTGATGGACCGGGATCGTCGGCACCGCCCGCACCGAGGGCCCCGCCCGCTCGGAGCGCCGTCGCCGGCCGCTACGGGCCCGGCGGATCGCTGGCCGGGGAGGTCGCCGCACCTGGCCCAGCGTCGTCATAGGTCCGAGGGGTCGCGAGCCCGGGGACCGCGAGCCCGACGCGCCGGTCGGAGCTTCCGGAGGAGCACGGGAGGCGCGGGCGGCTCGACGCGCGCCCGGAGGGCGGGGTACGCGTTCGCGAGGAGGCGCCACTGACCTTTCCGAAGGTGCTCGCCGAACGTCGACCGGGAGAGCCCCTCGCGCCGGGCCGCCGACTCCCACCGGCCCTTCGCGGGGACCCGGACGAGCCCCTCCTCGAACCCCCGGACCAGCGACCGGACCTGCCGATCCGTGAGCCCCTCCAGGAAGTGGACGGTGCCGAGCGGGGGTTCGCGCACCGTTGCGAGGTCGGTCCGCCCGACCACCGACAGGAGCTCGACGTCGCCGAGCCGCCGGAGCCGGTGGATGAACCGCCGGAGACGGGCCCGCGTCGGCGAAAGGACCCGGTACGTCTCCCGACCGTCGGAGTACACGACCGGGGGGACGACGAACACCCCCTCCCGCCGGGCGATGCCGGTGACCGACGGGGGCTCCGACCATTCGAACTCCGGCAGCACGATGAGCGCGTCCCGCCCCTCGCGGAGCAGGACCTCGCCGTGGAACGACCGGCGCAGCGAGCGGACCACGGTGTCGAGCTCCTCCTCCGCCGGGCTCGAGACCAGGAACAGATCGCGCCGGTTGTCGCACCAGAGGAGGAGGAGGGAGTCGGGGAACCGGACCGAGATGTCGCAGTAGGGGCACGGGTGGTGGACCCGGAGGCGGGCGTCCATCGACACGGTCGCCCCCCGGACACTCCGGCCGCTCAAGAGGTGCGGCCCGGGTCCGGGGGCGGCCGAGTGGCCCCTACCCTCCGCTCTCCGCCGGAGGGCCGGCGCGGCTCACCGGCGGGGCGCCGGACCCCGGGTCGGCAAGGGGGGCCGGCGGAAGCCGAAGAGGCCGAGACCCTCCCGTCGCACCGGGGAGGTTCCCGACCGGCGGGCCCACGCCCGGAGACCCGCGCACATCCCTCCGCCCGGACCATGGTCCGCGATGACGACGCCCCCCGGCCGAAGGAGGTCTGCGAAGAGACCGAACTCGCGACCCGCGTCGCGGTCTTCGTGCGGCACGTCGTAGAGAAGGAGATCGACCGCGGGCAGCTCGGCGGCGAGGAGGGGCAATAGGTCGGCCTTGTCGCCGAGCCGCAGGTCCCAGCGCGGGCGGAGCCGGCGAGGGATCGCCCATCCCGACGACCGGCCCGGCGGGAGGCTCCACGAACTCCCGCCCTTTCGGCCGCCGGTACGGGACGCCCGGGGGCGGGACGGGAGGTCGATCGAGTGGAGGGTTCCCGCGCCGTTCCGATCGAGGGCGTCGAGCAGGTACGCCGA
>DATJVB010000027.1:0-2186 GCA_035502055.1 Thermoplasmata archaeon | reverse complement strand
CCTCGAGGCCGTCGGCCGCGATGAGCTTGATCCCGTTGAACTCGGGCGGGTTGTGCGAGGCGGTGACGATGACGCCGAGCCCCGCCCCCAGGTGGAGCACGCTGTACTGGATCGCCGGCGTCGGGAGGAGGCCGACCGGGATCACCGACCGGCCGCCGAGCGCGAGCGTCGCCTGGACGATCTGGGCGAACGCCGGGCTCGAGGTGCGTCCGTCCCACCCCACGACGACCGGCCGGCCCGAGGGGGCGATCCGGGCGATCCCGCCCGCCACCGCGGTCACGAACGGCGCCGTGAGCCGCTCGCCGACGACCTCCCGGATGCCGTTCGTTCCGAAGAGGCGCATCGGCTCCGGTCCGCCGCCGGTCCTCATAATCCTATTGAGCCCGGACGGTCCATCGGAGCTACGGCCGACCGACCCCCCGCCGCGACGCCGACGCGCTGGCTCGCCGACGAGATGCTCGGACGGCTCGCGCGGTACCTTCGCTTCGCCGGGCTCGATACGGAGTACGTCCGGGACGCGACGGACGACGCGATCGCCGCCCGGGCTCGCGCCGACGGCCGGACACTGCTGACCCGGGACCGCGCTCTCGCCCGGCGCGTGGCCGGGTCCCTCCTCCTCGCGAGCCCGTCGCTCGACGAGCAGCTCCGGGCCGTCTGGACGACGTTTCCCGACCTCCCCCGGGCCCCTTCGTTCGACCGGTGCACGCGGTGCAACGGCCGGCTGACCGAGGCCTCTGCGGGCACCCCGCGCCCCGACGGGGGGGCGCCGCCCGGACCGATCTACGTCTGCGGGTCCTGCGGGCACCAGTACTGGGAGGGATCGCACACGGCGCGCGTCCGGGAGCGGCTGCGCGCGGTCCTGGGTCCCCCATGAGCCGGTTCCTCGTCGAGCTCTCCGGCGAGAACCCGGAGCTCGCGGCCGCCGAAGCGCTCGCGGTAACGGCGTCGGTCGGGGGGACGGCGGTCGGGGACCGGTCGACGGGGGACCCCCCACTCCTCGAGATCGATCTTCCCGATCGGGAGACGGCCGTCCGGCTCGCCGCGCGGCTCGCCCTCTCCCGCCGGGTCCTCGAGCGGTGGCCCGAGGGATCGATCGCCGAGGGGGCCGCGCGCCTCCACCGGGAGGGCCGACCCGACCGGTCGATCGCCGTCCGGCCGCTCGGCCGCCCCGGGGCGCCGATCGCGGCCGGGCTGCGCGCCCTCGCCGACGCGTTCCGCGCGGGCGGGGGCCGGATCGACCTCGACCGTCCGGACCGGGTGATCTTCGTCGACGCCGCGGGCGATCCGGTGACGATCGCCGACCGGGTCGCGGAGGTCGATCGCGGCGCGTTCGGCCGGCGGAGGCTCACGACGCTGCCGTTCCGTCGTCCGGTCAGCCTCGCGCCGCGACTCGCCCGGGCCGCGGTCAACCTCGCGGGGGTCGGACCGGGGGACCGGGTCGTCGACCCGTTCGTCGGGACCGGCTCGCTCCTCCTCGAGGCGGCGCTCCTGGGGGCGCGGGTCACCGGCATCGACCGGGACCCGACGATGGTCCGGGGCGCGATCCAGAACTTCGCCCACCTCGGGCTCGAGTTCGAGGGGCTCTCCGTCGCCGACGCCGGCGACGCGGCCGACGCGTACGCGGGGCCGCCGTTCGACGCCCTCGTGACCGACGCGCCGTACGGCCGCTCGTCGAGCTCCGGCGGCGAGCCGCCGGGGGCGCTCCTTTCCCGCGCCCTCGTCCGGTGGGCGGCCCGCGTCCGGCCGGTGGGGCGGATCGTGGTGGTCGTGCCCGGCGGCGACGATCCTCTCCCGCCCCCCTGGCGACGGAGCCTGTCGATCCCCGACCGGGTCCACCGGTCGCTCACCCGGGAGTTCCGGCTGTTCCGCCGCGCCGCCTAGCGGCGAAGCCGGCAACGTGGCCGGACATTCGGCGTGGACGTGCTCTCCGGGGGTGCGCTAGCCCCAGCTCCCCCACCTCCGCGCGCTCTGGGTCCGGGCGCTCTCCCCCCAGGAGGGAGAGAAACCACGTCTCCCCGTTCGCCCCATCAAGGACGCCGACTAGTTCGAGCGAGCCCGGACCGTGCTGGCGGGCGCCCAGGAAGACGGTCCTCCTCGGACTTGCGTCGTCGCTCGGATGATCGAGAGCTCCATCCGCAGGGCGTTCGACGCCCTCCTCGGGCAGGGGAGGGCGAGAATCAAGCCCA
>DATJVB010000026.1:0-12029 GCA_035502055.1 Thermoplasmata archaeon | reverse complement strand
CGCCCGCGAGGTTCGCGACGTGCGCGGCCCACGTGCCGAGGAGCGCCTGGGCCGCCCGGCGGTTGGGAGGGATCTTGAGCGTGAGCGTCACCGTCGGGCCGGCGACGGCGAGCGCGAGCGCGTCCGTGGGGAACGTCCGTTCGGTCCGGCCGAGCGGGCCCTCCACGCGGAGGACGCCGGGCGCGACGGTGAACCGGGCCCCCGCCGGGACCGTCACCCGGGTCTCGTGTCGCTTAATAGACATACGCGAGGAGCCTCCCGCCGATGTTCCGCTCGCGGGCGAGGGCGTGGCTCATCACGCCCTGGCTCGTCGAGAGGACGAGGACGCCGAAGTCCTGCGCGGGGAGGAACCGGGCCTCCTCGCGTTCGAGCTCGCGCCGGTGGACCGAGAGCCGCGGCTTGATGACGCCGCAGGCGTTGATCCGGCGGCCGAGGGTGACCTCGTACCGGCCGCCCCGCCCGTTCGGGACGAACGTGAACTCCTGGATGTACTGCTGCTCCTGGAAGATCCGGAGCACCTCGCCGACGAGCCGGGACGTCGGCGCGAGGGTGACCGTCGCCTTCCCGTCGCGGTCGGCGTGGCCGAGGGTGACGAGCGCGTCGTTGAGCAGGTCGTGCCGCATCGATCCGTCCTCCCTACTGGTACTTGCTGAACCCGAGGTCGGGCGCGACCTCGCGGAAGCACTGCCGGCACAGGTGGAGGCCGTACCGCCGCACGATGCCGCGCTTGCGGTCGCACCGCAGGCAGCCCACCTTGCGCCCGAACTGCTTCTTCGGCTTCATCGCTCCCTCGGGACCCCGCTCCTACTCCAGGAAGGTGACGCGGAACTTCTCGGCGAGGAACGCCCGGGTCTCGTCGCGGGAGATCCGCACCGACGCCGGGAGGCGCCGGGCGTGCCGCTGGCGCTCCCGGATCCTATACCCCGCGCGCCCGAGGACGACGGTGATGTCCATGCCGCGGACGCCGATCTCGGGGTCGTACTTCATGCCGGCGAAATCGGTGTAGTCCGCGATCCCGAACGAGAAGTTCCCCCGCCGGTCGATCGACTCCGGGTCGAGCGCCCGGTCCCTCGCGTCGAGCGCGCGGTCGAGGAACTCGGCCGCCGCGGCGCCCCGAAGCGTCACCTTGACGCCGATCTCCTGGCCCTCGCGGATGCCGAAGTCCCGGTTCGTCGACCGGGACCGGGTGGCGACGGGCTTGCGCCGGGTGACCATCGAGAGGACCCGCTCCGCCTTCGCGCGCGGCTCGCCGGACTCGCCGACGCCGGAGTTGACGACGATCTTCTGGATGCGGATCGCCCGCCACGGGTTCGCGCCCGTCGGGGGCGGGGCGGCCGCGGCGGCGGCGGGAGCGCTCATCGGGCGAGTCCCTCCGGCAGCGAGATCGCGGGGGCGGTCTCCCCGATCACGTAGACGTGCTCCTTGATCGTGGAGAACCCTTCCTTGAAGTGGACGAGGTTCGGCTGGGGCGAGTTGCGCACCTCGATCCGCTCGACGCGGGCGACCTCCCCGACGTGGGATCCGCCGGCGACGTACGCGAGGCTCCCCGCCGCGAGGGGGATGTGGCCGGCGACGCGCGCCTGCGGCAGCTCGAGGCGGAGCGAATCGCCGACGCGCCACGGGCTCGAGGGGTCGGCGAGCAGGTTCCGCCCGTCGTGGAGCGTCACCTGGATCCGGCCCCCGCGGACGGCGTGCTTGAAGCGGACCCGCCCGATCTTCGTCGCCGCCTCGGCGGCCGGGATCGGCACCAGGACGAGCTTCCCCCGGCGGTCCTTGAGGAGGCGGAAGTGCTCGTTGAGCGGCGCGTCGAACGACAGCGTGTCCATGAGCCCGACGCCGCGGGAGAGATCGTCTACCGTCCGGCCGTCGACGCGCACCTTCCGGCTGCGCAGGAGGAGCCGGGCCTCGCGCGCCGTGGCGGCGAGCCCGCGCATGTCGCGGAGGACGAGGAGGAGCGGGATCGACTCGGTCTGACGGTGCGGGCCGGGGGCGGGGCGCTTCACCCATTTCGTCCCCTTCCGGGGGATCGTCCACGTGCGCGGGGCGGCGCGGCGCTTCAGCCGGAACGTCACGGCGCCTCCTTCGGGGCGACCTCGGGCGGCGCGGCCGTCGGCGCCGCGGGGCCGGCCGTCTCGCCCTCGTCGACCGGCGTCCCCTCGGGGACCTTGAGGACCCGACGGCGCCAGCCGTCGGCGAGGTTGAGCCGGATGAGGACGAGATGGCTGAGGCGGATCGGGAGCGGCTTGAGCTTCGCGTCGGCCGCCTTCCCGGTCACGTTGTCGAGGGTGACGGCGTAGCCGCGGCGGTCGACCTTCGCGACCCGCTCCTCGCGGCCGGCGTAGCTCCCCGACAGGATGCGGACCGTGTCGCCCTTGCGGACCGGCAGCGACCGCCGGCCGTACCGCTGCCGAAGCTCGCGCGACAGGAGGACCGCCATCCGGCGCCGACGCTCCGCCGTGTGCGCCGTGAACGCCCGGCGGCGCTGCCGCCGCGGCAGCGCCGAGAACCGACCCCGCACGTGCGCCTCCTACAGGATGATCGACGACGCGGCCGCGATCCGGGGCCACCGCTCCGCCGCCTCCTTCGCGACGGGGCCCTTGATCTGCGAGCCCTTGATCTCGCCCGTTTCGGTCGTGATGACCGCGGCGTTGTCCTCGAACTGGAGCCGCGTCCCGTCGGCGCGCCGCATCGGCGCCCTCGCGCGGACGATGACGGCGCTCAGCACCTGCCGGCGCATCTCCGGCGACCCCTTCTTCACCGAGACGACGACGAGGTCGGCGATGCCGGCCCGGGGGTACCGCCGGTGGGTCCCGTGCCAGTTCCGCACGGCGATGATCTCGACGACCTTGGCGCCGGTGTTGTCGACGCAGTCGAGGCGCGCGCCCTTCGGGAGGCCCCGTCCGCGCCGGCCCGGCAGTCCCTTCACGGCTCGGCCTCCCTCGGGGCGGCCGGCGCCGGGACCGACTCCTCGCCGCGGACCCGGCGCGCCGCCTCGCCCAAGTCCTCGACGACGCAGTAGCTCACGGTCTTCGAGAGCGGACGGGTCTCGGCGATGCGGACCCGGTGGCCGAGCGGGATCGGGAGGCACGGCGGCGCGTGGGCGAGGTAGCGTCGGCGCCGCTTCTCGTACCGCTCGTACTTCGGTACGTAGGAGAGGAGGATCCGCTCGACGACCGCCGTCCGCTGCATGCCGGTCGAGACGAGGGTCCCCTCGAGCACCTGGCCGCGCACGCTGAGCCGTCCGTGGAACGGGCAGTGGACGTCGTCGCACGCGGTCTTCGGCGACCGGACATCGAGACCGATGTCCCGGGCGCGCCGCGGCTTTTCGGAAGAAGGGGGCGTCATCGGGGGCTCCCACGACCGCGGGCGAGGAGGCGCTTCGTGCGGTCTTCGGGGCGGACGCGTAGGAGGTCGCCACTTAACGGTATCTCCCGGCCGCCGAGGACGATCGCGCCGACGACGCCGGCCTTCGGCACCTTCACGATCCGCCGGTCGGTGTCGCGCCGGATGTGGAACAGGTGGCTCGTCTCGTCGACGAGCGTCCCCCGCAGCGGGAGCCGGGTGAGGCCCGGGGCGACCTCGACGACGATCGGCGCGCCGAGGATCTCGCCGGCGAGCGCGGCGTCGGCGGTGTGGCCGCCGGACCGGTGCACCGACGCGGTCACGCGGCCTCCGAGGGCGTCGCCGTCGCCCCGCGGTCCCGCTCGGAGAGGACGGTGAGCGCCCGGGCGACGTTGGTCCGGAGGGCGCGCATCCGGCCCGGGCTCGGCGGCGCGCCGCCCATGGCGGCGACGCCGCGCTCGCGCAGAAGGTCGTTCTCGATCTGGGCGATCCGCTCGCGCAGCTCCGGGTCGCTGAGCGCCCGGAGCTCCTTCATCCGCAGGAGCGTCACGACGCCTCCGCGGGGGCGCCGGGGACGGCCTCGGGCGGCGCGGGGATCTCCGGCGGCGGGGCGGGCCGGTGCTCGAGGCCCCGGACCTTGATCTCGTCCGGCAGCTTCGCGGTGGGCCGCATGATCCAGACGTTGACGCCGATGACGCCCGGCTTCAACCGCGCCTGGTAGAACCCCTTCTGCATGTGGAGCCGGACCGCCTCGCCGCAGTACTTGATCGTCCCGGCCTTGAACCGCTCCGTCCGGTGCCGCTCCCCCGTGAGCTTTCCGGACAGGATCACCTGGCAGCCCCGCGCCCCCGCCTCCATGATCCGGCGCACCGTCGAATGGCCCGCGCGGCGGAAGTGCCACCCGCGCTCGAGCGTCGCGGCGAGCTTCTCCGCCATCAGCTGCGCGTTGAGGGCCGGCTGGCGCTCCTCCTGGACCTCTATCTGCGGGTTGTCGAGGGAGAAGCGGGCCTGGATGTCCTGGGTGAGCTGCTTGATGAGCTCGCCGCGCCGGCCGATGAGGATCCCCGGCCGCTCGCAGACGAGGGTCACCCGGGTTCCCATCGGCGTCCGCTGGATGTCGAGGCCGCCGAACCCGGCGCGCGCGCTCTCGCCGACCAGGTAGTCCTTGAGGAGGACGCGCCGGACCGACTCGGCGATGATGCGCCGCTCCCCCGCCATCCTAGGCCCCCGTCCGCTCGGCGACCACGATCTCGACGTTCGTCGTCTGCTCGTTCCACGGCGTCGCCCGCCCGTGGGCGCGCGGCATCGTGGCCCGCGTGATCCGGCCCCGGGCGCACGCGGCGACCTTGATGTACAGGTCGTCGGTGTCGAGCCCTTCGAACTCGGCGTTCGACTTCACGCTCTCCAGGAGCTCGAGGAGGTGGCGCGCGATCTTCTTCGGGTACCGGCCCGGCCCGGTGCCGCGCTTGTGGGCCGTCTCCTGGTTGTACCGCCGGAACGGGATCGCGCGGCGCTCGGCGATCGTGTCCTCGAGGAGGCGCTGCGCCTCGTCGAGCGGCCGGCCCCGGATCGCGTTGAGGACCTCGTACGTCTTCTTGGGGGAGACGTCGAGCTCGATCGCCCGCGCGCGGGCGACCGTCTCGCCGGGCTTCCCCTGGTACGTGTACCCCCGCATCCGACCTCACTTGAGCGGCATGAACTTCGACGAGCGCGTCGCCCCGACGCCGGGTCCGGAGTGCTTCTCGAACCGGCGGGTGAGCGCGAACTCGCCGTAGTAGTGGCCGATCATCTCCGGCCGGATCTCCACCTCGCGGAACTCCTTCCCCGTGTGGATCGCGACGCGCTGCCCGACGTGGCCCGGCAGCACGAGGGCGTCGCGGCAGTGGGTCCAGATCGGGGCGCCCCGGGGGTGGACCGCGATCTTCTCGAGGAACCGCGCCACGTCGCTCGTGAAGCCGCGCCGGATCGACCGGCGGGCCCGCGCGGTGAGGAGCGGCGCGAGCTCCGAGAGCGACATCGCCTGGAGCTCGGGGAGGGTCCGGCCGCGGAGGGTGTACTCGCGCTTCCGGCGGACCTCGACCTTCTTCGTACGGCGGGCCTTCGGCATCTTTCCTACGCCCCGCCCCGGCGCGCGCGGCGCCGCTTCTTCGGGGAGAACCGTCCGACCTTGGCCCCAGGCCACGCGCCCGGCGCGACGGTGCTCGGGCGCCCCACGTGCTGGTGGGCGCCGCCGCCGTGCGGATGGTTCACGGGGTTCATCGCGACCCCGCGGACCGTGAACGGCCGCCGGGCGAGGGAGCGCGTCGCGAGGACCTTCTTGCCGGCGCGGATGATCGGCCGTTCGAGCCGGCCGCCGCCGCCGATCGCCCCGACCTGGGCGCGGCACGTCCCGAGGAGCTGCTTGAACGCCCCCGACGGGAGCTGGATCGTGACTTCGCGGCCCGTGTGCGCGACGACGAGCGCGCTCGTCCCCGCCGCCCGAACGAGCCGGCCGCCGTCGAACGGGTTGACCTCGATGTTCGAGACGAGCGTCCCGTCCGGCACCTGGGCGAGCGCCGTCACGGTGCCGCGGGCGATCTCCCCGGTGTGCAGGTGGAGACGGTCGCCCGTCGCGACGCCGTCCGGCGCGATGAGGCGGACGGTCCCGCTTCCGGGCACCGTCGCGTCGACGACCGGGGCGGTCCGCCCGGGCGCCTGGGCGATCCGGACGACGGTCGCCTCGCCGACGATCGACGGGGCCGGCAGGTAGACCGCCCCGTGGTGCCGGTGGCTCGGCGACCGCCACGGTCCCGTCCCCGCCCCGCGCCGGCGCGAGCCGATCCGCTTTCCCATCAGAACACCCCGGCCCGGCTGCCGATGTCCTCGGCGGAGTACTCGGGCGCGAACCGGACCGTCGCGATCTTGCCGACCCGGACGATCTTCGTGTTGACCTTCGCGACCCGGCAGTGGTACGTCTCCTCGACGGCCCGCCGGATCTCCGCGCGCGTCGCGCGATGGTCGACGACGAACTCGAGCTTGTTCTGCCGCTCCATCTCGTCCATCGACTTCTCGGTCACGTAGGCGTGGAGGATGATCCGGTGCCGGAGGGTCGTCATGCCGGCCCCTCGATCCCGTACCGCGCGGCGAGGACGCCGATCGCCGCCTCGGAGAAGACGGTGAGGCGGCCCGGGTCGCCGCCCGGGGCGAGGTCCTCGGTGCCGAGACGCGGCGCGGCGACGACGTCGACCCCGGGGAGATTCCGAAAGCCGCGGGCCCGGTCGGCGGAGGAGGTGACGACGAGGAGGCTCTTCGGCTCCCGGCGGAAGCGGCCCCGTCGCTTCCCCCGTCCGGCGCGGACGTGCGTCCCCGAACGGGCCCGCTCGACGTCGTCCCAGAGGGCGACCGCCGCGAGGAACGCGCGGGCTTCCGACGCCGTCGCGATCGCCTCGACCGCGTCCCGGACGACGATCGGCAGCGCGATCTCCGTGGGGAGGCGATGGCCCCGGCCGGCGACGAACGTCCGCTCGCGCGTCGCGGCGAGCGCGCTCGCGAACGCGAGCCGCCGCTCCTTCACGTTCACCTTCTTCTCCCAGATCGTCTCGACGCGCGGCGGGTGCGCCGGCCGGCCCCCGACGGTGTTCGGCGACTGGGCGCCCCGCATCCCGTCCATGAGCCGGGGCGTCCGCGCGACGCCGCGGCCCTTCCCGGACCACTCGACGGAGTGCCGAAGGCCCGCCGTCGGCGCGGTGCCGTGCGGCTGGCGACGGCGGGACTGGGCCGCGACGACGGCGCGGCGGATGAGGTCCGGCCGCACCGGGGTCGAGAACGCGGGGGGGAGCGTGAGGGGCTCGCCGGCCTTCCCGTCGGTCCCGAGGACGTGGACGCGGTGGTGCACGCGGTGCGGCTCGGGCGCCGGGGCGGGGTCGCTCATGTGCCCTGCTTCGAGGCGAGGCTGAGGTAGCGGATGTCGACCTTCTCGACGGTCCCGACGTGGGGCCGCAGCGGGGTCCGGAAGCGGAGGAGCCGCTTCGCCGGGCCGGGAAGCGAGCCGTGGAGGACGACGCACGGCGACCGGACCTCGCCGTAGTGGGGGAACCCCCCCGCCGGGGCGACCGGGTCGGTCCGGGGGTCCTTCACGACCTTGAGGACCCGCATGTTGAACTGCGTGCGCCGGTGGAACCCGATCTGGCCCGACTGCGGAATGCGGTACGTGACGAAACTCGGGTTGTGCGGCCCGAGGGTCCCGATCATGCGGCGGTGCTTCGAGTTCTTGCGGGGCTGGAGCTTCACGCCCCACCGCTTGATGTGGCCTCCGAACCCCTTGCCCTTCGTGACGCCCAGCACGTCCACGAACTCGCCCGCCTTCGTGATCTGGTCGACGGCGAGCTCGTGGCCCAGGAGGCGAAGGGCGAACTCCCGGCGCTCGGCCGGGACCTCGCCCGAGACCCGCACCTCGAACAGGTCCGGCGTCTTCGACGGCACCCCGGTGATGAGCCCGGGTTGCGTGTGCACGACGAGGCGGACCTCATCGCCCGGGACGGACTCGAACGCGGCCCGCGCCTCGGGAGCGCTCGCCGGGTGGGGAGGGAGGCGGCGGGCGAGGTCGGGACTCGCGCCGTCCCCCCAGACCTCGGCGACGACGCGTCGCCCGTACGGACCGCGCTCGTAGAGCCGCGCCGCCAAGACGCGCAGGGGCGGCACCTCGACGACGGTCACCGGGACGGAGACCTCCTGGCCGGCGGTCGTCGACCGCTTCCGGTAATCGACGATGAACGCGTGGGTCATCCCGACCTTGTAGCCGGCGAACCCCTCTACGGCCGGGCTCTTCCCGAGCGACGACCAGCTGCGGATGCGGGGGACCGGGTTCTTGGCCCGCTTGCGCGGGGAGAACCCGAGGGATCCCCGGCGGGGACGATGACGGCGAGCCATAGGTCGATGGGGGGATGGGCCTCCGGTGGGGCTGGGGGAGAAAGGTGCCCTATATAAGCGCTGGCGGAACCGGACCGGATCCCGCATCCGTCGGGGGCCGTTTGTCGAGGTGAACCGCGGCCCCGGGGCCGGTTTTCCCGAACGCGCGCGTAGAGAGTCGACGCGCGCGCCGGCGCCCTCCGACGGGCCCGCGCGCCCCCGCTCCGGGCCGAAGTCTCGCGGCCCGCTTGGGGAGTGAACCCTGTCGAAGCGGTATATACCCCGCCCGGCATCGTTCCCCGGGGAAGGTAGCCGGTGGAGTCCGGGGTCTCCGGTCCGGCCGCGTCCGCCCACGGGCGGATTTGGACCGTCGAAGAGGCGAACGCGCGTCTCGAGTCGCTGCGGGAGATCCTCCCGACGCTGCGCGCCTGGGTCGTCCGGCTCCGCGCCGTCCACGGCGAGCTCGAACGGCTGGCCGGGTTCTGGGGCAAGGAGCTCGAGAGCGCGGACCACCCGGACCGGGACCTCAAGATGCGGCTCGACGAGGAGTGGCGGTCGCTCACGCGTCGCCTCGAGGGCGAGGTCGCGCGGCTGCACGGGGAGGGGATCGAGGTAAAAGACCTCGATACGGGGCTCGTCGACTTCGTCGGCCGGCTCGGGCGGGAGGTCGTCTACCTCTGCTGGCAGCGCGGCGAGGAGCACGTCGGGTTCTACCACGCGCTCGACGGGGGCTTCCGGAACCGGCGCCCGATCGCGTCGGGCGCCCGGCCGGCGGCGCAGCGTCCGTCGGGCGGCGCCGACCCGGCGTAGCGGGCCGCCGAGCCTTCACTCGCTGTCGGGGACCCGGCCGGCCTCCCAGAGGGGGACCGTCTCGAGGACCGCCGCGGTGACGCCGAGCCCGATCGCGGCAATCGCCGGGACGATGGCGAGCGGGAAGGCGGTGGTGATGCTCAGCACGTCGAGTCCGATGGGGGCGAGGACCGCGGCGACGCCGCCGGCGACCCCGACGGCGGGCCGCCGGCCCCGGGCGGCCGCCACCGCCCCGGCGGCCGCGACGATGGCCCCGAGGAGGAGGAGGGCCGCCGCCGACCAGAGGCTCGAGACGAATCCTTCGAGGTCCGTGAACGGGCTCTCGAACGCGATCGTCGCGTTCGTCGGCGGGCCCTCCGCGAGGGTCACCACGAGGCCCCCGGTCCCCGCGCCGGTCGCCCGGTACGACGGGGAGAAGAACAGGGCGAACGACGCCCCCGCGTAGTCGACGGCCGAGACGTTGAGGCGGGCCCCGCCGGCCGGGATCCCCGAGAAGGCGAACGTGCCGGACACCCCCGTGTAGATGGAGCGGATCCAGCCGGATTCGCTCGCGAGCGTCACCTGGGCGTTGAAGATCGGCCCGCCGCCCCCGGCCGCCTGGACGGTTCCCGACAGCCGGAACGTGCCGGCGCCCAGCGCCTCCGCCCCGGAGCCGGCGAGGGCGACGGCGACGCCCGCGAGGACGACGACGGCCGCGACGAGCGCGACGGCGGCGAGCCGCGCCGGCGCGCCGCTGGGAGGCCGGAGGGTCGGGAGCGGGGGATATACGAGGGGGTACACCTCCCAGGAGAAGATCGGAGGCGGATCGGTCGGCGGAACGACCGGAACCGGGGCCCGGCAGTGCGCGCACGTGACCCAGCGAGCGCCCGGCGTAGCGGGCAGCCGCGCCGCGAGCGGCCGGCCGCACCGAAGGCACCGCGCCGTCGCCCAGATCGCGTCCATCGGCGGCGGCGCACCGCACGGCCGAAGATATCGTTGCGGCGGGCGCTCGCAAAGGCGCACGTCACCGTCGTGGCCGTCGACGACGGGGCGTTTCGGCGGACCGACGCCCGGGCCCCGATCGCCGCCGTCGTCTGCGCGGGGGCGGAACGGGTCGTCGGCGTGTCGATCGGGTCGGTCGCCGTCGACGGCGACGACGCCACCGGGCGGATCGCGGCGCTCGTCCGCGCCGCCCCGGACCGGGTCGGCCTGCGCGCCGTCCTCGTGGACGGGATCGCGATGGGCGGGTTCAACGTGCTCGACCTCGACCGGCTCCACGACGCCGTCGGGCTCCCGGTCGTTTCGGTCACGCGGCGCCGGCCCGACGCCGCGAAGATCGCGGCGGCGATCCGGACGTACTTCCCGCGCGACGCGGCGCGACGGCTCGCGCGCCTCCGGGCGCACCGGCTCTTCCCCGTCCCCACCGCGGCCCGTCCAATCCTCGCGGCGGTCGTCGGCGCCTCCCGGACCGACGCGATCCGTCTCGTCGCCCGGCTCACGGTCCAGGGCCACTGGCCCGAACCGCTCCGGCTCGCCCACCTGGTGGCCCGGGCGGTCGGCCTTCGGGACGCCCGAACGAACGCTTAAGGGTCGGGTCGCTCCACCCCGGGCGCGGGCCTGTAGCTTAGTCCGGATAAAGTACTGGCCTTCTAAGCCAGCAATCTCGGGTTCAAAGGTCCCGACGGACCTCCCGTCGGGACGGGGAATCCCGACAGGCCCGTCCCACTCTGCGGCCGGGACCCCGGTCGTGCGCGGAGCCGAAGATAGCGGGGCCGGCACCGAGGGCGTCGCCCCCGGGGGGCCGCCGCGACCGCCCGGCGCACCCGGGGGGCCCGGGCCGGTCGTTCGGTCAGGATCGTGCCGACCCTCCTCGGGGCCGCGGGGCGCGAGGTCTCTCTCCTCGCACGGGCATTTTCGCCTCAACGGTCTTAAACCGGAACGTGGTCCGCCCGGGCGCAGGGTGGGGACCGCCGGGTGGGTTCCAAGGGGGCGCGGGCGTACCGTCGGCTCGCACGCCCGCCGGTCATCGGCTCGCTCGTCGCGATCGCGGTGTTAGTCGCGATCCCGGGGGGCGCGCTCGGTTCCCCCTCCGTGGTGCACGCCGCGGGCCACCGGCCGCCGGTCGGGTTCACCAACGTTTCGTACAACTCGTCGGTCGACGGGTTCCCCCTATCGTTCGACGAATGGCTGCCGACGGGGTACAACGCGAGCGCGTCGTACCCCCTCGTGGTCTACCTCCACGGCATCTCGGGCGACAACGCGACGTGGGTCCCGGGCGGCGTCACGAACAACCTCTACCTCAAGGAGGGCGGGAGCAAGATCAACGCGCTCGCGGCGACGGCGATCGTCCAGAATGCCTCCCTCGCCGGCGACATCCTCATCGCGCCGAACACCCGGACCGGCTGGGGGTTCTACGCCGACTCCCCGTGCGGCGGGCCCCAGGCGCAGGACCTGTTGGACGCGATCGCGACGGAGGAGGTCCGCCACGCGATCAACACCTCGGCCGTCTACCTGCTCGCGACCTCGATGGGGACGAACGGGGGGCTCGCCCTCGCGGCGACGCACCCGGGGCTGTTCCGGAGCGCGGCCGTCGGCGGCGCGGCGTTCGACCTGTTCGAGGAGCTGCTCTACCTCGAGAACCGGAAGGGCAACGCCGTCGTCCACGCCCAGAACAACATCCACGCGATCACCAACCTCGGGTGCGGGGACCATCCGTCCCCCACGAACACGACGATGGACGATCTGATGCTCAACCTGAGCGTCGTCCGGTTCGATCCGCAGGCGTTCGCGGGGCTGCCGCTCTACGTCGTCTCGGCCGGCTTCGACGCCGAGACGCCGAACAGCGCGCGCCTCTGGCCGTACCTCGAGGTGAACGCGTCGTTCCTCTCGTCGAGCTGCCTCACGGTCCCCGCGTACGCGGAGCCGTCCAACTGCACGACGACGTTCGCGCAGCTCGCCGCCGCCGACCCGGCGAACTACTCCTACCGGCTCGTCTACGAGCCGTCGGCGCG
>DATJVB010000025.1:0-4057 GCA_035502055.1 Thermoplasmata archaeon | reverse complement strand
CACTCGTTCGTCTTCGCGGCCGCGATCGGTCTCGTCCTGTACGGCGTGCAGGGCCGGACGGCGGCGGGCGTCGCGCTCGGAGCCGTGCTCGAGCACGTGAGCGTCGACGGCGGCGCGTTCCCGCTCTTCGGCCCGTTCGCGACGGCGTCGTACGCGCTCCCGTTCGCGGTGTCGGTCGCCGGGCTCGTCGGCGCGTCGGTCCTGCTGGTCCTCGCCGCCCGCCCGGCGGTCGCCCTCCGGAGCCCGCGGACCGTCGCCGGGATCGCCGTCGCCGTCGCGGCGGTCGCGATCGCGTTCTGGCTCCTCCCCGGCTACGGCACCTTCCTGTCGGCGTGACGGCAATGGGGAGCACGGGGGGGCCGACGCGTTCGCCGTCGGGGCGGATCGACGGCTACCACCACGTCCAGCTGGCGATCCCGCCCGGAGGCGAGGCCGCGGCCCGGGCGTTCTACGGAAGGGCGATCGGACTCGTGGAGGTGCCGAAGCCCGAGCCGCTCGCCCGCCGGGGCGGCCTCTGGTTCCTCGCCGGGTCGGCCGAGCTCCACCTCGGCATCGACCCCGAGTTCCGGCCGCAGTGGAAGGGACACCCGGCGTTCCGGGTCGTTGGATTGGCCGCCCTCCGCGACCGACTTCGGCGGCTCGGCGCGGAGCCGTTCGACGACCTTCCGCTCGCCGGGCACCGGCGCTTCTACGTCCGCGACCCGTTCGGCAACCGTCTCGAGTTCGTCGAGCCCGCGCCCTCGGGCCGATCGGGAACGGCCGCGCGCCCTAGCGCTCGGCCGCCTCGGCGCCGCGGGGCGCGACGACGGCGATCGCCCGCTCGACGAGGTGGGCGGCCGCCTCCGCGCGCTCGCGTGCGACGCCGACGTTCGGGCCGCGGGCGACGGTGACCCCGAGCCGCCGGTCGGGGTACGCCTCCGGCTTTCCGAACAGGTAGAGCCGGACCCCCTCCTTCGCGAGGGCGTCCTGCAGCCCGCCGAACGACGGCGCCCACCCCGAGGACGGGGCGAGGATCACGTGCGCGGCGGCCGGCACGGCGGGCTCGGGACCCACGTACGGAAGGCCGAGGATCGCGCGGGCGTGCAGGGCGAACTCGCTGTTCCACTGGCTCCCGAGCGTGACGAGGCCGGTATCGTGCGGTCGCGGGGAGACCTCGCTGAACAGCACGTCGCGGCCCCGAACGAAGCACTCGACGCCGTACAGGCCGATGCCGCCCAGCTCGTCGGTGACCGCGACCGCCACCCGCTCGAGCTCCCGCACCGTGTCGGCCGCGAGATCGGCCGGCTGCCAGCTCTCGTGGTAGAGCGCGCCGGGCCGGAGGTGGCCGATCGGGGCCATCACCGTGGTCGCGATGCCGCCGCCCGGACCCACGTGCCGAAGGACGAGCATCGTCACCTCAAGATCGAACCGGATCGACTCCTCCAGCATCACGCGGGGGTTCGGGACCCGGCCGCCCTCGGCGGCCTCGCGGTACGCGACGTCCATCGCCTCCTCGGACCGGACCGTCGACATCCCATGGCCGGAGCTGCTGGTGATCGCCTTCACGACGCACGGGAACCCCAGCTCCCGGCCCGCCGCGCGCGCGCCGACCGCGTCGTCGGCGAACCGGTATCGGGACGTCGGCACCCGCGCCGTCTCGGCCGCGAGCCGCCGGATCCGCTCCCGGTCCATCGTCGTCCGGGTCGCCTCCGCCGTCGGCACGACGGTCCACCCCTCGGCCTCCAGGCGAACGAGCTCCTGGGTGTCGATCTGCTCGAGTTCGGGAACGATGACGTCGGGCACCTCCCGCTCGACGATCGCCCGGAGCGCGGCGCCGTCGGTCATCGGGACCACGTGGTGCCGGTGCGCGATCTGCATCGCGGGGGCGAGGGCGTAGCGGTCGACCGCGATCACCTCGGCCCCGAGCCGCATCGCCTCGAGCGCGACCTCGCGCCCCAATTCGCCGCTCCCGAGGAGGAGGATGCGGGGGGCGTCGCCGACGAGCGGGGAGCCGAGCCGCTCCCGCGGCGCGACCCCCCTCGCCCGCTCCCGTGAGAGCCGCATCGCTCGTCGTCCCCTATTCGTCGGTGATCTGTCGCGGCTTCGGGATCACCTTCGGCTGGTCCGCGTCGGTCGGCATCCCGGTCCGCCCGGCGACGATGTCGCAGTCCTGCCAGTTCACGCCGACGGTGACCTTCGGGAACGCGACCTTGAGCGTGTAGTTCGCGAGCTTCCCGACGACGAGCCCCTGGGCGCCGACGACGAGGTTCGGGTTCATCACGGAGAGGTCGCGGGTGAGGATGACGCGGGTCTCGTGGAAGACGACCCGGCTGAGCTCGGATCGGTCCCGCATGCTCGCGCGGGCGCGCGATGGAGGGTCCGCCTCTTAACGGCTCGCCGCGAGGACCGGGATGAGAAAGGACTTTAGGCAGCGTCCCGGTTAGCGCGCGTCCGGGGCTCATGGTGGGACGCGGGCGCATGCCCGAGAAACCGGAGAAGACGGTCCACCTCAGGATCGATCCGAATGACGACAGTACCACCGTCGAGGACGTCCTCACGAAGATCTCCGAGCTCCAGCGCAAGCACCCCGACCGGGAGGTCTTCTTCGACGGGGACGAGTACGCAATCTGCTCGCGGCCGAAGCGACCCCGCGCCGCCGTCGCCCACTAGCCCGCCGCCCCTCGGCGCCCCGGTCTTCCTCCTCAACCTCAAGGTCTATCCGGGGTGCATCGGGCCGGGCGCGGAGGCGATCGGCGCCGCATTCTTCGCCGCGGCGGGCGCCGCCCGCGTCCCCGCCGTCCTCGCGGCGGCGACGCCCGACATCGGCGGGCTCGCGCATCGCCTCGCGGGACCGGTGATCGCCCAGCACGTCGACGGGGGCGGTCCGGGCGCGCGGACCGGCTGGGTGCCGGCGGAGGCCCTTCGGGTCTGCGGGGCCCGGGGGAGCCTCGTCAACCACTCGGAGCACCGGCTGGCGCGCCCCCAGGTCGCGGAGTCGGTGAGGGGGCTCGACGTAGCGGGACTCGTGGCCGTCGTCTGCGCCGCGACGGTCGCGGAGGCCCGCGCGCTCGCCCGGCTCCATCCGCCGTACCTCGCGATCGAGCCGCCGGAGCTGATCGGGGGCGACATCTCGGTGTCCTCGGCCCGCCCCGAGCTGCTCGCGCGCGCCGTCGAGGCGGTCCAGCGCGTCGACCCGAACGTCCGCGTCCTCTGCGGCGCGGGGATCCACGATCGAGAGGACGTGACCCGCGCGCTCGCCCTCGGGACCCAAGGGATCCTGGTCGCGAGCGCGGTCGCGCGGGCGGTCGACCCGGGGGCCGCGATCGACGAGCTGCTCGCGGGGTTCCGCGCGGCCCGCACCTCAAGGTGACATAACGCCAAGTATCCGACCGCGCGTGCGCCGCCCCGGGGGGGGATGTCGAAGACGCCGCCCGAGGGGGCGTTGAAGCGACGCGGCCGCGGCCGGCCCCGGCCCCGGGTCCGTCGGGCGCCCGACGAACGCCCCACCGGCACGCGGACCCCGGTGCCGTCGGGTCCGCGGCGCGGACGGACGAAGTCCGAGCTCGAGGCGCTGACCCGCTCGCTCTCGTGGCAGCGCACCGGGGAGGCCCGGGCTCCCCCCGCCCCCGCGCTCGCGGTTCCGCGCTCCCTTTCCGTCTTCATGGTGGGGTGGGAGTTCCCGCCCCACCATTCGGGCGGGCTCGGGGTCCACTGTCGAGAGCTCGTGAAGGAGCTCACGCGGATGGGCCACCGGATCACGTTCACGACGCCGTTCCCCGGCCCCTACGAGGCGGTCGAGGGGGTCCGCTTCCTCCACCCCGGGGCGCCGGACGATCGACCGGAGCCGCCGTACCCCGGGGCGTCCGACATGGGGCCAGATTCGATCGCCCCCGCGGCGATCGATCGCTACAACGACTGGATCGCGTCGCGGGCCGGGGTCGAGGCGTTCGACGTGATCCACGTCCACGACTGGTTCGGGACCGTCGGCGCGGCGGCCCTCGCGCGCCGGACGGGGGCGCCCCTCGTCATGACGATCCACTCGACGGAGTACGATCGGTCGCTCGGCCACCCGTGGGCC
>DATJVB010000024.1:0-2036 GCA_035502055.1 Thermoplasmata archaeon | reverse complement strand
CAGGTCGAGATCGTGCTCGCGAACGCGCGCCTCCTCCTCTCCGGCCCCGGCGCAGCGCTTCTCGTCGCACTCAAGACCGCCAGCATGGGGCGCGATCGGTCGGCCGGGCGCCATCGGGACTCCGCCGAGGAGCGCCTCGCGGGGGAGGTCGACCTTGATCCGGCGGTGAAGCTCGATCCGTTCCACCGTGGCCACTTCCTCGTCGGCGGCCGGTGGCGGGGCGAGCCGAACGCTCGACCGAGGGGCGTTATTCGGTCGCCCGGGACGCCCCGCGCGCGACGACGACCGTGACGACATCCTCGTCGTCGAGAACGTGCTCCCGCCCGACCGTCTGACCCGGGAACCGGGCGCTCGGACCCCAGACCTGCGCGGCCTTGAACGTCCGGTCGAGCTCGCCGGGCAGCCGGCGCAGGAGCTCCGAGACGGAATCGCCCCGCCGGAGGATCACGGGCTCGTCCCGGTCCGGGGGTCGGCCCGGGGGCTTCACGTAGATCCGGATGAAGCGCAGCGAACGACCGATCCGGTCGACGAGCTCCGGGAGTCCCTGGCCGTCCTTCGCGCTGATGAACGACGGGACGAACGGCTGGGTGGTGACGGCGAGCCGGCTCCGGTCCTCGGCGCTCAGGTACTCGCACTTGTTGACGGCCAGGATCGCCGGCAGGTAGACGCGGTTGCCGGCGAGGACGTCGATCAGCTCGTCGGCGGTCGCATCCTCCCGGAAGACGATCGAACCGTTGTGCAGCCCGAACTCCCGGGCGATCGGCGTCGCGAGACCCCCCGCGAGGTGCGTGAGCCGTACGGTGCTCGAGATCGTCAGACCCCCTCGGTCGACGCGGTGGATGACGACGCGCGGAGGCCGGGAGTTGATCCGGACGCCGGCCGCCTCGAGCTCCTGGACGAGTGCGCGGAGATTCGGATGCTCGGGGTCGATCAGGAACAGGATCAGGTCGACCGAGCGGACGACGGAGAGGACCTCCCGCCCGCGCCCCCGGCCGGTCGCCGCCCCGGGGACGAGGCCGGGCATATCGAGGATCTGGATCGACGCCCCGCCCCAGCGGAGCATCCCCGGGATGATCGAGACGGTCGTGAAGTCGTAGGCGCCGATCTCGCTGTCCGCGGCGGTCAGCCGGTTCAGGAGCGTCGACTTCCCCACCGACGGATAGCCGACCAGGCCGACCGTCGCGTGGCCGCTCTTCCGGACCGAGTAGCCGGTCCCCCCGCCTTTCCCCTTCGCGCGGGTCTCGCGCTCGAGGCGGAGAACGGCGAGCTTCGCCTTGAGGCGCCCGATGTGCAGCTGGGTCGCCTTGTTGTAGGCGGTCGAGCGGATCTCGTCCTCGACGGCGGTGATCTGCTCTTCGATCGACGGCATCGTGGTCCGCGGCCCTTCCGGGGGTCGGCCTACTTGAGCCTGACTGGTCGCCGTTCACCGTTCGGCGGTCGGAGAGCCGGCATCCCCCGGCCGATCGTTGCGCCGCGCGTGCGACCGCTCGGGAGCCGGTCGGCGGGCGACCGGGAGGACACCCCCGCCCGATGGAGATTCTCGCCCCGGCCCGGGGCCGTCCCGTCCCGGGAGGAGTCGGTTCGCGACTGGCAGGCCCTCCTGGCGGCGATCCGCGGGGGCCACGGCCTCGGGGTCCGGTTCGACCTCGAGATGCGCTCGGGGCCCCGGCCGTCGGTCGAGCTCGTCGCCTTCGGTCCCCCGACGGTCCGTTGGGTGACCCGGGGTCTCTCCGCCGCCTACGAACCGGGACAGTGGAGTCGCGGGCCAGCGCGGCCGTCACGGGACGGGGTTCCCGTGCTGCACCTCGCTCGGCGGTCGCTTCCCGGAGAGCACCCCGCGCCCCCCGGCGAGCCTGCTTCGGTCGCGGCCCCGACGTTGGTCGGCCTGAGCGCGGTCCCCGCGGGGTGGGGGGTCCGCTTCTCGCTCCGATCCCGCCTCGTCTCGCACGGGATGGATCGTGTTCTCGGGTGGATCGATTCCGGGCCCGCTCCGCCGGCCCCGCGCAACGTCGCGATCGCGGGCCTTTCCGGACCCT
>DATJVB010000023.1:0-6326 GCA_035502055.1 Thermoplasmata archaeon | reverse complement strand
GCTCGTCCTCGATCGCATCGAGCTCCGCGAGGATCGGGTCCGGGCCGTCGACCCGATCGTCCCCGTCCCCCGTCCGCACGCCCTGGGCGCCGCGCCCGGCCGTCCCCCGGTCCGACGGTCCCCGTCGGGGGAAACGGCCCGCCGCGAACCGCCGGCGCGCCGGCCGGCGTAACCGCCGGCTCGCGCGCGCGGAGGGAGGATGTCGCGGGGACCCCCACCCGGAGGAGGTTCCCGTGGAGTCGGTGGATCGGATCCCTTGGTGCGACGCCCCCTCGACGCCGCGTGCGCGGAAGGGCCCTTAAGAGCCTTCGGTCGAGCGGAACCGCGGGCGCGGCCCCCCGGCGCCGCCGTCTACTTCGACGACCCGAACGGGTGGAGCTGCTTCGCCGCGTCCTTGAGGAACGGGCCGCCGTGATAGCAGAGCACCGCCTCGACGGAGAGCTGCGCCATCCGACGGGCGGAGATCTGCGCGGAGAGCGTGTGGTGCGTGTACGGTTTCGGGCTCAGCTCGAGGGTCGTCCCGTCCCCGACGAACAGGTCCCCCGAGAACAACAGGCGGCGCTCGGGTTGGTAGTACGAGGTGTGACCCGGCGTGTGCCCCGGCGTGTGGTAGGCGATGAGCCCGCCGGCGGCGTCGATCGTGTCGCCGTCCTTCACCGTTTCGTCGACGGCGACCGGGTCCGAGGGCACGAGCCCCGGGCCGTCGTACTTGGGGTGCGCCGCGATGAACGCCGCCTCGAGCCAGTGGGCGAACGTGCGGGCGTGCGTGAGCGCCGCGAGCCGACGAAGGTTCCCGGTGTGGTCGTCGTGGAGGTGCGTCACCAGGATCCGTTTCACCGACGTCGGCTCGATCTTGTGGGCGGCCAGGTACCGCACGATCGCCGCGTCGGCGCCCGGGAGACCCGTGTCGATGAGCGAGTACGTGGGCCCCTTGTCCTTCACGAGGTAGACGTGCGTCGAGAAGTCCGGCGATGGATCGACGCCGTCGACGATATGGACGCCCGGCAGGATCTCCGACATCGGGGCCTCGGCCGGCCCCGAGGACCGGTCGCCTAAAGTCGCTTTCTCGGCCGGGCCGCGGTCCGGCCCGCCGCGGCGGCGGTCGGGCGACCCTCGGACCGGTCGAACGCGAGGAACTCGTTGCCGTCGGGGTCGGTGAACCGGATCGCCGAGCCGCCCCACGGCTGGCGCTCGGCGGCCTGCGTCACCCGGGCCCGGGCGTGCTCTAAGCGCAGCGCGAGGGCGGCGACGCTGTCGGTCTCGAACGCGATCCCGGTCCGCACGCCGAGGCGGGCCATCGCCTCCGAGTAGTACGGCTCTCCCCAGGCCGAGCTCGGCGCGACGAGGGAGAGCGCGGCCGCCCCTTTGCCGAGGGCGAGCTCGAGGTAGCCCGTGTCGGGGTCGGCCGCGCGGAGCGCGAGCCCGAGGACCTCGGTGTACCACCGGCGGGCCGCCGTCTGGTCCCGCACGACGACGGTCACGCGCTGGAGCTGCGTGAGCCGGCCCGACCCGCGTCCCGGCGCGGGCTCGAGGTTCACGCCGACCCCCAGGCTCGACGGGTCCCACTCGAGGATCTCGTAGCCGCTTCCGGCGACGCCGGCGTACGGGTCGCCGCGGAGAATCCGCGTCGCCTCGGCCGCGTCGGCCGCCCGCAGGACCACCAGGTGGCCGGGCGGCGCGGTGAGGGCCCCCGCCGCCGCGAGCCGGCCCACCCGGTTGAGCTCGGAAAGGAACGCTCGGACCGCCGAGGGGGCCGGCTGATCGTCGCGCTCGGTCTCGCCCCAGCGGACGACCCGGACGTAAAGCCGCTTCGGCTTCGGACCCGGACGCCCGGGGCCCGCCATCGGACTCGTCGGACGGGGAGCGGCTACTTCAACCCCCGGCCCGCGCCGAGGGACCGCCCCGTCGTCCCGGGAGGGCGGCGGGACCCCCTGACGCCCGTGGCGCGCCGCCACACCGCTTGTACCACGTCATTTAAATATCCCGGTTTCCGAGGGAGGACCATGCGCTGGATGCGGGCCCTGCCGATCGCCCTGGTGATCGTTCTCGTCACGACCGGAGCCTCGGCGGCCGCCCGCCCCCACGCGGCGGCGCCCGCGGCGGCCCCGACACCGTTCGCGCTCCCCGACTACGTGTCGATCGACCCGACCAACATGTACGGCGGACACGTGAACGTGGTCTACACCGGCCTCTCGAGCGGCGCCGTCTACTTCGCCGCGTACGACTCGGTCGACACCGTCGCCACGATCCAGATCAACGACCTCAACGCCTCCCGCGACGGCCTCACCAACCCGGTCTTCTCCTACACCGCGAACTTCTCGGCGAGCCCGAGCAACCAGAGCTACACCTACGGCGTGTTCTACGAGGTCCCGATCGACCTCCTCTACGGCGGACTCTGGAACATGACGCTCAACGGGTCCGGCGGCGGCTTCACGTCGACCCAGTTCTTCGTCCAGACCTACTACCCGGTGATCACGACGGTCCAGTCGATCTACCTTCCCGACCAGTCGGGCGAGGGGCTGTTCGAGGTCTACGCCTCCCCCAACGACGCCCCGTACACCCACGCCTCCGTCACCGTGACGGCCGAGTACTACTCAACCGACGCCTCGTGGCAGCCGCTGCCGATCTCGCCGTTCAACTTCACGCCGACGGCCCGGGGGACGTTCAATTTCACCGTGCCGAACAACGCGAGCGCCCCGGGGGCGATCTACTTCACCGTCTGGGCGAACGTGACCGCGTACAACCTGAGCGAGGACGATGGCGACGAGGTCGAGGTCGGCAACCTCACCCTCGGGTCGGCGGTCCTCGGGCTCTGCCCGACCGGCTGCGCGAGCACCACGTTCCAGGACGGGACGATCGTCTACCTCCATGTCCAGACGTACGTCGAGGGGAGCTACTCGGTGTACCCGACCGCGGGTCTCCTCGTGACGTTCTCCTTCGAGTCGGGGAGCTCCCCGGTCTCGCCGCCGAACGTCCCCGCGAGCCTCACCACGAACGCGACCGGCCAGGTCGCCCTCGTCTTCGTCGCGAGCGCGGGGCTGTTCACCCCGGGGAGCGTCAACACGCTCACCGTCGAGCTCACCGACCCGGCCGATGCCGCGCTCGGGAACCGGACGACGCACCTCACCTTCTCGGTGACGGCGCTCGGCACCGCGACCCCGTCGCTGCAGGCGACGTTCGACAGCACGCAGTACTACAGCGGCGACACCGTGACGGCGACGTGGGAGATGGGCGGGGTCAACGCGACGGCGAGCTCGGGCTGGACCGTGGACGAGTGGTTCGCGTTCGAGTTCTCGACGGACACCCTCATCGCCTGGGGCTGGATCAACTCGACCGCGGGGTCGGGCACGTTCACGTTCGTCGTGCCGAGCGACTTCAGCGGCGAGATCGGCGCCGACATCGATGCGTACAACGCGACGCAGTCGATCTACTCGGACGAGCCGACGGCGTACGTGACGGCTCCCGTCATCCTGCTCAACCCGAGCGAGACGTACTACCTTCCCGGCGACTCGATCACCGTGAGCGTCACCGAGGAAGGGTCGGCGCTCGCGTCGGCGACGATGTACGAGAGCGTCGTCGAATCGTCCGGCTACGCGCTCTCGACGGGCGTGCTCACCGGCAACTCGATCGCGTTCACCGTGCCCGCCACCGGCACGCCGGACGAGATCACCGTGAGCGTCGCGGCCCAGTCGGGGACGAACGGGCTCCTCGCCGCGAAGTCGGTCTCGATCTACCTCGGGTCGGGCTTCACCCTCCTCGCGGGCGTCTCGACGAAGTCGAACTACGCGGACGGGAGCTTCCAGCCGGGCCAGACGATCTCGATCTCGTACGAGCTCAAGCCCGTCGGATCCGTCGTGCTGCCGAAGGTGTTCCTGATCGAGATCTACCCCGGGTCCGCGGGCTACTACGGCTCGGGGTACGGGTCGATCTACCTCCAGGAGACGTCGGCGAGCGGGACCGTGAGCTACACGATCCCGTCGGACATGCCGGCGGGGGCGCAGTCGTTCTCCGTCTACGTCTCGTCGTCGCTCTGCACATCGTACTGTGCGGCCGGGACGTCGTTCGCGGTGAACGTCGAGCCGAACCCGTCGGTGCTCGGCTACGAGCTCGGCGCGGGCAGCCAGCTCACCGTGGGATGGATCATCCTCCTCGTGATCATCCTCGTGGCGGCGATCGTCCTCGCGCTCCTGATCCGCCGGGTCGGCGGGCGCGGCGGCGGCGGCCGGCCCGAGTCGGTGCGGCCGTACTCCCCGACGCCTTCGACCGGCGCGGCGTCGACGGGCGGGTCCGGCGGGGCTCCGGACGCGGCGTGGAAGGAGACCCCGGGCGGCTCCGAGAGCGGCAGCGGCTCCCCGCCGCCGATGCCGACGCCGAAGCAGTAGGGACGGATCGACCGGCCCGGCCGCCGGCCGGGCCGCGCCCCCGCCGTCAGGCGCCGGAGGAGCGGCGCCACGCCGCTCCGAGGGCCCGCACCGACGAACGGACCGTCGCGGGCGGGAGTCCGCCGAAGTCGACGAGGCCGAGGACCTCGTCGACCCCGGCCGACGTGAACGCCCCGAGACGCGCGACCACGTCGTCCGCCGGCCCGAACAGCGCGAACCCTGACCGTTCGATCGCCTCCGCGCGGGCGTTCCCCGGATCGTCCTGAGCACGGCGGGCGAGCGACGCGCTCTGGTGCGCGAGCCGGCTATCGAGGTACCGCTGCAGCGCCGCCCGGGGCGTTCCGAGGCGCTTTCCCGCGAACAGGTGGAGCCCCACGGAGACGGTCCCGACGACCCCCTCGGGGAGCGCCCGGCGGTACTCGCGGACCTCCTCGGCGAGCTCCTCGAGCCCGCCGACCGTCGCGTACGGGATGAGGGCGACGCCGACCCCCCGGCGCGCGACGTACGGGATCGCTTCCCGGCGCTGGACGGCGATCCAGATGGGCGGGTGGGGGCGTTGGACGGGGCGGACGTTGAGCCGGACCGGCGTGCCTCCGGCGTCAATCGCCTCGCCCCGGAAGGCGGCGAGGACCGTCTCGTACGCCCGGTCGAACCGCGCGCGCTTCGTCTCGGCGGTGAGGCCGAACCCCTCGAGCTCGACCGGGATGTAGCCGCTGCCGAACCCGATGTTGAGCCGGCCGCCGCTGAGCGCATCGACCATCGCGTACTGCTCGGCGACCTCGAACGGGGCGTGGAACGGCAGCACGCTCACGAGGGCCCCGAGCCGGATCGTCCGCGTCGCCGTCGCGAGCGCGCCGAGGAGGACCGGCGGCTGGGGGACGACGCCGCCCGGATGGAAATGGTGCTCCGCGACCCAGAGGGCGGAGAGCCCGGCCCGCTCCGCGGTGCGGCCGAGGGCGACGACCTCCCCGAGCCGCGCGGCCGCGTCCTCGGCCGGGCCCGGGTACGCGTCGGCGATCGAGAAGACGCTGAGCCGCACGCGGGCCCGACGGAGCCGACCGTTAAAGCCGCTCGCCCGTTCGTCCCCTCCACCGGGGGGAACGTGGTCTGGTCGATCTGATCGGAGTCCCGCTCGCGGGCGGCATCGCGTCGGGGCGAATCGTCCGGGCGCCGCGATCCCGACCCGCTCCCGGCGGGCGATCCCACCGGCCGGGACGCGGGATCCCGTCGGTCGCCGCCGCCGTCGCCCTCGGTCCCCCCTCGGGCTGGAAGGACGCCTTCCCCGCCGCCATCCTCGGGACCGAACGCCTCGCCCGTCGGCCCCCGCCGGACGCGCCTCCAATCGTGGGGGGCCTCGGCCCGGACCTATTCCGCCTCGGCGAGCCGGTGCGGGTCGACGGCGACGCGGGGATCATATCCCTCGCCGGCGTGGAGGGAACGCGCGTCGTCACGAGCTTCCTCTTCCGCCCCGACGGACGCTTCCTCCTGCTCCGCCGGTCCCGGCACGTCGGGAGCTTCCGGGGCCGGTGGGCGGGGGTGTCGGGCTTCCTCGAGGACCCGACGCCGTTCGACCAGGCGGTCCGCGAGATCCGGGAGGAGACCGGGATCCCCCGGTCCGCGCTCGGGGGGGCCCGGCAGGGCCGCCCCGTCTACGCGAGAACCGCCGGCCGGCTTTTCGTCGTCACCCCGTTCCGGTTCACGGTACGCCGCCCCGCCGTCGCCCTGGATTGGGAGCACGCCGAGGCCCGCTGGATCGCCCCGCGCGAGCTGGCCCGGTTCCGGACCGTCCCGAGGTTGGCGGAGGCCCTTAGGTCCGCCCTCCGCGGAGAAAGGCCTAAGCCCGGGACCCCGCATCGGTGACCGTGGGCTGGTAGATCAGTCCGGAAGATCGCCGGTTTTGCAAACCGGAGGCCTCGGGTTCAAATCCCGACCAGTCCATTCGCG
>DATJVB010000022.1:0-2811 GCA_035502055.1 Thermoplasmata archaeon | reverse complement strand
CCCGACAATCGGTGGAGCGATTCCCGGGTCGTCTCCTCGGGTTTCTTGAGAACGCTCCCGCCTATCTGGCTCTCGAGCCTCCGTCTCCCCCGGCCCCGACTTCGTCCGAGCCGGACGAGCCGCAAGATTCCGGGGCAGGATCCACCGTGAGACGACCCCAGCCTCCTACTCGACCTCCCGGGAGACAGGAATCGCCGCGCCCCGCGTGACGACGCGCGGACTGACACTCGACTCCAGTGAACGTCCCGAGTCTCCGCGGGCACGTCGATCCCTCCGGAGAGAATGTTCCTCCGTCAGGAAGTGGGCTCGTACTAGTACGCGTGACGAACCGAAGCCCGTTATCTCGGAAGGACACGGTCGCTTCGAGGGAGGAGGACGTTCGCTCCAAAGGACTAACTGGTCTCTCGACGTCCATCGCTCGTGCAGGAGGCGCAGATCCGTCGAAGCCCCCCGTCTCGGCCCGACCGCCGCCGTCATCGCGACCTGATCGCGGAGCGGAGGAGGGGGCTGCGCGTCGTCGCCGTTGCGATCGGAGCGTTCGTCGCGCTGTTCTTGGCGATCTGGGTTTGGCTGGTCCTCCCACTCTACTTCGAGTCCCCCCATCCGGTCTCGCTCCCGGGGGAGAATGGGAACTCGGCGTCGTTTCCGGCGAGCCAGTACGCCCTGGCGGAAGCGGCAGGAACGGCGGTTTTCCTGGCCCCCTCGATCTTCTTCGTGGCCGTGGGGGTTTGGGTTTACCGTCGCGCCCAGCGGGACATTCGTCAGCTCGAGAAAGCAGGGTCGGGCCAGACAGAATCCCCTTAGGATGCCGGCTCGTAGTAGTACTCGCCGCGGGCGCGCTGCTCCCGGTCGAGGGCGGAGCCCTCCTGGTTGATCCGGGGCCGCCGGGTCTCCCCGTCGCGCCGGAAGGTGATCGCGACGGAGGCAAGGAGCCGGTTCATCCCGACCCGCATCGCGAACGGGCCCGAGCCCTCGCCCCGGCGGCCGCCGTCGTGCCCCTCGAAGACCATGAGCCCGTCGCACGCGAGGTCCAAGAAGTAGACGTCGTGGTCGACGACGAGCGCCGTCGCGGCCTGCCGCTCCACCTGGCGACGGACGAGCCGGGCCATCGCCATGCGCTCGTCGGCGTCGAGGTACGCCGACGGCTCGTCGAGCAGGTAGAGCGTCGCGCGCCGGGCGAGGGCAAGCCCGACGGCCGCGCGCTGGAGCTCGCCGCCCGAGAGGTCCGGGAGCGCGACGTCGAGGAGTCCGTCGAGCCGGAGCCCCGGGACGAGCTCGCGCTCGAACACCCCGAGGTCGAACGTCGGCTCGGCCGCGAGGGCCGTCGCGCGGTCCCGCAGGCTCCCCGTCTGGGTGGCGCGCAGGTACTGCGGTTTGTAGCTCACCGTGACGCCCGGCGGCGGCTCGCCTTCCGTCGGCGGTTCGACGCCGGCGAGCATCTTCACGAACGTCGTCTTGCCGGTCGCGTTCGGTCCGACGATCCCGATCGTCTCGCCCTGCGCGAGCGACCCGCCCGTCACGGTGACCTCGAACTCGGGGTACCGCTTCGTGAGCGGCGGAAAGACGACCGCGTTCGTCCGCTGCGCCGGCGGCTTCGGCGGGTGGGCGACGAACCGGACCGGCTCCGTGCGGAACCGGACGTTCTCGTCCTTGAGGAACCCCGTGAGGTAGGTGTTGACGGCCGTCCGCATGGGGAGGGGATGCGAGATGACCCCGAACGCGGCCTCCTCGCCGTAGAGGAGGTGCGCCTGGTCGGCGAGGTAGTCGAGGAGCGCGAGGTCGTGCTCGACCACGACGACGCTCTTCTCGGTTCCGAGCCGCCGCAGGAGCCGCGCGACGGCGAGCCGGTTCACGATGTCGAGGTAGCTCGACGGCTCGTCGAAGAAGTAGAGGTCCGCGGGCGTCGCCAGGGTCCGGGCGATCGCGGCGAGCTGGAGCTCACCGCCGGAGAGCTCGCGCAGCGGCCGGGCCGCCCGGTCCGCGAGGCCGACCTCCTCGAGGACCCGGGCCGGCTCCGCGCCGCCGGCGGCCGCCACGTACTCGCCGACGGTCATCGGCTCCTCCGCGATCCGGTCGACGTACTGCGGCTTGAACGCGACCGAGAGGGTCCCCGCCTCGATGCGGGCGAAGTGGGCGGCGAGGAGATTCCCCCGGTACCGCTCCCGGATCGCGGCCCACGAGCCGGGCCGGTCCCACGCCCCCAGGTTCGGCACCTCGACCCCGGCGAGGATCCGGAGCGCGGTCGACTTCCCCGACCCGTTCGGGCCCAAGAGGCCGGTGATCCCCCGCGTCGGGGGGATCGGCAGACGGTACAGCCGAAAGCCGTTGTAGCCGTACCGATGGACGATCTCCGCCTCGTCGGCCTCGGGCGTGTTGAGGATCTTGATCGCGTCGAACGGGCACTTGTGCACGCAAATGCCGCAGCCGATGCACAGCGTCTCGGAGATGATCGGCTTACCGAGCGGGCCCTCGACGATGCACTCCTGGCCCATCCGGACGGGGGGGCAGTACGCCTGGCACTCCCACTGGCACTCCTTGGGGTGGCACCGGTCCGCGAGGAGGATCGCGATGCGCGCCATGGTCACCGCTCCTGTCGATCGCCGACGAGCCGCCCGTCCTCCATCGCGAGGTGCCGCTCCGCCCGCTCGGCGACCCGGGCGTTGTGCGTGACCACGATGACCGTCGCGCCGAGGGTGCGGTGCGCGTCGACGAGCAGGTCGAGGACCGTGTCGGTGTTCGCCCGGTCGAGCTCGCCGGTCGGCTCGTCGGCCAGGAGGAGCCCGGGGTCGTTCGCGAGGGCGCGGGCGATCG
>DATJVB010000021.1:0-3709 GCA_035502055.1 Thermoplasmata archaeon | reverse complement strand
TCGCTTTCGACCTCCGCGCGCACGATCCCCGAGACGGGGCCCCCTTCCGCCACCTCGGTGAGGTCCCGGAGGTACGACTGGACCGACCGGTCGATCTCGAGGAGGAAGATCCCCCCTGCGACGGCGAGGCCGACGACCGCGCCGAACCTTAGGGGGTCCCCCGGGGCGAGGACGACCGCCGCCCCGAGGACCAGGACGAGGAGGAGGATCGCCCAGAGGAACCGGCCGATCTCCCGCGCGGCGCGGACGTCGCGGTGCGAGAACGCCATCGGCCGTTACGGTCGTGGGGGGAGCAGGAGCTCGAGGATCGCCTTCTGCGCGTGGAGGCGGTTCTCGGCCTGGTCGAAGACGGCCGAGCGGGGTCCGTCCATCACCTCGTCGGTGATCTCCTGGCCGCGGTGGGCCGGTAGGTCGTGGAGGACCCAGACGTCCGGCCGGGCGAGCGCCACGAGGTCGGCGTTGATCTGGAACCCGGCGAACGCCTTCTCCCGGGCCGCCGCCTCGGCCTCGTCGCCCATCGAGACCCAGACGTCGGTGTACAGCGCGTCCGCCGACCGGGCGGCGTCGGCCGGCCGGTCGGTCCACGCGATCGTCGCACCGGTCCGGGCCCCCGTCGCGGTGGCGGCCGCCACGATCGACGGGTCCGGGCGGTACCCCGCCGGGGTCGCGGCGGTGATCGACAGCCCGACGGCGGCGCATCCCAGAAGGAGGGAGTGGAGCACGTTGTTGCCGTCCCCGACGTACGCGAGCCGTCGACCGGCGAACCGCCCATCCCACCGTTCCGCGAGGGTGAGGAGGTCGGCCACGATCTGGCAAGGATGCTCCCGGTCGTCGAGGGCGTTGATGACCGGCACCGACGCGGCCGCGGCGAGGGCCCGCACGTCGGCGGCCCGGTGCGCCCGGTAGGCGACGGCGTCGACATAGCGCGAGAGCACGCGGGCCGTGTCGGCGATCGTCTCCCCCCGGCCGAGCTGCATGTCGCGCGGCGAGAGGTAGATCGCGTGTCCCCCGAGGTCGTGGATCGCGACCTCGAAGCTCGTCCGGGTGCGGGTCGACGGCTTCTCGAAGATCATCCCGAGGGTCGTGCCGGGTCGCGTCGGCGATGGATCGCCGCGCCGGCGCGCGGCCTTCATCGCCCCGGCCCGGGCGAGTAGGGCCGGAAGGCCGTCGCCCAGGTCCGTGATCGAGAGGAGATCGCGCTTGCCGCCCGAAGTCGCCATCGGAGGGGAACGCCCGGGCGCGCTCAAAATGGTTGAGTTGCCCGGCCGACCGCCGGGCATCGGTACTGATTTATCGGGGGGCCGGCTCGGACGCCCCGAGGGATCCGAGTGGTCAGCCGCAGGCGTACATCGACGTCCCGTTCCCGATCGAGGCCGGCCGTCCCGCGACCCCGCCGGGGGAGCTCGGGACGCCGGGTCTACATGGTGACCGGCGGCGTCACGAAGTTCGCGAAGGCCCACCCGTCGATGGATTTCCGGCTCATGGTGAAGCGCGCGTACGACTACGCGCTCCGGGGGATCCCGAACCTCACCCGCGACCGGATCGACGGGACCCGGATCTCCTACTTCTCGGACCACTTCTCCCGGCAGCTCAAGGCCGCGAGCATGGTGCAGGATTACCTCGGCCTCAACCCGAAGGGATCGGTCCGCATCGAGTGGGGCGGCGCGACGGGCGGCGAGTGCTTCCAGGCGGCGTACGAGGCGGTCGCGAGCGGGCGGATGGACGTCTGCCTCGCGGCGGGCTACGAGACGATGAGCCGGGTCAAGACGTGGAAGGGCAACGAGTTCATCGCCCTCGCTTCCGACACGAACTTCGACTTCCCCCTCGGCGGGTTCTACACCGGCTACTACGCGCTCATGGTGGTCCGGCACATCTACGAGTACCTTAGGCGGAGCCGGTTCGCCCACGTGACGGACGAGCGCGAGGCGCAGCGGCTCGCGATCGCGGAGGGGACCCGGATCATGAGCCTGGTCTCGGTGAAGAACCACCTCAACGCGCTGCACAATCCGTACGCGCAGTACCCGAAGAAGCTGACCGTCGACGACGTCCTCAAGAGCGAGATGATCAGCTACCCGCTCACGCGCGAGCAGATCTGCACGATGAGCGACGGGGCGGCGGTCGCGGTGCTCTGCGACGAGGCGCGGGCCCGCGAGTTCACGGACCGCCCGATCCGCGTGCTCGGCGTCGGCTGCGGGACGGACACGATGCGGCTCGCCGACCGGCCGTTCGGCCAGGTGCCGCTCATGCCGCACGAGAAGGCGGCCGACTACGTCGACCTCGACTATCCGGGGGTCCACTCGTTCCGCGCCGGTCGGCAGGCGGGGCTCGAGGCGTACCGCATGGCGGGCGTCGAGGACCCGGTGAAGGAGCTCGACTTCATCGAGCTCCACGACGCCTACGCGTCGAGCGAGATCCAGACGTACGAGGACCTCGGCCTGTGCCGGTACGGCGAGGGGTACGCGTTCACCGAGTCGGGGGCGCCGTTCCTGAAGGGGTTCGACTACGGGTTCCCGGTCCCCGAGGCGGGCCGGATCCCCGTGAACCCGTCGGGCGGGCTCATCGCCTGCGGGCACCCCGTCGGCGCGACGGGGCTCATGCAGGCGGTGTTCGCCCAGTGGCAGCTCCAGGGGACGATCAAGAAGCATTTCGGCGACGGGACGCTCCAGATCAAGAACGCCCACCGGGGCGCCATCCACAGCCACGCCGGCACCGGGTCGTCGGTGACCGTCTCGATCCTCGAGCGGGGGTACCGGCCGTGACCGCCCCGCGCGCGTTCTCGAAGTTCCGCGAGGTCGAGGCCGAGCTCGAGCGGTCCGGGGCGGCCCTCTTCCGGGGGGACGACGGGCAGGAGAGCCTCGTGATCGATTTCCCGTACTCGATCCGGTACATCCACAGCTACGCCGAGGACACCCCGTTCTTCCTCGGGCTCGCCGAGGGGAAGCTCCGGGGCTCGCGGTGCACCCGGAAGAGCTGCGGCTTCGTGTACGCGACGCCGCGCAGCCACTGCATGGTCTGCGGGTCGGCGACCGCGTGGATGGAGATGCCGACGCGGGGCCGGATCCACTCCTGGACGACGTGCCACTTCGGCAGCGAGGCGTTCCTCAAGGAGACCCCGTACAACCTCGCCCTCGTCGAGTTCGACGGGGCGGGCAGCCTCCTCATGGTCCGCCTGAAGGAGTGCTCGGAGTCCGAGATCTACGTCGGGATGCCCGTCGAGGCCCGGTTCGACCCGTCGCCGCGGTACTCGATCCGCGACGTCTGGTTCGTCCCGGCGTCGGACGCCCGTCGGTAGGCGGCCGGGGCGCGGCGGTGGCGGCGCCGGGCCCCGCGCGGCCCCCCGCCGAACCGTCGTGGGGCCCGGCGGAGCGGGCGGCGATCGACCGGTACCGGGCGGAGCACCGCCGGTCGCTCGACGAGGGGCTCGACTTCTTCGCCCGGATGGGCCGGGAGGAGCTCCGGTGGCACCGGCCGTTCTCGCGCACCCTCGACTGGGATCCGCCGTTCGCGCGGTGGTACCCCGACGGGACGCTCAACGCGGCGGAGAACTGCCTGGGCCGGCATCGGGGGGGTCCCGCGTGGGACCGGATCGCGTACCACTGGGAGGGCGAGGACGGCGCCACGCGATCGGTCTCGTACGCGGAGCTCGACCGGGAGGTCGGCGCGCTCGCCCGCGGGCTCGCGGACGACGGCTTCGGGCCCGCCGACGACG
>DATJVB010000020.1:0-13260 GCA_035502055.1 Thermoplasmata archaeon | reverse complement strand
TCATCGCGTGGACGAATTCCTTCGGGACATGCTCCTCGATGAAGTCGATGAGCACGTCGTCCCAGGTCATGTCCCCCTTCTTGAACGGCTGAAGCATGCGGAGAGTGGAAGCGTGGACCGAGATCGTCGTCATGCGGTCGGCCGCCATCGTGAAACCAATGGAGGTCAAATTATTTTAATTGTAGCCCCGAGCGGATTCGGGTGGAAATCCATCGTTTAGGGATACGTTCTCGGGGGGTCACATGACTCCATGCGGGGCCCACTAACTCCACCCTACCAAGGCCCGAAAGGCGCCCTCCTCCCACGGAAGGGTGACGCTGCGGAATCCAGCCGCCAGCATCGCCCGGCGGTGATCTTCGAGTGGCAACGCCCTTCCCGGTCCGGAGGTCCTTCTCGGCGGAATTTCTCCCGGTAGCCGAGTTCGGCGTTCCCCGAAGACCTGCCGCAAACAGGAATTGGCCTCCGCCCCCTCCCACCACCGCCCCCACTCCTGTTTGAAAGCCCGAACCCGCCGCTCCGGGCGTTCGACACTGCGGAGGTTCCCTTTGGTGGTCCCCCTCCCTCCAACACGAGAGGGTCGACCAGTTCGCGGGAGGAAGTCTGCATTGATGAGGAATCCGCCGGCTCGAAGTAGGCCGGTCACCTCGCGATAGACCCGCCGTACTTCATCCGATTCGAGCCAGTGCAAGGTGAGCGACGAGACAACCGCGTCGAAACGTCGCACCGGCAGCGCGGAAGTCCATTCCCTCGTCCGGACGTCGGCGAGTACCCACTTCACCCGGGCGCGGAATCGGCGAAGCGCCACCCTGCCCACCTCCAGCAACACGGGGTCCGTATCGAGGGCGACGAAGTTTGTATGGCGGAATCGCGAGAGTATCTGTTCGGCCAGCGGCCCCGGCCCGCACCCGAGTTCGAGGAGCGTACTCTGCTTTGGAAGGTGATCGCCTAGAACTCGTCGTATGGCCTCGGATCTCCGGGCGCGGGTCGGATCCACAGAGTTGGCAAACATCGGGTCCCATGACTTCAGTAGATCCGCGCAACTCGTCATGGGACCTCTCCGAGTCCCCGCCGTCCGCCTCCCCCGCTGGAACCCTTTCGGTGCCGGCCCGCGTCCTGTTCCCGGACGGAATCGGGTTTCATCGCGATGAGACGTCTGGTTCCCCGTCGAACGTCCGATCGACGGAGATCAGTTTGGCCCCGTGCTGTCGAGCGGTGGCCAGAACGATCCCGTCGGCCAAGCTCGCCGATTTGGCGCGTTTTCGCAACCGAGTCCGCAGAAGTCCGGCGTCGACGGCCAGCTCTCCGGTGAGGTCCACGATGGTGCTCGCATTGCGGACGCTGTTGATGGTAAGCGGAACGGAGTCCGGTACCCCCTCGGAGGAGAGCTTGGCGGATAGCTCGCCAAGAGTAATGGAGGCCGTTAGCACCTGGAACCCGGATTCATCCAGATACCGCCGGCGGAGAGCGGCGCCCTCCGCGCTCCCCTGTAGGACTTCCCACCAGGCCCAAGTGTCGAAGAGGACTTTAGATGCGGTCACGCCACTGCCTTTCCTTTCGTCGGTCGAACGAGCCCTTCGCGATGCCCCTTAGCAAACCGAACGGGTGCGGAATCTCCACGGTGAGTCGCGCGCGTACCGGCACCCCTTCGGAAAGATGCGCTCGTTTCGCCTGCTTCGAGGGGATCACGACGGCCAGGCTGTTCCCCATCCTACGGATCGGGCCGACCACCTCAATGTCCTCCATGTAATACGTTACCGTAAAACAACTATTTGAGGGTTGATGGGTCGTGGGTGGGAGGCCATCTTCCGCCTCTGTGGCGGATCAAGACCGCGATCTGGGGTCGCTCGGAGGGTTGGCTCCGGCCAAGATTGGATCCTAGCCCCGAGCGGATTCGAACCGCTGTCGCCGGCTCCAAAGGCCAGCATGCTTGGCCACTACACCACGGGGCTGCGCTTCCCGGGGAGGCGCCCCGCGGATAAACGTGCGCTCCCGCGGCCTTCGGACCCGCGGTCCGGGGGTTCGAAGGTGGCTACGGCTCGCCGGCCGGCTCGACCGAGACCGCCGGATCCCGGACCCACGCGAGGGCGGGGAGCAACGCGAGGCCGACGATCCCGGCGAAGAGCCACGCCGAGGTGTACCCGTAGGCTCCGACGATCCATCCGAACAGCACGGCGAGCACGCTGCCGATCGACACCTGGATCGAGTTGACGACGCCGACCGCGAGGGCGATCCCCCCGTCCCGGGTCTCCTCGAGGTAGGTGGGGAGGAGGTAGAGGACGGCGAAGACGATCCCGTCGACCGCCCCCAGCGCGACCACGTCGGCGACGAGCGCGTCGAGCGGGAGGAACGGGATCGCGAGGGCGAGCCCGGCGGTGACGGCGCCGAACCCGGCGAGGACGATCCGGCGGTCCCGCACCCGCTCGCCGATCCACCCGCCCACGGGTCCGGAGGGGAACGATACGAAGACGACCGCCGCCGCGATCGCCGCGGCGAGACCGGGGGTCCACGCGGGGTGGACGACGTGCCCGAAGTCTACGAAGTACTGGGCGACCTCGTAGACGGCCCCCCAGAATCCGGTGAGGGCAAGTGAGAGGGCCCAGATCGACCGCGAAGTGAGGACCGCGCGGATCGAGGGCCCCCCCGCCCCGGCCGTCGTGCGGGGCCGGGGGGAGTCGGTCGTCGGGAGGAGCGCGAGGCACACCGTGGCCGCGACGAGGAGCAGGGCCCCGCCGAGCGAGAGCGCGAGGGGCCAACCGTACGTCTGCCCGAGGGCCGCCCCGCTCACGAGGCCGATCGTCCCCCGAGGCTGAACCCGCCGTTGTAGAGGCCGATCACCGGCCCCTTCCTCCCGGCGGGATAGTACGAGGCGACGAGGCTGAGCGCGGGGGCGAAGAACAGGGCGGCCCCGACGCCCGCGGCGAACCGGATCGCCGCGAGGCTCTCCCACGACGGCGCGGCGCCCGACGCCGCGCAGGCGGCTCCCATGAGCCCGAGTCCTGCGAGCGCGGTCCGCCGGTCGCCCCATCGCAGGGCGAGGATCCCCGCCGGGACCTGGAACAGTCCCACGCCGACGAGGAACGCGCCGAGCACGATCCCGAGCGCGGCGGCGTCCGCGCCGAGATGGATACGGAGCAGCGGGAGGATCGCCCCCACGTTGTACCAGTTGAGCGCGTACACGACCCGCGCGCCGAACAGGGCGAGGGTCGGACCCGGGGCCGCCCGGCCCCGCGGCGCCGACGATGGGCTCACCCGATCCGCCCGTGCGTCCGGAAGTACCGCAGCAGCCCCTGCGCGGCCAGGTCATAGCCCGAGACGAGGCCGCCCCGGTCCTCGGCCGGCGCGGGCCGGCCGGAGCGCGCCGCCGCGTCCGCTTCGAACGCCTCGAGCCGGGCCGCGACGTGCTCGACGGTGGGCGACTCGAGCGCCGCCTCGAGCCCGACCCGGCTCCACGATTCCACGGTCCGTCGGTACTCGACGAGCGTGTCGACCGCGCCGGGCGCGGGCCCGAAGTGCGTGAACAGGATCCGCTCCGGTTGCGCCTCGACCATCCGGTCGAGGCTCGCGTACAGGGCCTCGAGATCGAGGTCCGGCGGGGGGATCGCGGGTCGGGGCCGGGCGAGCCCCTCGACCCAGACGCCGGCGGAGTCCCCGGCGAGGATCGACCGGGTCCCGGTGTCGACGAAGCTCACGTGGTGCTTCGCGTGCCCCGGCGTCGGGACGACCACGAGCTCGCCCCGCGCGAGCGGCCATCGCTCCCCGCCGACGACGGCGCGGATCCGATCCGCGGCGATCGGGACGACGGCTCCCCACAGCCGGTCGGAGGCGGGGCCCCAGGCGCGTCGGGCGCTCTCGGAGAGGCGCGACGGGTCGACGAGGTGACGGACCCCCGACTCGTGCGCGTAGAACGTGGCCCGAGGAAGGGCCGCCGCGAGGGCGCCGACGCCCCCCGCGTGGTCGAGGTGGATGTGGGTGACGAACACCTCGGTCACCTGGGCGCGCTCGACGCCGGCCCGATCGAGCCCCGCCAGCAGCGCGGCGTGGCAGCTGGTGGGTCCAGTCTCGACGAGGGCGTACCCCTCGGGCCTCGGAAGGAGGTACGCGCCGACCAGTCCCTCGTGGTCTCGGAAGTCGAGATCGAGGAGGAGACGCCCCTCGCCGAGCTCGACGACGACCGGCCCGCCCATGGCGCTCCCTAGAAGGGGGGGATCCCCTCCGCCCACAGGGCGAGCACCCCGACCGTGAACCCGAGGGAGACCGCGAACGAGACCGCCCAGCCGAGGCGGCTCCACCGGAGGACCTTGCGGCCGTCGAGCGGACCGAACGGGATCAAGTTGAACGCCGCGAACCAGCCGTTGAACAGGGCGAGCAGGAGGAGCTCGGCCGCGACGAAGCGGGCGTGGGAGTCGAACCAGACCGCGGCCCCCGCGGCGAGGAACGCCGTCCCCTCGACGAGGTTGAGGAGCGGGCCGGCGAGGCTCGTGCGGCCCCATTCGCGCACGTCGCCCATGCCGCTCACGACCGTCGCCCCCGGCGCCGCGAAGAGGACGCCCGCGAACGCGGTCACGAGCGACAGGAGGAGTCCGACCGGGGACATCCGGAACTCGGCCCAGAATCCGTACCGCTGCGCGGCGACCTTGTGGGCCATCTCGTGGGCGATGAACCCGGTGAACGCCGCGGTCACGGCGAAGGCGACGGCCTGCGCGGCCGCGCCGGCGCGGAAGCCGCCCGGGATGACGCCGAGCCAGAGGTACTCCCAGATGAGGGTGAGGTCGATCGTCAGCACGAGGAACGCGATCACGAGGTGCGCGACCTCCGTCGGAGAGGTGGTGATCCGGTGCCGTTCGCGGGGGATCGACCCGGTCCAGTAGCTCGGGTTCGGGGTCCAGTTCGCCATGCGGCGGGACGTCACCCCCCCGTCGGCGACCATGCGATCGCCGCCCCGGGCGCCGGCGCGGGCCCCTCGGGGAGCCTCCGGAGGAGCGACACGCCATCCGCGAGGCGGGGGCCGGGCCGGCTGAACAACGCCTCGTCCACGAGGAGCGCGCGACCGTCGGGGGTCACCGACGCGATCCCGTCGCGAACGGTCCGCCGCCGGTCGATCTCGGTCCGGGTCCGCTCGACGGAGAAGCTGCAGGGCGACACGACCAGCCGGTCGACGTCCGCGGCGGCGAGGTCCGCCCACGTCGTGCGCTCCCCGGGCGCTCCGGCGGCCGGGCCGACCGGCTCGCCTCCGGCGGCCCGCACGATATCCGGGGTCCACAGCCCGGCGAGGATCGGCGGGTCCAGCCATTCGACGACCGCGACGCGCCCGAGGCGTGCGGCGCCCGTCGGGCGGACCCGGTCGGCGAGCCGGTCCGCGAGCCGCGCCCCGTCGATCCCACGGTCGATCGCGTCGCCGACGGCGCGGACCGACTCCCACACCTCGGCGAGCCGTCTCGGATCGAGACTGAGCTGCCGCGGCTCGATCCGCCCCCGCGCGCAGGCGGCGGAGACCTCGGCCGGAGTGACCGAGCAGACGGCGCACAGGTCCTGCGTGAGGATGAGGTCCGGCCGGAGCCCGGCGAGACGCTCCACATCGAGGGTGTAAAGGCTCTCCCGGCGGGCGAGGGAACGACGGACGCGCGCATCGATCGCGTCCGAACCCTCGTCGTCGCGCACCTCCCGAGGGCGCATCACGACGGGCACCGATCGAACCGTGTCGGGATAATCGCAGTCGGCGCTGCGCCCGACGAGGCTCTCCTGCTCGCCCAACGCGCAGACGATCTCGGTCGCGCTCGGCAGGAGCGACACCACGCGCACGGCCCTTCCTGCGCGTCGCCGACCGCGGGCCGCGCTACTTAGCTTTGCGGCGGCGTTTCGGCGGGGCGGCGGCGCGCGGGCGGGGCCTTCCGCGCCGGGGCGCCGGCGGCTTGGTCTTGGGGGCGGGGCGCTCCCCGGCCTCGCGGGGCGCCGGAGCGCCTCCCCCCGACGGCGGCGTCGGCGGCGGAAGACCGAGGTGCTCGGAGAGCGACCGCTCCCGGTCGAAGGGGAGCCCGAACGCGCGGGCCCGGTCCCGCTCCCGGTCCCCCTCCTCGGTCATGGCGGTCCGCCACAGCGTGACCGCGTGGAGGAAGCGGAACTGCGGGTCCTCGGGATGCTCCGAGAGGATCCGCTCGACCTCCTCCCGGGCGTCGGCCCACCGGCCATCGGCCACGAGGGCGGCGAGGAGGCTCGCCCGCACCTCGAGGCGGTCGACGCCCTCGTCGAGCATCGCGCGGTACGCGCGGACCTCCTCGCCCGTGCGGCCCCGGCCGCCGAGGACCGCGGCCTTCCCCAACCGGGCCTCGACGTCGCCGGGGTGGAAGGCGAGGATCTCGTCGAACGCCCGGTCCGCCTCGTCGAGAAGCCCGAGGGCGAGGAGCGACCGGCCGACGCCGATGCGGGCCGGACCGAAGTCCGGCTTCGACGCGAGCGCGTGGCGGTAGAAGCGCAGGGCGAGGATCGGGACGCCCCAGTCGAACCAGTTCCTCGCGCGGCGCATCGCCTCCTCGAGCTGGAGCGCGCTCGGCAGGAGGCGGGGGTGAGGTCGAACCGGCGGGGCGCGGGGCTCGTCGCCGAGGAAGCTCCCGAGGTCGAGCCCCCGGGCGAGCTCGGCGAACCGGGCCCCGTCGATGACGCTCCCCCCCCGCGTCCGCACCGCCTCGCCGAGGGCGAGCGGGAGGTGGCCCGGGGTGAGCACGGCGACCGACTGGGGACGGTCGCCGGCCTCCCCCAGCAGTCGCTCGATGCTGCCGAGGGAGACCTCGGCCGGATCCTCGAGGAAGGCGTACCGGAACCCGTCGCCCGTGACCAGGAGGAACCCTTCCGGGAGGGTCCGGACGGTGCTCATCTGCTGGCCCATCGCCTCGATGAGCCGGCTCACGAGCTCGGAGAACGCCGGGGACGGCATCGACGCGTCTAGGGGCGGCCTCATTAATATCTAGACTCTCGAGTGGCGGGAGCCTCGTGGAGTTCGACGACCTGGGCCGGTTCCGCGCGCCTCTCGAGGCCGGGCTCCGAACGGCGTTCCGCGAGGAGCGCCGCCGGGCGGGGCGGGCATTCCGCCCCTACCTCGAGGCGGTCGAGGAGTTCACGCTCCGCGGCGGCAAGCGGTTCCGGGCGCTCCTCCTCCTCGCGGGCTACTGGATCGCGACGGGGAGGGACCCCGCGCCCGCGCTGCCGGCCGCGGCCGCGCTCGAGCAGTTCCAGAGCTGGATGCTCATCCACGACGACATCATCGACCACGCGGAGACCCGCCGGGGCGGCCCGACGCTCCACCGCGCGTTCGCCGGGCGCTTCCCGGGCGCCGAGGAGACCGGAACCGCCGACGCGTTCGGGACCGGCATCGGGATCACCCTCGGCGACCTCGAGGAGCCGTTCACCGTCGACGGGCTCCTCGCGGCCCCGGCCCCGCCCGCGCGGACGATCGCCGCACTCCGCGAGTACGTCCGGATGACCCGCGAGACCGCGTACGGGCAGCTGCTCGACATCGCGAACGGGGCCCGGCCCGTGGGGGAGGTGTCGGAACGCGACGTCCTCACGGTGCACCGGCTCAAGTCCGCCGTGTACACCGTCGCGGCCCCGCTCCGGCTCGGGGCGATCCTGGGAGGGGCCCGACCGGCGCTCCTCGCGGACCTCGACAGGATCGGGCTCGACGTCGGCACCGCGTTCCAGCTCCGCGACGACGTCCTGGGGGCGGGGTTCGACGACGGCGGCTCCGGCAAGAGCGCGAACGACCTCGTCGAGGGGAAACGGACGCTCCTCGTCGTGCGGGCGTGGACTGTCGGGTCGGAGGGCCAGCGCGCGGCCCTCGCGCGCGTCCTCGGCCGGCCCGGGGCGACGCCCGCCGAGGTGGACGCGGCCCGCGAGGCGATCCGCGCGACCGGCAGCCTCGACTACTCCGAGCGGCGGATCCGGGCCCTCCACCGCCGCGCGCTCCGGCGGATCGGCTCGAGCCGCGCGCTGCGCGCGCCGGCGCGTCCGCTGCTCTCCGAGATCGCCGAGCGACTGATCCACCGCTCGGTCTGAGACGGATCGACCGTTCCGCGGGTCAGCCGGACGACGGCTCGGACGTCACCGTCGCGCCGGCCGCCTGCAGCGCATCGCTCAGCTCGCGCTGCATCGTCGTGTACCGCTCCTTGAGGTGGTTCTCCTGCCGCTCGAGCGCCTTCACGCGGACCTCGAGGGTCTCCTTCTCCTCGGTGAGGAGCGATTCGACCTCGGCGCGGCCCGCGGCCTTCACGAGGAGGCCCCCGATGGGGCGGTAGAGCGTCGCGTCCTCGGGCAGGCCCTTCAGCTCGTCGAGCGTGTGGGTGGTCTCGCGGAGCTTGAGGTCCATCTGGAGCCGCTGCTGGGAGAGCCCGGCGAGATCCTGCTGGAGCCGCTGGAACTGCTTGAGGTCGTTCTGGAGCTTCGCGGGCAGGGCCACGGGAGCGGTCACCGGGCGTTCAAGATAAGCCCTTTGGGCGCGCCGGCGCGACGGCCGCGGAACGCGCCGCGACCTCGGTCGCCACGGCGAGCGCGATCCAGCCGAGATGCGTGTTGAGCGCGGCGCGCATCGCGCCGGATTCGGCCGCCTCGAGGCGGATCGAGAGACCGCCCTTCCGGAGCGCGAGCGCGGTCCGGGCGCGCGGCACCTCGCGCGCGGCCTCGGGGGCGAGGGCGCGCACGAGGCGGGTCGCCGTCGGGCGATCCGCGGCCAGCTCGAGCTCCGCCGACCAGGGGCCGGGCCGCGTCGGCCGGCGGTCCACGGCTACTCCCCGAGGTCGCGTCGGATCTCGGCGAGCACGCGGTCGGTCTTCTGCGCGGCCGCCTCGACGTAGGTGCGGGGGTCGACGAGACGGTCGATCTCCCCGGCGGACAGGCGGGCGGTGATCGCCGGCTCCTTCCGGGCCCGCTCGGCGAGCGACCCCCCGTGCGAACCGTCCCGGGTGAGCCGGCGAAGGATCTCGTGGGCCTCGCTGCGCGGCACGCCGGCCCGGGTGAGGGCGAGGAGGAGGCTCTCCGTCATCGCCGCGCCGCCGGCGAGCGCGAGGTTCTCGGTCATGCGGTCGGCGTGGACCTCGAGCCCCTCGAACAGCGACGCGAGCTTGGTGAGGATGTCGTCCGCGAGCACGATGGCATGGGGCAGCACGATCCGCTCGTTGGCGCTGTTCGCGAGGTCGCGCTCGTGCCACTGCACCATGTTCTCGAGCGGGGGGAGCGCGAACGCCCGGACGAGTCGGGCGAGGGACGTCACGTTCTCGGCCAGCATCGGGTTCCGCTTCTGCGCCATCGTCGACGAGCCGACCTGCCGGCCCTCGTCGAACGCCTCCGACGCCTCGCCGATCTCGGTCCGTTGGAGGTTGCGGACCTCCGTCGCGAGCCGTTCGGCCGTACCGGCGACGAGCGCGAGCCAGTTCGTGAACTCCGCGATCCGGTCCCGCCCGACGATCTGCGTCGGGGCCTCGTCGGGGACGAGCCCAAGGGACGCCATCACGCGGGACTCCACGTCGGCCGCCGCGGACCCGAAGCCCGCCCCGGTCCCGACGGCCCCCGCCATCTTGCCGACGGCGAGCCGGGGGAGGAGCTCCCGGAGCCGCCGGCGGTGGCGCGCGATTTCCGCCGCTCCGACCGCGATCTTGTACCCGAAGGAGATCGGCACCGCGTGCTGCCCGTGGGTGCGGCCGACCTCCGGCGTGGCCCGCTCTCGCTCGGCGATGGCCGCGAGGACCCCGAGGAGGGCGCGCAGGTCGTCCTGGAGGACGGCGACCGCGTCCCGGAGCTCGAGGGCGAGCGCGGTGTCGGTGATGTCGGCGGAGGTCGCGCCGAGGTGGACCCAGGCGCCCGCCGGCCCCGCCGCCTCGGCGAGGGCTCGGGTGATCGCCATCACGTCGTGCTTGAGCTCGGCCTCGAGCTCGTCGACCCGGGAAAGGGTGACCCGGCCGTCGTTCGCCGCCTCGCCGATCGCCCGGGCGGCGTCGGCCGGGATGAGCCCGAACGCGGATTCGGCGTCGGCGAGGGCCGCCTCCACGCGGAGTGCGCGGGCGAGGCGGGCCTCGCGCGAGAACAGGGCGCGGACGTCCGGCCGGCCGTAGCGGAACTCGAGCGGGCAGAGGGGGCCCGAGGGGTCCGACACGGCCGGCGAGCCGGGGCCGGGTATATAGGCGTGCCGGCGAGGAGCGCGCGCGGTCCCGCCGGCGCGCCCGCGCGGTGCGTTAAAGGGACGACGGCGCGTCGGTGGGGCGGGAACCATTGTGGCCCGGGTCGTCGTGGCGCTCGGCGGCAACGCTCTCAACCGGGCCGGGGGCGACGGGTCGTGGACGGAAGCGGTCGGCCAGATGCGGCCGACGGCGCGCGCGCTCGCGCAGCTCGTGGCCGAGGGCCACGAGCTCGTGGTGACGCACGGCAACGGCCCCCAGGTGGGGGCGCTGCTGCGCGCCTCGGAACTGGCGGAACGCGAGGTTCCGCCGGCCCCGCTGTTCGTCCTGGGGGCGGAGTCGGAAGGGGAGATCGGCTACCTCGTCCTGCAGGAGCTCGGGACGGCGCTCGCGGGACTTCGACCGCCGGTCCCGGTCGCGGCGATCCTCGGCCGCGTCGAGGTCGATCGCCGCGACCCTGCGTTCCGGCGGCCGACGAAGCCGATCGGGCGGTACTATGCGGAGACGGAGGCGCGTCTCCTTCGCAAGCGGTCCGGGTGGGTGCTCGCCTACGACGCCGCCCGGGGCGGCTGGCGACGCCTCGTGCCGTCGCCGGCCCCGCTCCGGTGGCTCGAGGGACCGCTCGTCCGCCGTCTCCTCGACGTCCGGCCCCGGAGGCCCTGGGTGCCCGTCGTGACGGGCGGAGGCGGGATCCCGGTCGTCCGTCGCCGGGGCGGGGGGTTCGACGGCATCGATGCCGTGATCGACAAGGACCGGACCGCGGCCCTCGTGGCGAGGGAGGTCCGGGCCGACACGCTCGCGATCGTGACCGACGTCCCCGGGATCGCCGTCGGCTTCCACAAACCGTGGGAGCGGTGGCTCGAGTCGACGACGCGCGACGAGCTCGAGGGGTACCTCGCGGCGGGGGAGTTCGGCGAGGGGTCGATGGCCCCGAAGGTCCGGGCGGGGGTCGAGTTCCTCCGGCACGGCGGCGCACGGTTCATTGTGACGGACGCCCCGAGGCTGCTCCGGGCCCTCCGGGGGGAGGCGGGGACCCGCGCGATGTCGGGGCCGGAGCGGCGCGAGGGCGGGAGCCCGACCGCTCGAGCGCGCGCACCATCCGGTCGATCCCGCTCCCGTACTGGAACGCGCGCTTCGGCCGCTCGGCGATCTCGCTCGGCACGCCCACGCGCCGGGCGATCCGCCGGAGCGGGGCCTTGGTCGGGGTCCCCTCCGCGACGCGATCCGGCAGGGGAAGCGCCAACGCGGCCTCGATGACCCGCGGGTCGAGGAACGGCGAGCCGAGGCGACGCCCGAGCCGGCGGCCGACGTCGAGGGCCGTGGGCCACTCCCGGTCCCGGAGCGCGGCGAGGTCGTCGCGCCGGCGGTCGGCGAGGGCTCTCCCCGCCAACCCCCGGAAGTGCGCGTAGCCGAAGAACAGCTCGTCCGCCCCCTGGCCGCAGAGCACCCGCTCGGTCGGCGCGGCCTCGGCGGCGATTGCGGTCGCGACCAGCACGGAGACGGCCGGCCCCGGTAGTCGGTCGAGCACGTCGTTCCACCGCTCGAGGGCCTCCCGGACCCTCGCCTCCGGGACGACGATCGCCCGGTGCCGGAGCCCGAGCGTCGCGGCCCCGTCGCGCCCGGCCGACAGATCGGGCGCCCCGTCCGTCCCGATGGTGAGGAGGAGGGGATCCGCCGGGCGGGCGAGCTCGGCGACGATCGCGGAGTCGACCCCTCCCGAGAACAGCACGGTCACGTCGCCCCCGCCCTCGAGGAGCTCCCCCGCGCTCCGCCGGAGCGCCTCCTCCAGCGCCCGCTCGCGCGACGGGTCGACGGGATCGGACGTGGGCCGAGGAGAGCCGGCCCGGCTCATCTCTTATCTCCGTCCCGGCTGGTCGGAGGCATGTCGGGACCCTCGGAACCCGGGCGATCCCCGACGGTGCGCCACCGGGCGGTGTTCGTCGACCGGGACGGCACGCTGAACCCCGATCTCCACTACCTCGCCGACGCGGACCGGCTCGAGATCTTCCGCGGGGTGGTTCCCGGGTTGCGACGCCTGCGGGCGCACGGGTACCTGCTCGTGTGCGTCACCAACCAGTCCGGCGTCGACCGCGGCTTCTATCGGGTGGAGGACGTCGAGCGGATCCACCGGCGGCTCAACGACCGCCTCACCGCGGAGGGAGCGGGGCTCGACGCGTTCTACTACTGCCCGCACGCGCCGGAGCGCGGATGCGCGTGCCGGAAGCCGGGCACGCTACTGTTCAAGACCGCGGCCCAAGAGCTCGGCATCTCGTTCTCCGGGAGCGCGATCATCGGCGACCGGGCCCTCGACGTGGAGGCCGGGGAGAAACTCGGGCTCGAGACCGCCATCGCCGTCCCCCCGGGCCACCTCGCGAGCGTGGAGGCGGAGCTCGCCGCGACGGGGGCGACGCCCGACATCGTCGCGCTCTCGTTCGAGGGGGCGGTCCACCGCCTCCTGGGACGGGGGTGACCGGCAACCTTTTCAGGGCGCCGCAGGCGTCCGCGCCGGGGTCCCCCGTGCCCTTCGATCCGCTCACCGCCGTCGCCGGCGTCGCTGCGACGGCGCTCCTCGCGGCCGTCGCCGTCGCCGCCGGGGCGCTCACCCGCCCCGCCGGGGTGGTCGCCGCGGCGTTCGGCTCCGCGATCCTCCTCCTCGCCGGATGGCCATTCCTCGCGCTCCTCGTCCTGTTCGTCTTCGGGAGCGTCCTCGCGACCCGGTACGGGTTCGAGCTGAAGCAGGCGGCGCGGCTGCAGGAGGGCACCCACGGCGAGCGGGGCGTGTCGAACGTCCTCGCGCACATCACGATCCCGACCGCGCTCGCCCTCGTCGCCTGGGGTTGGCCCGCGGTCCTCCCGGCCGGCGGGCTCGAGGTCCTGTTCGCGGCGGCGCTCGCCTTCGGGGCGTCCGATACGTTCGCGAGCGAGTTCGGGGTCCTGTCCGGACGGGCCCGGAGCCTCGTGTCGGGCGCCGCCGTGGCCGCCGGGACGAACGGCGGGGTCTCCGCCCTCGGCGAGCTGTGGGCCGTCGCGGGCGCGGCGTCGACGGCGCTCCTCGGACTCCTCCTCTACTGGGCGGCGGGGGGCCCGCTCGTCGCCCCGGTCG